>NZ_JACSOG010000023.1:0-76322 GCF_014349195.1 Pseudoalteromonas sp. BZK2 | reverse complement strand
GTCAACACTTAATTTTAAACTTTCTTTTTAGACCGTTTTAAACCGAAGTTTTACTTAACTCTGTGTCACTTTGTTCAGCGCTTTTCATTGCTGCCCGCCATGTCAGTGGATGAGCATTATAGGGAGATGGATTTTTAACGCAAGCACTTTTTGTAGAAAACTACTAAAAACTTACCTTTCGCGCAAAAAACAAGCTAAAGGCAGTAAAAAACACAGTTTGCTGTACAAAATACAGCCAACTTTTCTCGAGAGGATCTTAAGTATTATCGAAATTAGGTAATACGCAAGTTTTTAAATAAAAAAAAGAGCCACAATCTTAGTGGCGCTTTTATCAATCAACTCTTAATTAGTACAAGATACTATATAACTTACGACGATACTTAGATGCCAAGGCATCGCCATCAGGTAAAGAAGCGATAATTTCTAGATAGGTTGGTTTTGCATCTGCGTAGTTAAGATCTTTTTTAAGTACATTAAATAACATCTCTAGTGCTTCTTCTTTACGACCCGCGCTATTAAGAGCATTACTTAGTTCTACTTTTATCTCTAAATCATTTGGGTATTTTTCAACTTTATCCTGCAGTACTTTTATCTCTGGCGAATCTGTTGCAGCTAATGCTTGCTCACATTTTGCTTGAATATTTGTGAAATACGCATCACGTTCGTTTTCTGCAACCGAATCTAATAATGCCTGTGCATCTTCTAATTTATGAATTTGAATACAGATATCAGCTAAAACTAACTTTACACGTGTGTGATTTGGATCAAGTTCATAAGCCTGCTTTGCATAGTTAAAGGCATTATTTAGATCTTGATTAATTAACGCTTGCTTAGCTTGCTCTAATAATAACTCGTGTTGAGCTGGTAAATGTTTAGCTAGCGCATCGCGAATTTGCTGTTCTGTTTGAGCACCCGGTAACATATCCACAGGTGCTGAATCTTTTAACATCACAAGCGTTGGTAATGCTTGTAAACCAATTTGCTGCGCAAGTTGCCCTGCAAGAGCTTGCTCAACATCGCAATCTAATGTCGCTACTAATAAATGCTCACCATACTCATTTGCTATTTTCTCTAAAATTGCAGCTTGCTGATGGCACTCTGGATTTTGCGCAGAGTAAAAAGTAAGTAGCACTAGCTTTTCAGCTGACGTTTCACCCAATGCTTGCTGCAAATTTTGTGGGGTAAGGTTTATCATATTATTCATTTGATTGATTGCACTATATAAGTATTTAGGTTTTTATATAGTGGCAAACATAACAATTACAAGCCCAACGGGTCGAGGTCATTATGAAATTATCTGCTATTTCTGCAGCTTTATTACTTCTTAGTCCATTCGCACAAGCAACAACGCTCGATTTAAACCTTCAAAAGACTATGCCTGAAATTGAAAAGCTATATTTAGACTTACATCAATCTCCTGAGCTGTCTTACCATGAAAAAGAAACGGGCCAAAAGCTTGCAAAGCAATTAAAACAACTGGGCTTTACTGTTACAGATAATGTAGGTGGTTATGGCGTTGTTGGTATTTATGAAAACGGTGATGGCCCTACAGTAATGATCCGCACTGATACTGATGGACTACCAATTGTTGAGCAAACTGGAAAACCTTACGCTTCTAAAGTGACTGTAACAAATGATGCTGGTGCAACCGTTGGCGTAATGCATGGTTGTGGTCATGATATTCACATGAGTTCATTTATTGGCACAGCACAACAGTTAATGACACATAAAGATCAGTGGCAAGGTACGTTAATGATGGTCGCACAACCTGCAGAGGAAGTTGGCGGTGGTGCAAAAGCAATGCTTAAAGAAGGGCTTTTCACTAAGTACCCTACTCCAGATCATGTTATTGGTTTGCATGTAAGTGCAAGTGTTCCTGCTGGTAAAGTTAGCATGAAAACTGAATATACAATGGCAAGTGTTGACTCTGTTGATATTACAGTAAAGGGCAAAGGCGGTCACGGTGCCTACCCACACACAACAATAGACCCAGTTGTGATTGCTTCACGTATTGTATTGGCACTGCAAACTATTACTAGTCGCGAATTGTCACCACTCGAGCCGTCAGTGATCACCGTTGGCTCAATTCATGGAGGATCTAAACACAATGTCATTTCAGATGAAGTAAAACTACAACTTACATTGCGTAGCTATAACCCTGAAGTTCGTTTACAACAAATCGCGGCAATTAAACGAATTACTAAAGGCATCGCATTAAGTGCTGGGCTTGACGAAAGCTTAGCACCAGAAGTCTATGTGCATGAAGATGAGTCAATTCCTTCAACTTATAACAATCCTGCACAAACCAATGTAGTGCGTTCAGCAATTGCTAACGCTATTGGTGAAGACAATGTACTTGAAACTGAAGCTGTAATGGCCGGTGAAGACTTTGGCCTTTATGGCCGTACAGAACAAAATGTGCCGATTACTTTGTTTTGGTTAGGCGGTGTTGAACCGAGTCAATATGACTCAGCAATGCAATCTGGCGCAACATTACCTTCTTTACACTCAAGTAAGTTTGCACCTGATTACAAAAAAGCACTTCCTACTGGAATTACAGCAATGAGTAACGCCGCGGTTGCCCTATTCAACAAAAAGTAGTTTAGGCTGACTTAGCTCTGGGCTTAGCTTTTCTTTTAAAACGTCGCTTTTGCGGCGTTTTTGGTAACTGGGCAAAGACTTGGCTATCGCATTGCTTGGCTTGCTCAACTAAAGCATGTAACTCTTCCAACAATGGTGTTAAAAATTGCTGATAACTCATATGCTGTTCAGCGATATTACCTAACGACGCTTCCCACTTAGCTGTTAAGTCAGGGCTAGCAAGCTGTTCTGGTAATGTACTTATAAGAGCTTTACCTGTTGCGGTAGCCAGAATGTTTTTACCCTGACGTTCTAAAAAACGGCGTTTAAATAAAAGCTCAAGAATACCGGCTCGCGTAGCTTCAGTACCAAGACCATCTGTTTCCTTAAGGATCTTTTTAATTTCTGGGTCTTTCACATACCGACTGATGCCTGTCATGGCACTTAATAAGGTCGCATCAGTAAAATGCGCTGGCGGTGTCGTCATTTTGTCTACTACTTCACCTTGATTGCAATGCAGCTGTTGACCTTTTTCAAGTGGTGGTAAGGTTTGCTCATCTTTTAACTCTGTTTTGCCCATTAATATTTTAAAGCCTAAGCTAACATCTTGCTTAGCTGCTGCTTTAAAAAGCCCACCCGCAATTTCAACCGTTATTTTGGTTTCGTTAAATAGATAGTCTGGGTAAAATTGGATTAAATAATGACGACAGATCAAGCGATAGATTTTTTGTTCATCACTATTTAAGGACGCTGAGCGAAGTTGTTTTTCGGTTGGAACAATAGCGTGGTGAGCTGCCACTTTGCTGTCATTAAAACATTTACTCCGCTTACTGCTATCAGCTTGCTTACAAGCTTCAATTGCTTGACCTTCATTATTAGCGATGGCGGCAATAATACTCGCGGCATCTTTATGATGATCTTTTGGTAAATAGCGATTATCTGAACGAGGGTACGTAATTAACTTATGACGCTCATACAAGTTTTGGCAGGTATCTAGCACTTTTTGTGCAGGCATTGAAAACGCCTTTGCCGCATCAATCTGTAAAGCGGATAAATTATAAGGTAGCGGTGCCTGTTGTTTTTTTTGCTTTTGCTCAAGCTCAACCACTTTAGCTGGTTGATTAGTTATACGTGACACAACATTTTCAGCAAGCCCCCTATGCAATACTCGCCCTTCTTCATCTTGATAAGGTTCACATGCTTTACTTGGTTGCCACTTTGCAGCAAATGTTTGCTGCTGCTGAGTTTCAAGGTGAGCTAATACTTCATAAAAAGGTTTCGCTACAAAGTGAGTGATTTCATTATCACGATTAACGACTAAACCTAAAATAGGCGTTTGAACACGCCCAACAGATAGCACATTGCCAAATCCAGCTTTTTGCCCAGCAAGCGTATAGGCTCGAGTTAAATTCATGCCAAATAACCAATCGGCACGTGATCGAGCTAAGGCAGACACACTCAAAGGAATAAAATCGCGGTTCGATTTCAAATTATTTAGTGCTTTTTTAACTGCACTTAAGTTTAAGTCGCTGATCAAGAGTCGTTGAATTTGCTGTTTTTTGGCTTGGCTAAGTTTAACCTGTTCGATCACTTCATCAACCAATAGCTGGCCTTCCCTATCAGGGTCGCCAGCATGAATTATTGTACTTGCCTGCTTAATGAGCTTTTTTAGTACAGTAAGTTGTTTGCGTGTTTTTGCTTTAGGTTTTAATTGCCATTGTTCTGGCACGATAGGTAAATGCTCAAATCGCCATTTTTTAAAACTTGCATCGTAATCATCGGGCTCTGCTTGCTCAAGTAAATGACCAATACACCAAGAGACACAATCTCCATTACCAAGCTCTATATAACCATCATGTTTTTTTTGTGGTTTTGGTAGAGCATCTGCAATGGCTCGTGCCAAGGATGGTTTTTCGGCAATGTAAAGTTTCATAACGCAACACTAAATACTGTTTTTATAAACAGTAGTCTAGCACAGGATTTTTAACGAAGAAACGCCTTAAGCTTGCTGGCTTCGTCGAGTAAAAAGATAGATAAGTGGTAGGTAACATACGACCACAGTACCAATATTGATTAGCGGTAGCAGGGTCTTATACATGTAAGTGCTGTAAGACAAATCCCAAAGGTGGCGGTCAACTAAACGGAACAATTGCAAAATAGGCGCCATTATCACAACCAACTGCCCTAAAACACTTTGCCATAAGTAGACTTTATCTTTAATACCTAAGTAAGCAATGATTGCCATCCAAGCAATATCATTAAAAGCCCAAACGACATAGCGCCAAATATAAATGTCATCAAATTCACGTAAGCCGCTATGAATTAAGGTACCGTATAAAAAGAAACATGCAGTTATTACGGTAAAGTGGAATGCCTGCCAATCTTTGCGGAGGTAGAAAACGAAAATAGCAGGGCTCAGAATGAACACCCAGCTATTATTCAAAATTGAGATGGTATATACAAACCAATCAGGCAAAATTAACTAACCTTAATCTGTTTTACCATCATCGTCGCCACTACCATTACCAGGCATGTAGCTATATTTATCAACTTTTTTCATTTTTATTCTCTATTACATTTGTTAATGAGGCTTAACTTTAATTGATTTACTGCCTTACATCAATAGGTTCAGATTCGTGTGCTTTACCTTGCATAATAGAGATTTCAACACGGCGATTTCGCTTGCGATCTTCGTCGGTTACATTCGGTACTAGAGGCCTCGTTTCTGCGTGGCCGACTACCATCATACGGGACTTATCAAACCCTGGCGCTTTTTCCATTTCACTGGCAACTGCCACCGCACGTTTTGATGATAAATCCCAATTATTAGTATAAAGCTCATTCGATACTTGGAAGTCATCAGTGTGACCTGACACGGTTATTTCACCCGGCACATCTTTTAACAGCGTAGCAATATCACGAATAATAGGTTTAAATTTTGGCTGTAAAAAAGCACTACCCGATGGGAATGAACCATTCTCACGAATGCGAATAATAATTTGCTGGCCTAATGACTCAAGCTCAATCGCACCATCCATAATTTGCTGTTCTAGTTGCTGAGCAATTTTCTTCACAAGTTCATTTGTTTGTTCTTGATCAGCCGCAGAAATTGACTGTTCTAAAGCTTGTTGCTGAGCCGTACTTTGCGATTCACCACCACGTTTATTACCGCGCTGTTCTTGTCGACCACCGGCGGAGCTTTCGTCGCCAGCCTGAAACTCAAGCATTTGTTGCGTCATTTCTACGGTTTGTTGTTGAATCGTTTCAATAGGAGTAGGTTCAGGTTTACCCGGAGTGAACTCCATGGCAATGACAGAGGTTCCCTTTGGAATATCTTTTACTTCAATTTTATTTTGTACACCAAAAGCAAACTTCATGGAGCCGGCAATTTGCTTAAACTTCAGTACGTCCATTTCTGAGAAAGCAAGCAAGAGTACAAAGAAGCACATTAATAATGACATTAAATCTGCGAAGGTTCCCATCCAGGCGGGTAAACCCGGTGGTGGACATTTGCACTCTTCATCTGACATGCTCTACTCCTCGGTATCAACTTTACGTTTTGATTCGGCTAAGTAGTTTTTCAAAATACCTTCAATTACTTTCGGGTTCTGACCGTCTTGAATACCTAGCACCGCGTCAAGAATTAAGCGTTGATTAAGGGCTTCTTCGTCTTTACGCAGTTCTAGTTTTACCTGAATTGGAATAGCGACAACGTTTGCTAAGAAAGCACCATAGAGAGTTGTTAAAAGGGCAACTGCCATTGCTGGGCCGATTGCCTTTGGGTCATCCATGTTTGATAACATAGCAACCAGACCGATTAGCGTACCGATCATACCCATTGCAGGAGCAATATCGGCAAGTGATTTGAATAAACCAGCACCGAGTTCATGACGGTTAGCAGTAAGAGAAATATCTTTTTGCAGCGTGGCGCGAACGACATCAGCATCATGACCATCCACTAACATATCGACCCCTTTACGCATAAAACCGTTGGGGATTTCAGCTTCTTCTAATGCTAAGAAGCCACCTTTACGTGCAGAATCAGCTAATTCTACTGCTTTTTCAATTAATTCTTCCGGAGATTCGATTTTGAACATAAAAGCTTTTGCTGCCACTTTACCTATGCCCAAAAATTGCCCCATGGTGAAATTTGATAATACAATAAAAATCGAACCACCAAATACAATGACCACCGAAGGCGTGTTGTAAAACATTGCAACTTGGCCATCACTACTTAACACCATCGACATAGCAATTAAGCCTATGGCACCAAGAATACCTATTATGGTTGCTAAATCCACATACCCCTCCAGAGGAACAATTAGACGACACCCTCAGGTATCAAATTTTTATTATTAACTGCTTATCGGCAAGCAGTTGAAATACTTAAATCATTAAATGAATTAATTTTATTTTAATGTAAGATTTTTAAGCTACAAGTTTAAGCTGTATTTAAAATCGTAAAAATAGCATACTAAAAATGAATTATGCGTAAAAAAACACATCATTCTTTGACCTAGTTTAGCATTCCCCCTAAAATTGGCCTCACTTTCTAACAGCTATCGAGGCCACAATGGCAACAAAGAAACCAGAAAACTTAAGCTTTGAAGAAGCACTGGATGAATTATCTCAAATTGTTGCACAAATGGAGCAAGGTGAATTGTCACTGGAACAATCACTAAAACAATTTGAACGCGGCATTGCGCTAGCAAACGCTTCGTCTGGTAAGTTACAACAAGCCGAACAAAAAGTTGCCATTTTAATGGGTAACGATAGCCAAGCGCCTCTTAGCAATTTTGATTCAAACTTGGACTAATTAAGTGCAATTAAAAGAACAATTACAACGCGCTCGTGAAGACGTTGAAGCACATTTAAATCGCTATTTTGAACAGCCACTTAATACCGAAAAAAACATCAAAGAAGCCACCCACTACGGTGTTCTAAATGGTGGTAAACGCTTACGTCCTTACCTTGTATATGCAACGGGCCGGATGATGGGCGCGGACAAGGCCGATCTTGATATCCTTGCCGCCGCTATTGAGTGTATTCATAGCTATTCTTTAGTTCATGATGACTTACCAGCAATGGATGATGATGACTTAAGACGTGGCCGCCCTACCTGTCATATTGTCTATGGCGAAGCACAAGCCATACTCGCAGGTGATGCCTTACAAACACTGGCATTTGATTTAATTGCCAATCATCAATTTGCTGTTTCTGCGAGCCAACAAGTAAAAATGATTGCCTCATTAAGCAAAGCCTCAGGTATTGAAGGTATGGTAGGTGGGCAAGCACTGGATATTGAAGCGACCGATAAAGAAATTACAGTTGCTCAGCTAGAGCGCATTCACCAGCTAAAAACGGGTGCCTTGCTTAATTGTGCAATTACACTCGGTGCATTGAGTGCAAAAAGCTGTGATGAACATACACTCGCGCAATTAAACCTATTCGGTCAAGCAATTGGGCTGGCCTTTCAGGTACAAGACGATATCCTTGATGTAGAAGCTGATACTGAAACATTAGGTAAGCCACAGGGTTCCGATGTTGCTGCAAACAAAGCAACCTACCCTGCTTTATTAGGGATGGCAGGCGCAAAGCAAAAAGCACAAGATTTGCTGGCTCAAGCCCATCAAGCTCTTGAGGCTATTGATTACGACACCAGCGAATTGGCGAGTCTTGCAAGCTATATTGTTGAACGCAATTATTAATACCTAAAAAGAAAGACAAAATAACTAAAAAATCGGAGCGGCAATGGGCTATAATGCACTCTGGTTAGCGAAGGATGTATAAAAAATCATGACACTTGATAGTAGCAAGTATCCATTATTAAGTTTGGTTGACGAACCAGCACAACTGCGTGATTTAGCGCAAGACAAGTTACCTGCGTTTAGTAAAGAGTTACGCGAATACCTACTTAACTCAGTTTCGCAAAGTAGTGGTCATCTAGCATCAGGTTTAGGCACTGTTGAGTTAACAGTTGCACTGCATTATGTTTATAACACTCCTGAAGATCGTTTAGTTTGGGATGTGGGTCATCAAGCATACCCGCATAAAATCTTAACGGGTCGTCGTGACCAAATGCATACTATTCGTCAAAAAGACGGTTTACACCCATTCCCATTCCGTGAAGAAAGCCCATACGATACTTTCAGTGTTGGTCATTCGAGCACCTCAATTTCAGCAGCCTTAGGTATGGCCATTGCTGCAGAAAAAGAAGGTAAAGATCGTAAAACCGTTGCTGTTATTGGCGATGGTGCGATCACTGCTGGTATGGCATTTGAAGCAATGAATCACATGGGTGATGTTAATCCTAACGTGTTAATTATCTTAAACGATAATGAAATGTCGATTTCAGAAAACGTAGGTGCACTCAATAACCACTTTGCCCGAATTTTATCTGGCAGCTT
This sequence comes from Pseudoalteromonas sp. BZK2, assembly GCF_014349195.1. Lineage (NCBI taxonomy): Bacteria > Pseudomonadati > Pseudomonadota > Gammaproteobacteria > Alteromonadales > Pseudoalteromonadaceae > Pseudoalteromonas > Pseudoalteromonas sp. BZK2. The sequence goes on along the minus strand of NZ_JACSOG010000023.1, from coordinate 67,335 downwards.
CTACACCAATATTCGTGAAGGCAGTAAAAAGCTCCTTTCTGGTTTACCGCCTGTGAAAGAACTTGCTAGCCGCATGGAAGAGCACCTAAAAGGAATGGTCATTCCGGGTACGTTCTTTGAAGAGTTAGGCCTAAATTACATCGGCCCAATTGATGGTCATGATGTAAATATGTTGGTTGATACCTTACGTAATATGCGTAACCTTAAAGGCCCACAGTTACTACATATTAAAACGCAAAAAGGTAAAGGTTATAAGCCTGCTGAAGCGGATCCAATTGGCTACCACGGCGTACCAAAATTTGATCCGAGCATGTCGAAATTACCAAAATCAAAACCGGGTGCTGCCACATTCTCAAATGTGTTTGGTGACTGGTTATGCGATATGGCAGCCCAAGACGACAAGCTAATGGCAATTACCCCTGCGATGCGTGAAGGTTCAGGCATGGTGCGTTTTTCAAAAGAGTATCCTGCGCAATACTTTGATGTGGCGATTGCTGAACAACATGCTGTAACGCTTGCAGCAGGCCTCGCTTGTGAAGGGTTGAAGCCTGTTGTTGCTATTTATTCAAGCTTTTTACAACGCGCTTACGATCAACTTATCCACGATGTAGCATTACAAAACTTACCTGTTTTATTCGCTATTGACCGTGCAGGTATTGTTGGTGCTGATGGTGAAACTCACCAAGGCGCCTATGACTTAAGTTTTATGCGCTGTATTCCTAATATGATTATTATGGCGCCAAGCGACACGAACGAGTGCCGCCAAATGCTTTACACTGGCTACCAATGCAATCAACCTGTTGCTGTTCGTTACCCACGTGGTAGTGCCGGCAATTGTGATGTTGAATCAACAATGAGTGCGATTGAAATCGGTAAAGCGCGTAGTATCAAACAAGGTAGTAAAGTGGCCATCTTGTCGTTCGGTACGCTGTTAGAGAGCGCCAAAGTAGCCGCAGATGAGCTAAATGCAACAGTGATTGATATGCGCTTTATCAAACCTCTTGATACTGAAGCTATTAATGAGTTACTTAGCAGCCATGATGTCATTGTTACTTTAGAAGACAATGCCATTGCAGGCGGTGCGGGTTCTGCTGTGAATGAATATTTGGCTGCAATCAAAGCCGATGTGACTATCTTAAATTTAGGTATTCCAGATGAGTTCATTAAGCATGGCACACAAGATGAAATGCACGCTGAGATGGGCCTAGATGCCAATGGCATCTTAACTCGCATTAAAGAGTTCATGGCTTAAAAACTATACGCAATTCATTAAAAAGGAGCCTCATGGCTCCTTTTTTATTATTTAAAACCATACACATAAAAAATAACTTACCTATTTTCTATTTTCTTGCATCCAATATCTTTAGCTAGCCGTTTATTCATTGAGGTTAACTCGTGAGCACGTATTTTGTCGTTAAACAATACAGGTTGTTTGTTCACATTTGATGGAATATTTAAAAGGTATAGACAAATGAATACGATTAAAAGTAAAGCTATTAAAGATCAACAACTCGCTAATTCAAAACTATCTAAGGTCATGTTTTCTGCCATTGCTCTTGCTGTGATGCTGGGTATTACAGGGTGTGATGGAGATGATGGTAAAGATGGTGCTATGGGAGCTCAAGGTGCAGCAGGGCAAGACGGTACTAATGGTGTCGATGGCCAAAATGGCGCTGACGGTCAAAATGGCGCTGATGGTATGAATGGCAACGATGGCGCTCCTGGCTTTGCATCAGCAACATTTATATTAGCGAACAATGGCTCTGATAATGCGGGCACTATCAACCTCATTGATCAAAATGCCGCTAAACTCATAACATTTAATACTGGTGCTAATGAAGGTGTTGTTTTCGATAGCTTAGGTAATTTAGTGCAAGCTGCTGATTCTGGAAATGGAGCACTGAGTACCGTATGCCAAGTGTTAAACCGTGCAGATGGCATGTACACCAATAATATTGATCGTACATTAACTGGCACAAACACCACACTTGTAAATCCGAAGGGCATACATATCTCTAATAAATATGGTCTTGTTTTTATTGCTGATTTCAATGCTATGCAAGTAACTGTATTTGGTAAAGAAGCTGCAGGCGATGTAGCACCATTAGCAACAACGGTAACTGATGCAACACCATGGGATCTTACGTACGATGAAAATAATGATCGTCTTTACGTCGCACTAACTAATGGTGATGTTGCTGTTTACGACAGTTATGTAATGGGTGGTTTTGCTGCAACACCAACTCGAACCATTACACCAAGTGATGAAACTGGTACAAAAATTTCAGTCAATATTCATGGTATTGCTTTAGATATGACTAGTAACAAGCTTGTGCTGTCTGATGTAGGTAGTGCATCTGATGCAACAGATGGTGCACTCTTTGTCATTTCAAATGCTGCTCAAGCAGATGGTATGGTAGCGGTTGACCGTCATATAGCAGGTCCAATGTCTATGCTCGGTAACCCTGTGGATATAAGTCTTACTGGCAGCGACTTGCGTGTGGCTGAAAAATCAAATGATGCAGTTTTAGTATTTAGTAATATATTTGCAGGCGAAAGTGGTGATGTATCACCAGATCTCATCACGCCAACAACAAAACCTGAATCAATAACAGAAACCGTTATGCATAATAATATGCAAGATAGCTCTGATAGTATTATGGTTAACATGCCCCTGCTCGGTGTAGCTGTAAGTAGTAACCCAGGAACAGTAGGTCCAACAACAGGTCAAATTAGTCGTTTAAACGCACCTTTAACAGCCGAACTGGCAACGTATAATGCAAGTCAAACAATTGAAAGTGTGGCTTTTGATAAGTCTGGCACTAGCTACGCAACATTTGATGATGCAGTTACATCGATGGGTGGTATCGTTATTTCAAACAAGGTTGCAACACAGCGTAACGGCGAAAGTTACGCAACCAACCAAGATAGAACAATCATGGGAGCAAGTACTGGTATTATCTCACCAAAAGGTATTGATATAGCTTCAGATACAGGCATGATTTTTGTTGCTGAATTTAATGCAACAACGCCTGGTGTTCTCATTTTCTCTAGCTGCGCAACAGGTGATGTAAGCCCATTAATGACCCTAACACCCAGTGCTAGTGCACGCCCTTGGGATGTAGACTATGATCCATCAACTGACAGGGCATTTGTTGCACTTACCAATGGCACAATTGCTGTTTTTGATGAAGTGAAAAGCAAGTGGATGTCAGGTATGACAACCATTACAGGTGAAGATCGTTTAATTACCCCTGCATCGGGCGGCACTGCATTTGCTGCACCAACCAATATTCATGGTATTGATTACGACCCATTAAGTGACTCACTAATAGTTTCTGATGTTGGCTCTGCAGCCGATGCCACCGACGGGAAAATTTATGTGATTAATAGTGCCGCTATGGCCAGTGGTTTAACCAATGTAAGTGTAAATATCGCAGGTCCTGCAAGCCAATTAGGTAACCCTGTCGATATTATGTATACGGGTAATGATTTATATGTTGCCGAAAAATCAAATGGCCTAGTTATGCGCTTTGATAATATTTTAAATAGCCCTAGCGGTGACATTGCAGCAACGGTGAGCTACTCCTTTACCGCCCCAGAGTCTGTGGCTGTTTTACCAGCTTGGCTTAAACACTAACCATCAAAAGGTGTTTAGGTAACGAACGCCTCTGTTGGCCTCCAATGCCTTATCTAGCCCTAGGTAAGGCATTTTTTATACCTGCTCACTTAGTTTAGAGAGTATTAACGCATCCAAATTTTAATATCGGCTAAACCATTGGCTTGCAGTGCGCTGAGTTGCTGATCAACATTGTTGCTTTGCTCGAACTCAAAGGCATCTAATTGCTCATCAAAGGTAATGTTTGCTACACCATCGCCACCGCGCTTTTTAACTTGATGCAGTGCGATATCGGCAAGGTTAACTGAGGTTTCCCAACCAATAACTTGGCCACCCAGTAAAGGTAACGGATAAAAAGACCAACCAATCGACGCAGTGATAGTGGTCGACTGCCCATTCGGTAATCTAAATGGGTTTGCTGCAATTGCTTCACATAAGTCGGCCACATAATTGTCTATTGCTGTGCGTTTGAAATCACGTAGTAAGAGTAAAAACTCGTCACCACTCCAACGCGCAACATAGTCAGAACCTTGAGTACGGCTATTCAACAAAGTCGCCATTTGCTGTAAACAGCTATCGCCTGCAAGTGGGCCATACGCATCATTAATGCGGCTGAAGTTATCAAAGTTTATTATTAATAGCACTAGCGACTTACCCTGCGCTTGCAATGACTGTGAGTTACGCTGGAAGTGTTCGATATCTTTAGGGAGCTGATCAAACAAGAAGCGACGGCTACGTAAGCCTGTAAGCTCATCTGAGTGACTAACTAGCTTAAGCTGTGAGTTCACTTGGTTAAGCTTATCGTTAGCTTCTCGAAGCTCTACGGTACGTTCTGTTACTAAGCTTTCAAGCGCTAATTGCTTACGTTTCTCTTGCGCTCTAAATACCCAAAACACGAGGTAGAACAGTAAAATAAAGCTGCTGGTGATCAAGAGTCTAAAATAAATAGTCTCATCAAAACGACGCGGCACTACAAAGCTGTACTCGGTACGACGTGCTTTTTGCCAATCTTCACCACGACGCTTTGCTTCAAGTTGGAACAAAAACGACCCCGGCGGTAAGTTGGTATAGATTGCCTCACGACGAGTATTGGCATAACGCCAGTCACTGTCTAAGCCACTTAAACGGTAACGGAACTCGATACTTGAAGGGGCATAATAATCAATCGCGGTATATTTTAACGTTACATCGCGTTCATCAATTTGTAGCTCAGGCTTATTACCTAAAGTTGCGGTACTTAAATGACGAAGCGGCGTGATCAAGCTTTCAATACGAGGCTTAAGTGCTTGTACACCAAACAGCTCAACGCTCTTTGGTATTTCTACCACACCTTGCAGACTTGGGTACCAAATAGAGTTGCCTGTGTCTGCTACAGCATCATGGCCAAGGCCAGCACAACATTGACTCGCTTTACCATCAAGTTGACGGTCAAACGATGAGATCACTTGTTCTACTTTTAAACTTTCGATATCAGTACCAAACTGCTCTACAGGCATACGGTATACGCCTTTCATAGTACTGACCCAAATACGTTTTAATTGCTTGTCGTAAACTAGACTGAAAATAGAGCCATACGGTAGACCATCGGTGGCATCTAACTGACGCCACTGCCCTTTGGTACTGCGATAAAATAAGCCATCGTTAAGTGAACCAATTAATATTCCCACTCCTTCGATATTCAAAATACTGGTGACGTAAGCACTTTCTAAACTAGTTTGGTCGCCAATTTTTTCAATCCCGCGGTCGGTAAAGTAATAAGCCCCTTTACTGGTACCTATTAAGCCAAAATTCTGCTCATCATGAACATAAGTAATAAATTTGCTGCTTAAGAAGGCATTGTATGCAAAAGGTGTTAAACCACCATAACTTAAGCGGTACATACCGCGGCCAGTACCGAGCCAAAATCCACCTTTGCTAGAACGGCTAATTGCAAATACTGGGTTATCGCGCAGCGCTCGCCCAGGCACCGTATACAGGTTTTGGTTTTCGTAATAAAACACACCGCGGCCTGTTGCGATGTACAAACGATCACCATCAAATTGTAAGTCGTGCACTGCTGCTCGACCAAACTGATTACTCGGAATTTGATTTACAAAATTCTTGTTGTAGTCGAAGTAGCCAACACCGCTACGGTTAGCCACCCATAATTTGCCATCAGGTGCTTGGCTAATCGCCATCACCGCTTCGGTCATATTTGAGATAGCTGAGTGACGCTCAATACGCCCTTCGTGAGCAAGCCATAAGCCTTCACTGAAGCTTGCCAGCCAAATGTTATTTTGATTGTCACGGAAAATATCGGCAAACCAAATGCTTTGATCGAGCTGGCTAGGTTCAACCCATTGCCAATCTCCTGAGTTATCACGAAATAACAGTCGGCCGTAAGTCGAAATCCATAGCGCGCCATCGGAGTCGCTCATAAACTTATAAACGGCAGAGTTACTGGCATTTGGCAGTGGGAATGGACGCAGCTCGTCATCTAAATCAAGAAAGTAGGCACCAAGCTCTGAGGCAAGATACAAGTTACCTTCAAGCCACGCCATGTCATGAATAATGGTTTGCGCTAATCGTTCAGGTAGTGAAACCTTGGCAGTCAGCTCTAATCGTAATTTCGCAAAATCAGAAGAGGTATTAGTTAAACGCAATAAGTGACGCTCATTAACCAGCCAAATGCCTTCTGGCGACAATGCCATTTGACTCACTGAACCCACAATTTGCGTAATTGCAGTAGCATTAGATACCGGCACGATTAACGCTGAGTTTTGATTAAGTGTGACTTGATTTCGAGCAACATAATAAAGGCCATTCGCTGCAATCCAAATACTGCCTTTGGAATCTTCGAGAATATCGCGCACCGGACCTTTAACGTTAAAGGTTTGCGACATCATGGTTTTAGGATCAAGTGTTACTAAACCATTCTTGGTACCAACCCAAAGTAACCCTGTGCTATCGACTAGTAATTTATTGATACCATTACTTGGCAGGAAGTCGCTGTTTTGCGTATTGAAGTTAGTGAACGTATTACCATCAAAGCGGCTTAAGCCAAACTGAGTACCCAGCCACATATAGCCTTGCTCATCTTGAGCAATACTTTTTAATGATTGCGATGGCAAGCCATTTTGGATGTTCCACTGTTTGACGACATAGTCAGTAATAGATGCAAACGCAGGCATGCTGCAAAGCATCAACAAACAGACAACTAGAAATCGCATCATATACTTGCCACCAAGTAACACTTAACTCATCGTTTAAAAAGGCAAATAGCCTGCTTTAAACAAGGCTTGAACACAAATTAATGAAAAAACACCTGCTAAAATATCATCAGCCATGATGCCCAAGCCCCCGTGTAAACGTCTATCTAAAATTCTGATAGGACCTGGTTTAGCGATATCAAAAAAGCGGAACAATAAAAAACCAACCAACAGTGACTGCCAACTCAGTGCAGCACCAATCATGGTGATATAATAACCAGCAACTTCATCCCAAACAATGGCTGGATGATCATGCACCCCTAAGTCATCTGCTGTTTTACCACATGCCCAAATACCAAACACGCTGATCACGACAGCAAATACAATTTGTAACCAAAGCGGAAAATACATTGTGGTGAAAATAAATGGCAAGGCAGCAAAGGTACCAAAGGTGCCTGGCGCTTTAGGGGCAAGGCCTAAGCCAAAACCCAGACCAAAAAATTGGTGTGGGCGTTTTAAATTGAATAAACGGTTACTGCTCAAACCGGCTCCTTCGCGAAGTGCTGAAAGCCCTTACCTTGATAGTTAAACTTTTCACCATCAAGCAATAGCTCAATCTCACCTTCGCCACTTTTAATTTGACCTACACAGCTTGCTTCTACACCATATTGGCGCAGTTTCATATCAACCATGCTTTTATTGCTTTCTGGCACAGTAAACAGCAACTCATAGTCGTCACCGTAATTTAAGATATAGTCAAATTGCTCAGCACGTGGAATCGACGAATTTAATGCATCAGAAACAGGCACTTTATCAACATTGATCACCGCACTAACTTGCGATAGCGCTAAAATATGGCCTAAATCAGCTAATAAGCCATCGGAGATATCAATTGCTGAAGAGGCTGCGCCTCGCAAAACTTGCCCCGCTGCTACACGTGGCGTCGGATAATCAAAACGATTATTTAAATAGCTTAAGTGTTCAGGGGCGATATCGAGGCCTTGTTTACGGGCTTCTATGGCTACACCAGCATCTCCTAATGGACCTGTTACATAAATCCAATCGCCCACTTTAGCACCGCTACGGCGCAGTGCTTTGCCTTCAGGCACGATGCCTTTAGCACAAATCGTAATAGTTAAAGGACCTTGAGTGGTATCACCACCAATGATTTGCACATTGAAGTACTCTGCAATTTCATGCATGCCTTCAGTGAACTCTTCAAGCCACTCTATATTTGCTTCAGGCAAAGTTAGGCCTACCGAAATCCACGTAGGTTCAGCGCCCATTGCCGCAAGATCACTTAAGTTAACAGCTAAAGCTCGATGCCCAAGAGCACGCGCAGAGATGTCATCAAAAAAGTGTACGCCCGCAACTAAAGTATCTGTTGTTACCGCCAATTGACAGTTTTCAGGCACAGTTACTAAGGCACAATCGTCACCAATACCTAGGTTCACATCACGGCGAATAATGCCACGGCCCTTAAAATAACGATTGATTAATTCAAATTCCTTCATACACAAAAAAGCCGGCCCAAGCCGGCTCTCCTTTACGGGGTTACTTACTTACGCAGTTCTTTCACTGCTTTATCAAGTACACCGTTGACAAATTTATGGCTGTCTTCAGCACCAAACATCTTAGCAAGCTCAATGCCTTCATTGATTGCCACTTTGTAAGGTACGTCTTCACGGAATTTCAGCTCATAGCCAGACAGACGTAAAATTGCTTTTTCGACCATGTCTAACTCATCAGCTGGGCGTGCTAAATGTGGTGCAACGATTTCATCTAATTGCTTACAGTTAACAACAACACCGCGTGCTAGGTCTTTGAAATATTCGACGTCGATCTTGGTCACATCATTTTCAATTAACATTTGCTGTTCAATATCAGCAATTGGGTTGCCGCTTAACTGCCAAGAGTATACGGCTTGAAGTGCTAAGATACGTGCTTTACGTCTTGCTGCTGGTTTCACAGAGATTCCTTAAACTTAAATTTTGTCTAACACATTAACCATTTCAAGCGCACCTAAAGCAGCTTCGCCGCCTTTATTACCCATTTTGGTACCTGCGCGCTCAATTGCTTGCTCAATGCTTTCAGTGGTTAATACGCCAAATGCAACCGGGATATCGTACTCAAGAGATACTTGTGCAAGACCTTTGTTTGATTCGCCAGCGACTAAATCAAAGTGTGGCGTACCACCTCTGATCACGACACCTAGAGCGATGATTGCATCGTGTTCTTTCTTTGCTGCAACGCGTTTCGCTGCTAAAGGTAATTCAACGGCACCTGGTACGTAAACAACAGTAATGTCGTCTTCAGAAACACCACCTGTGCGCTTAAGCTCATCAACAGCACCTGCTAATAGGCTGCTACCAATAAAGTCATTAAAGCGAGAAATGACAATGGCAAATTTTTTGCCCGGTGCGTATTTGTTACCTTCAATAATTTTCATTTAATAACCCTAAAAAATAAGTTTAAGCGGTTGCGATTGCGCAAAAATTACGGCGCATAATACCACAAAAATATAAAAGTAGCCTAGTAAATCTATTTTCCCAAATTAAGAGCGAGGCTCAACATAGTCAACCACTTCTAAGTGGAAACCAGATAGCGCGTGGTACTTCTTAGGACGGCTCATTAAGCGCATCTTTTCAATACCTAAATCAGCCAAAATTTGCGAACCAACACCCACAGTACGCGAGGTACCTTGGAATTTACGATGACTGACATTTTCGCCCGCATCTTCAGCGGCAAAGGCTTTAACGGTTGCTTCTAAATCTTCAGTTGATTCTTGTTTACCTAAAATAACCAGCACGCCGTTATGCTCAGCGATATAAGCCATAGCATCTGATAAGCCCCAGCTACGATCAGCACTTCTATCTGATAATAGAATATCGTTAAAGGTGCTTTGTAAGTGAACACGTACTAACGTTGGCTCATCTTTCGATACTTCACCTTTTTGTAAAACATAGTGAAGCTGACCATCAATAGTGTCTTTGTAGGTCACTAAGTCAAACTCACCATGATCCGTTGGCAGTTTACATTTAGCAACGCGCTCAATGGTGGTTTCGTTTAGGTTTCGGTATTCGATTAAATCTGCAATAGTGCCAATCTTTAAGTCATGCTCTTTAGCAAATACTTCAAGATCTGGGCGACGGGCCATAGTGCCATCTGCATTTAGAATTTCAACAATCACAGATGAAGGTTCAAGACCTGCTAAACGTGCTAAATCACAACCCGCTTCAGTATGACCAGCACGTGTTAACACGCCACCAGGCTGCGCCATAATTGGGAAAATATGCCCTGGCTGTACGATATCGCTCGGTACGGCACCTTTAGCGATTGCGGCTTGTACGGTACGTGCGCGGTCGGCTGCTGAAATACCTGTAGTTACGCCTTTTGCCGCTTCAATCGACATAGTGAAGTTAGTTGAAAAAGCTGCACCGTTATTTTTAACCATCAGTGGTAATTCTAACTGCTGACAACGCTCTTGTGTCATTGTTAAACAAATTAAACCACGGCCGTGTGTTGCCATAAAGTTGATGGCATCAGCACTGATATGTTCTGCCGCGATAATTAAATCGCCTTCATTTTCTCGGTCTTCATCGTCCATTAAAATAACCATTTTACCGGCTTTAATGTCATCGATAATTTCTTGCGCGCTGTGTAAATTCATAATGTGCCCATGAGAGTATGATTAATAGTGACGTATCTTTGCTTACTTAATAAAGCCAGCTTGTGCGAGCAAGCTCATTGATATGTCTGAACGGGAAGGTTGTTCAGCCCCTTTAATTAGGCGCTCTAAATAGCGAGCAATCTGGTCAACTTCTAAGTTCACCTGAGTACCCACCTGAAATTCTGCAATCGTTGTTTGCTCAGCAGTATGTGGAACAATCGTCAGCTTAAAGCGATTTTGCTCAACCTCGTTGACGGTTAGGCTAATGCCATCAATACACACCGAGCCTTTGTACGGAATGTACTTCATTAAATCATTGTCAGTACTTAACCAATACTCAGTTGCACGAGCATTAGGACTAATACTTTCGACAGTAGCAATACCATCAACATGGCCTGACACTAAGTGCCCACCTAGGCGAGAAACCGGTTGCATAGCTTTTTCGAGGTTAACTGTTTGCCCTTTTTTATAATGTGCAAACCCAGTTAAGCTAATTGTTTCGTTTGATAAGTCAGCACTAAAACCATCGCTATGTTTAGCGACAACCGTTAAACACACACCATTGGTGGCAATACTGTCACCGAGCTTAACGTCTTCCATATCCAAATTAGCGCTTTGAATACGAATAGCTAGATCACCTTGCTTTTGTGTTAGTTCAACAATTTTACCTGTTGCTTCAATAATTCCAGTAAACATAGTGCTACTCTTTATTTTCAATTTTTGTGGCTTGCTTTGCTTTTGTCGCTGTTAAGCGAATATCGTCGCCAATCATCACTGTATCTGTAAAGGTCAGTTCAGTGATATCACTCATCATGGTGACTTCTGCAAAGTTTAGTAAGCTTTTGCCCATATCACCTATTAACTTAGGGGCAATATAAACAATGTATTCGTCAATTAAATCTTGCTCTGCGAACACCCCTGCAAGGGTTGCTCCTGCTTCGAGCCAAATATGATTAAATTGTAATTCAGCAAGACGCTTTAAAACCGCCGATAAATCAACTTTATTGTTAATTGCTGGTACTACTTCGTGTTTAACAAAGTGAGGCCATTTGGTGTGATTATCAAGCGAAGTGGTAAAAATTATCACCGGGCTCTCGATGCTGAATAACGCAAGCTCAGGCGTTAACCTGTTTTGTGAGTCAATAATGATTCGGGTTGGTTGACGCAAAGGCAACGAGGTTGGCATGGTAAATGGCAACTCATCAACACGGACATTAAGTTTTGCATTATCAGTAATAACGGTGTCTGCACCGGTTAAGATAGCACAGCTTTGCGCACGAAATGCTTGCACATCTTGGCGCGCTTTAGGGCCTGTTATCCATTTACTTTGGCCGTTATTTAGCGCAGTTTTACCATCTAAACTACATGCCATTTTACACGTCACATATGGCAATCCAGTTTCCATACGCTTTAAAAAGCCTTTATTTAAATCGCGCGCTTGCTGCTCAAGTAAACCAGATGCAACGCTAATACCTGCGTCTGCTAAAATTTGTAGGCCGCGACCACTCACCGCAGGGTTTGGGTCAACCATAGCGGCAATGACCTTACTTACACCTGCAGCTTTTAAACCTTCGGCACAAGGTGGAGTACGTCCATAATGACTACAAGGCTCTAAAGTCACATATGCAGTGGCGCCTTTCGCGTTGTCGCCAGCTACAGCCAAGGCATTCACTTCAGCATGGCCCTGCCCTGCTAATTGATGAAACCCTTCACCGACTATTTCGCCATCTTTAACCAAAACACAGCCAACATTCGGATTTGGCGTCGTGGTAAAACGACCTAGTTTAGCAAGCTCAATGGCACGCGCCATATAAGCCGTATCAAGCTCTGTAAACGACATGATTAATCACCTAAACGAGCGATTTCTTCACCAAACTCGCGAATATCTTCAAATGAACGATAAACCGATGCAAAGCGCACATAGGCTACTTTGTCGAGTTTCTTTAGTGACTCCATGATGCATTCGCCAATTAAATGGCTAGAGATTTCACGCTCACCCGTAGCACGAAGTTGAGATTTAATGATGTTAACGACTTCGTCGACCTGCTCAGTGCTCACTGGGCGTTTCTCTAAAGCGCGATGCAAGCCATTCAGTAACTTGTCTTCATTGAATGGTTCGCGGCTACCGTCTTGCTTGATGACTCTTGGCATCACAAGTTCAGCGCCTTCAAAGGTGGTAAAGCGCTCATGGCATTCGTTACATTCACGTCGACGTCTCACTTGGTGACCACCGCCAACTAGTCGAGAATCAATTACTTTAGTATCTTTTGCGGTGCAAAAAGGGCAATGCATAGGGTTCTAGTTCCGTTTATAAAAAACAAAAAGGCCGCTTAGTAAGCGGCCTTTATGATAGCAAAAAACAACGCTATTGTTATCTTAATTACGGTTTAACCAGTAATTAAGCGTAAACTGGTAATTTTTTACAGATAGCTTTAACTTTCTCTTTTACTTCTGCTTGTACTGACTCATCGTTGATGTTGTCTAGTACGTCACAGATCCAGCCAGCAAGCTCTTTTGACTCAGCTTCTTTGAAACCACGGCGAGTAATAGCCGGAGAACCAATACGAAGACCAGACGTTACGAACGGTGAACGTGGGTCGTTTGGTACTGAGTTTTTATTTACAGTGATGTTAGCGTTACCCAGAGCAGCGTCAGCATCTTTACCTGTGATATCTTTATCGATTAGGTCTAGAAGGAATAAGTGGTTGTCTGTTTTACCAGAAACAACTTTGTAGCCACGCTCTTGCAGTACTTCAACCATAGCTTGAGCGTTCTTAACAACTTGTGCTTGGTACGCTTTGAATTCTGGTTGTAAAGCTTCTTTGAAAGCAACCGCTTTAGCAGCGATGATGTGGCATAAAGGACCACCTTGACCGCCAGGGAATACAGCGCTGTTTAGTTTTTTGTAGATCTCTTCATCACCACATGCAGAAACGATTAGACCGCCACGAGGACCCGCTAATGTTTTGTGAGTTGTTGTTGTAACAACGTGTGCGTGAGGGATTGGACTTGGGTATACACCCGCTGCGATAAGACCAGCAACGTGAGCCATATCTACGAATAAGTATGCGCCAACTTTATCAGCGATTTCACGGAATTTAGCCCAGTCAACAACGCCTGAGTATGCAGAGAAACCAGCGATGATCATTTTTGGCTTGTGCTCTAATGCAAGCGCTTCAACTTGAGCATAATCAATTTCACCTGTTTCGTCGTTTAGGCCGTATTGAATTGCATTGTACGTTTTACCAGAAAAGTTAACGTGTGAACCGTGAGTTAAGTGACCACCATGAGCTAAGCTCATACCTAGTACTGTATCGTGCGGCTGAAGAAGTGCTTGGAAAACAGCTGCGTTTGCTTGTGAGCCCGCATGCGGTTGAACGTTAGCGTAATCTGTGCCGAATAATTCGTTTGCACGGTCAATTGCTAATTGCTCAACAACATCAACATGCTCACAACCGCCATAGTAACGTTTGCCTGGGTAACCTTCAGCGTATTTGTTGGTAAGCTGAGAACCCTGCGCTTCAAGTACGCGTGGGCTACAATAGTTTTCAGACGCGATCAGTTCGATATGCTCTTCTTGACGAGCCGTCTCTTTAGTGATGGCTGCAAATAACTCTGGATCGAAATCCGAAATATTCATGCTACGTTCTAACATGGGGTCTCCTAAGGCAACGTGTATGGTGTTTTTTGAAGGCTGTATTGTACGCTTAAAACGCACTTTTGCCTATCTTGTAAAGATGAACATATTTAAACAGGGATTGAATTTATTTCACAGTGTTTTAATAATGATATTTTTTTATTGATACATAATAAAAATTTATAGATTTAAAATATTTCATAGATATTTAAAATGTTATTTCAACGAAAAACCGCCCGATTAAATTGCGTTTTTATAGGGACAAACTAAGCTTATAGGACTAGTCAATATCAAGGATGGTATAAGTACATGTTAGCTAAACCAATATACGAATTAGTCCCCTACGGATATTTTTTTCTTGGCATAAGCTGTATCGCATTGGCAAATAATTATGTGCCAACTCTCATCGGTGTAATCTTATTTTTATTAGGTGCTAATATTTGGCGGATGCGTTCAGAAGCCAGAAGAACCGATCATTCAAGCCAGCGTGTTAAACAAAAAAAACGTCGCTATTACTATGAATTTAAACCTTTTATCATTTTTATTTCGGCTTTCACCTTGATGCAATGGACGCAAAATGAGCTCGTCTCGGTGATCAGCATTTTGCTATGTATCGCGGCCGGGGTCATCCTAAGCATGAGGATTTTAAACCGACATAGTCACTCGTTACTTCATTAAAGGCTTCATTAAAAGACTGCATTAAAAAGAGCGGCTTAGCCGCTCTTTATACCTTTATTAAGCACTAAGCTAATTTATTTAACAGCACAGTTCGAAGCAATTGATAATCAAACTTAATATCTTCAGCTAAACACTGTTTTGCTAATGCATCTGCTAGTGGTTTCGGCATAGGCAATTCGATGTCTAAAATTTGCTCTACGCTGTCTTTGAATTTAGCTGGGTGTGCAGTCGCTAAAAAGATACCTGCACTGCCATCAGCTAGATTTTCTTTCAAGCCCTGATAAGCAATTGCAGTATGAGGCTCTGCGATGTAACCTGTTTGATGAATTTTTTTCATCACTTCTTTTGTTTCTTCTTCACCAACACAGCTTGAATAAAAGTCATTATAACTAAACCATTCGTTATCCAACATAAACTGAACACGCGGCCAGTTATTCGGTTTACTTACATCCATCGCGTTCGATAGTGACTCAAGCGTATCATTCGGTGCCCACTCTTTATTTTGTAAGAAACGTGGCACTGTGTCGTTTTGGTTAGTTGTAGCGCTTAATTTCGCTACTGGCATACCAAGCACAGCACCGATCATCGCGGCACACACATTACCAAAGTTACCACTTGGAACTGAGATATGCGCTTTACTACGCTGCTCTTTTGGTAATTGAGCAATCGCTTCAAAGTAATAGCAAACCTGTGCAACTAAACGGCTGATATTAATTGAATTTGCTGAATTCAGACCAAGCTTTTGTTTCACTTCATCATCTAAAAACGCCTGTTTTACCATGCTTTGACAATCATCAAAGCTACCATCAACCGCATAGCAATGAATGTTGTTGCCTAACGTTGTGAATAGCTTTTGCTGCGCTAATGAAATTTTACCTTTCGGGTATAAGATCACGACATCGATATTTGGCTTATTATAAAATGCATGGGCAACTGCAGCCCCTGTATCGCCTGATGTAGCCGTTAAAATCGTGACTTTTTCACCCTGATTAAATTGCGCAAGACACTCAGCCATAAAACGGCCACCAAAGTCTTTAAACGCAAGCGTTGGGCCATGAAATAATTCAAGGCAATAAATATCTTTTTCTACTTCAACTAATTTCACATCAAAGTTAAACGCATTTTGCACCATCTGTGCAACGGTATCGGCAGGAAGCTCGTCACCAATCAGGTGCGATAAAATCTTACTGCTACGGCTCACAAAGTCTAAATCAAGTAACTTATCAATGTCTTGAATTGGTGTAAGGCTATTAGGGAAGAATACACCTTGATTACGCCCTAAACCCGTTTTTACCGCTTCAACAAACGACACCTGTTGTGTTTCATCTTTTAAATTATGTAATTGCATGTTTATTCCTTAAATTCTTTAAAGCTGTCGTGTGCCAAGCTGATCAAGTTGGCAGATGTGGCAGAAGCCCTGCTCATTGATGTAATTATCATTCAGCCAAGCTGCACACTGCTTAGCAGCTTCCAGGCTCTTACACACGGTAAATAATGTTGGGCCCGCACCAGAAATGCTGACAATCTCTGCACCAAGCTCTGGCAAGGCACTCTTTGCTTCGGCAAAGCCTTGAATGAGCGGTGCGCGATGTGGCTCAGCGATTTCATCACTCATAATGGAAAGCGCTGCGTCAAAGCGACCTGTAAGCAATAAGCTGCTAAATGCAGAAAGTCGCTGTGCGAACTCAACACTGTCGTGCATTGATAATTGCGTTGGCAAGACCGAACGCGCTTTTGCGGTATTCAGTGAAAATCCCGGAAAAGCCGCTACGTAATACCATTGATTATCAACAGGTAACGAAATTGACTTGTTCGGAATGAGTTCACCAGTTAATTGCAAGCCACCTAAATAACAGGGTGTGATGTTATCGTAATGACGACCGCCACTAACAATGGCTTCAAAATCAGCCATCAACTCGATAAGTTGCTCTTGAGATAAGTTGGTTTCAGCGAACTTATCAAGGGCTGCAAACGCAGCCACCACAGAACAGGCACTAGAACCTAAACCTGAACCAATTGGTAGGTTCTTTTTAAGCTCAAGTTTTACCGCTGGCATAGTCGGTGCAACGTGTTCTTTAAAATGAATTAAACATTGATAAGCCAAGTTTTCTTCAGCATTAGCAGGCAGTTTGTGGGCATAGTCGCCAGAGCAGACAAAAGTATCTTGCTCAGCGGCACTCACCTCTACAACATCGCCTAATAAGGTGCCATCGATTGGTGCTAGCGCAGCACCTAACGCATCAAAGCCTACAGCAAAATTCCCGATTGAAGCGGGTGCATATACACGGATCATGACCAGCTCCTAACGTGTTAACGTTTTTAAAATGTCGGCAAATACACCTGCAGCCGTTACTTCAGCACCTGCGCCATAACCACGAATAACAAACGGACGAGGTTGATAATATTGACTTAAGATGGCCAGTGCATTTTCACCGTCACGGATATCATAAAGAGCATGGTTACTATCTACGGCTTCAATGCCTACTTTACATTGACCGTTTTCAATAGTACCCACATAACGAAGTACTTTACCTTCGCTTGCAGCACTTTGTATACGGTCGTTAAACTGTGCATCAAGTGATGGTAGTTTTGCCATGAAATCTGCTACAGAATCACCTTCTGCAAACCCTTTTGGTAAAACAGATTCAACTTCGATATCGCTTAGTTCTAACTCAAGACCCGATTCACGAGCAATGATCAGTAGTTTTCGAGCAACATCAGTGCCTGATAAATCATCACGCGGATCTGGTTCTGTAAAACCACTTTCTTTTGCTTTTAACGTGGCTTCGCTAAGTGATAAACCATCTTGTAGCGCACCAAACATATACGATAATGAACCCGACAAGATACCGCTGAACTTAATAAGCTCATCACCGGCACCAAAGAGTGATTTCAGGTTATCAAGTACTGGTAAGCCTGCACCTACGTTTGTTTCGTATAAAAACTTACGATTATTCTTCTGTGTCGCTGCAACTAAATCTTGGTAGTAAGCATACGAGCTAGTATTGGCCTTTTTGTTTGCCGCAACAACGTGGAAACCGGCATTCAAGAAATCAACATATTGCCCAGCAAGCTTATCGGCTGAGCTACAATCTACGATCACAGGGTTAATTAAATGGTTTTGTTTAACAAATTGCTCGACCAAATTTAAATCAAATGCCTGCTCTGACACGGCTAATTTGTCTTGCCAACCATCAAAAGCAATGCCTTCGCTATCTAGATAAAGCTGCCTTGAATTAGCAACACCGTACAAGTTCAGTTTAATATTACGTTTTTCAAGCCATGCTTGTTGACGCTTTAACTGCTGGATAAGTTCTTGACCTACTAAGCCACAGCCAAGTAAAAACACATCGATTGAAGGAATGTGAGTAAAGAAGTTCTCATGGCACACTTTCACTGCGTCGTTGCATAGTTCACCATCGATAACCGCTGAAATAGCACTCTCAGTCGAGTCTTGTGCAATAGCAACAATGTTAACCTGCGCTTGAGCTAATGAAGCAAAGAACTTAGCTGCTAAGCCTTTGTGCGCACGCATGTTATCACCAACTAGGGTTACAATCGCAAGGTTACGCTGTACTTGAACTGGTTCGATTAAACCGGCTTGTGATTCTAATTCGAAAGCAGTTTGTAATGCTTCTAGAGCAAGTGATAGGTCGCTCTCATGCACACAGAAACTGATACTAAATTCACACGAAGATTGTGTGATTAGTACAATTGACACATTGTCATGCGCCAATGCATTAAATACTTTTGATGCCATACCCACTTTGCCTTTCATACCTGGGCCAGACACCGTTAACATAGCGAGGTTTTGTAAACTTGATAGCGCTTTAACAGGCTCGTTCGACACACTGTCGTTACTGATCACTGAACCTTCAGCACGTGGGTTATGAGTATTTTTGATCTCGCACGGCACACCTGCTTTAGCACAAGGTAAAATCGTTTTCGGGTGCAATACTTTCGCACCAAAGTAAGACAGCTCCATTGCTTCTTTATAAGATAACGAATCAACCTTAGATGCTTTTTTGATATAACGCGGGTCAGCATTGTAAACACCGTCAACATCAGTCCAGATCTGGCATACATCAGCTTCTAAACATGCCGCAGCTATTGCTGCTGAGTAATCTGAACCATTGCGACCAAGTGTTGTTAGTTCTCCCTGCTCATTGGCAGCAGTGAAACCCGGCATGATATAAATAGTGCTCGGTGCTGCTTTTAATGCAGCTTGAAAACGTAACTTACTTGCGGCCAAGTCAGCTTCAGCATCAATGTAGCCACCTACAGATGCAATACAGTCTGTTGCTTCTAAATAACGAGCATTACTTTCTTTAAGCATACACTCCATCAAGGCAACACTAACGCGCTCACCAAAACTAATTGCATAAGCACGTACTTGGTCTGGGCAACACTTCAAAAGTGCAACACCATCCAGTTTATTCTTAAGTTCGTTTAAATCAGGCCAATTCACTACCTGACCAAAGTCAGCTTCAACAGCAGCTTTTAATTGTTCACAGCGCGCAACCAATGCTTGCCATAACTCTCTAAAATCTTGCCCCTGCTCTGCAGCGCTTGCTAATGCAACTAATGAATCTGTCATGCCACCTGGTGCTGACAGCACTAACAGCATTTCATCGCGTAATTCTTCTTTGACTAACTGAGCTACCTGTTGCAAACATGCGTAGTCGGCCAAGGACGACCCACCAAATTTTAATACTCGCATTATTTATGTTTCCTCATTCCATAAACGAAAAAGGCCTGTGTTCTAGTGAACACAGGCCTATAAATTTGTTGCACCGACCTATGCCACTATCCCGTAAGGATGATGGTTGTAATAATAATGGTCGTTGCGTGATTAAATGTTTTCATAGCCTTTAGACTGCCTTAAATGTAGCCAAGCTGTCAACCCTTAAAGAAAAGATAAATTATGCACTTTTGTTATACAAAAGATTAATGAATACCAAATTTATGCAAAGTTGCTTTCAGTCGAACAATATCTATCGGCTTATCGATGAAATCAATGGCTCCCAAACTAGCTACTTTTTGCTTCATTTGCGCTTGAATATCAGCTGAAATAACTATAACAAAGCACTCTATTTTCTCTGCTTTGATCGTTTCAAGTACAGCAACACCATCTAGCTCTGGCATAGTTAAATCCAAACACAATAGATCAAAGTTTTGCTCGCGTAGTAAAGCAAGTGCTTCTCGACCATTGGTTGCTTGTTGAATATCAGCACTTAAACAGTTACCTAAGCACCGAACTACTTGTTTGCGAGCTATACTTGAATCATCACAAACCAGTATTGAAAAATTAGGGTTATTCATGAATATAAAAATCTTCGCTGTAGCAAATACAACATCTAAAAAGGCTAAAGTAAAAGACGAGCGAAATTTATAACACACTTTTATTGGTGCAGTAAGGTTAAGTTTTTTTAAAAAATAGTAACAATTTATAAATACTCCAGTAAAAAAGGATTTATTTATTTATTTTTAACCGTTTATTAGCTAACTTTAGAACTAATTGAATGTATTACAAATGTAACCAAGGAGCTATGGGTATTCTATGTTACAGAAAAGCCTATCAAAAGAATTGTTAACAAATGTGCTCTCGGTCTACTTCTTACTCACTTTTGTAGTGACCTGTGGGCAGGTTATTGCTGAATATGTAAACACTAAAGATTACATTCGTGACGAATTAACCACTTTACAAAAAACATTTAGCCGTAGTTTAACCCGTGCAATTTGGGAACTTAACGATAAACAAACCATCACAACAGCTGAAGGCTTACTCGCAATCCCTATGATCGAAGGCATTATTGTGCGCGATGATAGTGGCGAGGTACTCTCACAATTAGGTCGCTCATTAGATATTCACGAGCTATATAGCCAGCAGTTAGTGCAAGAAGAAGCGATAATTGAAGATACACCATCCGGTTTATTCGGCTATACATTTCCGCTTATTTTTGAGTTTTCGGGTAAAACAACTCAAGTAGGCGATGTAACCTTATTCTCAAGCCGAGAAGTGGTATTTAGCCGCATCATGATCTCTATTTATTTTCTAATCGGTAACGCAATGATCAAAACCACCTTTTTGATCATACTTTTCTTATTAGCATTTAGAAAACGCTTAACTGAACCACTTGCGCAATTTACAGAACAAATTGAAGATCTTGAACTAAACGATTTAGAAGGCCGCCATATCGAGATCCACACAACTGAACACAACGAATTAAAAGTAATGGAAGAATCTTTTAACCGTTTAATAGATAAAGTTGTTCTCTACCGAGAAGAACTGGAACATACTCAGAAAGAGCTTGTACTTAGTAATGAAAAACTCGACCAACATAATTTACAGTTAGAGCAAGAAGTCGCGCGCAAAACATCTAACCTTAGCCAAGCGATGATGGATTTGCAGCAACAGAAATATGAATTAGAAAAACAAAAGCTAACACTGACTGAAGAGATAGACCTTCGTAAACAAACTGAACAAGAACTCATAACCAAGCAAACTGAGTTACAGCGCTATGTTGATGAGTTGAACTTAGCACATGAGCGCCTAGTCGGCTCCGAGAAAATGGCTGCTTTAGGCGGCTTAGTTGCAGGTATTACCCATGATGTAAATACACCAATCGGGATTGGTGTGACTGCGACTTCATTTTTACAAGAACGTTTAGATCAGATTGAAGCGGCATACAAAGAAAAAACCCTATCACCAAAAGCGCTTGAAGAGTTTATTAATGACGCCAAGCAAAGCACTAGCTTACTTACTAGTAATTTAGACCGTGCATCAGAGTTGGTTGCAAGTTTCAAACAAATTGCAGTCGATCAAGCCAGTGAAGCAGTACGTACTATTAATTTCAAAGAGTATTTAGGCGAAGTGATCCGCTCTTTACATCCAAAACTAAAGAAAACATCTCATCATATCAATTTAGATTGCCCTGAAGATTTAACACTCAACCTGCCTGCAGGCGCTATTAGCCAAATTTTTACAAACTTGATCATGAACGCACTTATTCATGGCTTTGAAGGCATTGAAAGTGGCATCATAGATATCATAATTAAAGACGAAGAAGATGAAGTCGTTATCGACTTTAAAGATAATGGTAATGGTGTATCCGAACATCAGCTAGAAAAACTGTTTGACCCGTTCTTCACAACCAAGCGTGATCAGGGTGGCAGTGGGTTAGGTACTCATATCACTTTAAACTTAGTGAAGCAAACCCTTGGCGGTGATATAGAAGTAACAAGCGAAGTTGGAAAAGGCTTGCATTACCATATTAGTTTCCCAAAAAACATGCCTAAACCGCTCTCAATGTTTAACTCATAAGCAATTCGTACTGATGGCGAAATGATTCATTTCGGCATCAGTTTTTTATTGTTATGATTGGGCAAATTTATTGAAAGGATTAGCCTAATTATGTGGTTTAGTAACCTTATCTGTTACCGTTTTAAACAAGACGTTTCATACTCTCAAGAAGACTTCGACAAAGCCCTAGAACAAGATCTGTTCCGCTCATGTACAGGCCAAGAGCTTTCAACATTTGGTTGGACAAAAGCCTTTGGTAAGCATGGTCAAACTCTATCTCACTTCTCTCAAGACAGCATTTTAGTATGCGCTAAGCGTGAAGAAAAAGTACTGCCTGCGGCCGTTATCAACGAATTGGTTGCAGAGAAAGTTGAGCAAATCGAAGCGGAAGAAAACCGTCCGGTAAAGAAAAAAGAAAAAGACGAACTAAAAGAAAATATTCTGCACACTTTACTGCCTCAAGCATTTAAAAAGTCGAGCCTACAGTTTGCGTTTATTGACCAAAAAAATGGCTGGGTTGTCGTTAACAGCGCAAGCTTTAATAAAGCAGAAGAGCTTTTAGCCCTACTTCGTAAATCACTTGGCACGCTACCTGTCGTACCTGCATTTGCTAATTATGATTTAGATGTATTTTTAACAGATTGGTTAACTAATTTCAGCACTCCTGAAGGCTTCTCTATCGGTAACGATGCAGAGCTTGAAGAAGCCGATGACAGTGGTGCTCAGGTTAAATTGAAAGGCCATGACTTATCATGTGACGAAGTAAAGTCACACCTAGAAAATGGTAAGCGCGTAACTAAACTGGCTCTTGATTGGCAAGAACGCGTTAAGTTCATGCTACAAAACGATGGCTCGATTAAGCGTCTAAGCTATTCAGAAACATTAAAAGAAGAAAACGCCGATATTCCAAAAGAAGATATGGCGGTAAAACTTGATGCTGACTTCATCTTAGCGTCAGAAGAAATAAAACAGTTGCTAGAAGAGCTGACCCAAGGTTTAGGCGACGCTGAAGATTTATAAAATTAACCTAAATGTTAATTAACACAAAGCGCGACTTGGTCGCGCTTTGTGTTTTTAGCTATTCAGTAAAAATGGCTTTGACCTCATCAAGCATATCGTGATATTCGTCTTCATTAAATAACTCAAGCGATTCTATTACGCCTTTATCAACATATGTTTGCAATGCTGCCGATTTGTCAGAAACCTGCAAGATGCCTTCTAAAATCGCGCCAATACGAATAAAGTCAACATAGCATATTTGCTCTGGACGATAGTTTGGATTTGCCCAGCTTTCAGCAACTTCGACGAACTCATCAGTAAAGCCCCAAGCACGCATAATTGCGCCACCTACTTTGCCTCCTAACTTTTGGATAGCGTGTGCCAAAAAACTTGGATTTGCAAAAACTTCAGGGTGCTTTTCAGCCTCAGTCAAAATTGGCAACACGCCTATGTTATAGACTAATGAAGCTAGCGTAATGGTATCTCGGTTCAGTGATGTTTGCTTATTTCGACGTAAGAAAAAGTCCATTAGAGTAATTGAGTGACATGCAACTTTAAGGGTTTTTTGCCATGCTTTATCCATATACCCTTTTATCAGCTCATTATGCGATACAAACAATTGTTCCATCGCCATTGCGGTGGCAATATTTTTGATTTGACGTAGACCAATTCGTGTGACGGCTTGATGAAGATTGGTGACTTTAACTGAGCGCCCCATAAATGCACTGTTGGCCACTTTAATCATTCGTGCCGATAACGCTGGATCATGGGAGATAACATCTGCCATATCCATCAAGTTTACTTCTGGGTTATCTGCTGCTTGCCTCACTTTTACTGCAACTTCAGGTAATGTCGGTAACACTAAAGTGTCATTATTTATTCTGTCGACCAATATGGTCAGTAATGCATTCTCTGTTGACATATGCGTGCCATCCTCTTGGGTTAGTTTGCCAAAATAAAGACAAACTAATGACTGACATTATTAGATTAGTTCTTGTTTTAGTATTGTCTAACTTAACGCTAAAGTTAAGAAAATCACAGAAATTATCTCTTTTTATGCTTTTTAATCATGTAACTGATAAATAAATATCGCTTCTAGCGCTGTATACTTGCCATGTATATGGCAGGTTTGCTTTAATGCATACACTTTTTGTTTTAATAACAATGACTCTCACTAAAATCGGGAACGGGCAAAATGACATTAAATAAAATTAGCCAAGCACTTATCTTATCAGGTGCTGTTTTTCTTGGTGCATGTTCTGATCAGCAAGCAACCACTTCTCAAACTCAGCCTGCTGCAGAGCAAACAAAGCAAAGTATTGAACAGAACAACCCACAACTTATCAATGCAGATGAAAACCGTTTAGACATTTACACAGACTTCACACTTACTTCTGATCTTAGCCACCTGAGTGATAACCAAAAGCAAATGGTTGGTAAGTTGATCGATGCCTCAAAAATTATGGATGAGCTATTCTGGCGCCAAGCATTTGGTGAGAACAAAGACGCTTTCTTAGCAAAAATCAATGATGAAAAAGTTCAGAAGTTTGCAGATATCAACTACGGCCCTTGGGATCGCTTAAACGGCGACCAAGTTTTCTTATCAGGTTATGAAGAAAAGCCTCTAGGCGCTGAATTTTACCCAAGCGATATCACTAAAGAAGAATTAAACAACGCAATCGTTGATGACAAAACAGGTCTTTACTCAGTGATCAAACGTGACGAGAAAGGCCTTCTTTACAGTGTGGCTTACTCTGTTGAGTACGCACAAGAGTTAGAAAAAGCAGCTAATGTATTACGTGAAGCAAGCAAGCTAGCTGATGATAAAGAATTCGCTAACTACTTAAGCATGCGCGCAGACGCACTAGTAAGTGATGACTTCCAACCATCTGATTTTGCGTGGATGGATATGAAAAATAACCCAATTGACGTGGTTATTGGCCCTATCGAAACCTATGAAGATCAATTATTTGGTTACCGTGCGGCGTATGAATCTTATGTACTAATCAAAGACTTGGCATGGAGCGAGCGTTTAGCTAAATTCGCTGCTTTCTTACCTGAGCTACAAAAAGGTTTACCTGTAGACGAAAAATATAAGCAAGAAGTCCCAGGTTCAGACGCTGACCTAAATGCTTATGATGTCGTTTATTACGCAGGCCACTCAAATGCGGGTAGTAAAACAATTGCTATCAACTTGCCAAATGATGAGCAAGTACAGCTAGAAAAAGGCACACGTCGTTTACAGCTTAAAAACGCCATGCGTGCTAAGTTCGATAAAATCTTAGTGCCTATTTCAGAACAGCTAATTGTTCCTGAGCAACGTAAACACATTACCTTTGACGCTTTCTTCGCAAACACGATGTTCCACGAAGTAGCGCACGGTTTAGGCATTAAAAACACCATTACGGGTAAGGGTACTGTTCGCCAATCATTGCAAGAGCATGCAAGTGCCCTTGAAGAAGGTAAAGCGGATATCTTAGGTCTTTACATGGTTGAGCAATTACTTAAGAAAGGCGAGATCACTGACGGTACATTAGAAGATTACTACATCACCTTTATGGCTGGTATCTTCCGTTCAGTGCGTTTTGGTGCTTCAAGCGCACATGGTAAAGCGAATATGATCCGCTTTAACTTCTTCGCTGAAGAAGGCGCATTTTCTAAAAATGCTGACGGCTTATACAGCGTTAACATGGAGAAAATGAGCCAAGCAATGGAAAAACTATCGCGCTTAATCTTAACGATTCAAGGTGACGGTGATTACCAAAAAGTTGATCAGCTAATCGCAACTCATGGTGAGATCAAAGCAGAGCTAGCGAAAGATTTAGAAAAATTAAGCCAAGCTAATATCCCAGTTGATGTTACTTTCAAACAAGGCAAAGAAGTATTAGGCCTTTAATACCAGCCTTGTCTGATATAAAAAACGCTGCAATTGCAGCGTTTTTATTATTCTCGTGCGACAAAACTTAATCCATATTTGCTATTCAGCTGGACTATATCACCACTAATCAACATCTTATTAAACTCTGAATTAAAATCATCTATAAACTCATTAAGCTCCCGTTGCTTAGTGAAACCATAATAGCCTTGATTCACCGTAATGATTGGCGACAGCATGATAACCTTACTAGATATTGATAAATCATCAATAATCGGAAGAGCAGCTCGCGGGTGAGTCATCACTAAATCAACTCGATTGTGCATTAACTGTAAAAAACTAGCTTTAACACTCGCCACTTCTGACAAAGTTAGACTTGATTTATTGCGTTTAAATTCTGAACCATAATTCCAACCCCGAGTAATACCAATCACGTCTTTACGTAAGCTTGCGAAATTACCAGCCCAAGTTACATCGCTATTTTTTTTGGTAAAAAAGACAATAGGATCTTCATAAAATGGCAAGGCACTAAATTGCATATATTGTTGACGTTGAAGAGACTTATAAGGACCGATAATGGCATCTGCATGGCCTTGCTCAACCATTTTTAAAGCACGCTTTAGTGGCATGATATCGATGACGAGTTCATGCCCAAGGCGTCGACAAATTTCATGAGCAATATCAGCACCTAAACCAATCACTGTACCTTGTTGATCTTGTTCTAAGATTGCGGGGAAATGGCTCCCAACAAAGTAATAACTTTTTGCTGTTACGGAAAATGAACATAGAAAAGCCAATACGGCTATTACTGTGCTTTTCACTTTTATTAGTCTCTTATTTTTCGCATCTACTTAGCTTAGCGCAATTTAATATGATTGATTAAAAATGTGCTCTTAGTTGCTCTATTTGTTCATCGCTATATGGAACTGCCGGTAATTTACCCCAAATAGGCGCTGGCCAAGCCGGATCGGTAGTGAAGCGTGCAATATGATGAACATGTAATTGCGGCACCATATTACCCAATGCTGCTATATTGAGTTTGTCTGGGCTGAATACCTGTTGTAACAACTTACTCAGTTTGCCCGACTCTTGTAATAAGGTAATTTGTAGCTCTTCAGACAGATCGATAATCTCTTTAACGTCTGCAACTCTTGGCACTAAGATAAACCAAGGGTATTGGCTATCATTCATCAGCAATACTTTACACAGTGGCCAATCCGCAAGTTCAATGCAGTCGCGTTGTAGTTCTGGGGCCAGAGAAAACGACGTATCAGTATTTTTCATCAATAAATCCTTTGATATTGGGTAATCAAATCCTACTTTATAGCATTTTGTTGCAGTTGCCTAAGCTTACCATTAACATCATGGCAGTTTTTATTCGAGCGAAGGTACTCCTGTGCTAAAAAAAATTAAATCTCTCTCACTTGCTCTGCCAGTGGTGGCCACTGCATTTAGTGTGACTGCTGAACCACTCACACTTGAGCGTATTTTTGACGATCCAAGCTTAGCAGGCAAAGCGCCTGTACAACTTAAATTCTCTCCAGACGGCAGTCGTGTCACTTACCTGCAAGGTAAAACCGATGATTACAACCGCTACGATCTATGGGAATACAACTTAAAAGATAACAAAAACCGCTTATTAGTTGACTCTGCTGCGCTATTTTCTGGTCCAGAAAACTTATCTGATGAAGAAAAAGCACGCCGTGAGCGCCAACGTATTTTTGGTAAAGGGATCTTAGAATATAAATGGTCTAAAGATGGTAAAGCGCTTTTATTCCCACTTAATGGCGACCTTTACTATTACGAGCTTGCCTCAGCTAAAAGCCGCAAATTAACCGACACAGACGCATTTGAAACCGATGCACGCTTCTCACCTAAAGGGCACTTCGTATCGTTTATTCGTGAGCAAAACCTATACGCACTTAACTTAAAAACGGGTCAAGAAATCCAATTAAGTAAAGATGGTGGCGGTGTTATTAAAAACGGTATGGCCGAGTTTGTTGCGCAAGAAGAAATGGGCCGTATGACTGGCTACTGGTGGTCTGGTGATGAGTCTAAAATCGCTTATACCCGTGTTGATGAAAGCCCAGTAAAAGAAGCGATCCGTAATGAAATTTACGCCGATGAAGTAAAGCTTTTTAACCAACGCTACCCGTTTACAGGTACCGACAACGTTAAAATTCAGTTAGGTGTTGTAAGCATCAACAATCAAAAAACTGACTGGGTTGATTTAGGCGACGATCAAGATATTTATATCGCTCGCGCAAAATGGTTAAAAGATAACAAAACGCTTTCTTATCAGTGGCAAGACCGCTCGCAACATAACTTAGAGTTACGTTTTTATAATAGCGAAACGAAAAAGCAAACGGTTGCCCTAACAGAAACCAGTGATACTTGGATTAACCTACACTTTGATTTGCAATTCTTAAACGATAAAAAGCATTTCGTTTGGGCATCTGAGCGCGACGGTTTTAAACACCTTTATTTATACCGCACAAACGGTGAAATGATCCGTCAAATCACCCAAGGTGAATGGGTTGTTGATAGCTTAAAAGGTATCGATGAGAAAAAAGGCATCGTTTATTTCGCAGGTCGTAAAGACACAGCCCTTGAAAGCCACCTTTACAGCGTACCGCTATTCAAAAAAGGCGAAATTAAGCGCGTAACTGAGCTAGGTGCTTACCATAATGTGGTAATTGCTAAAGATAACAAAACCTTTATCGATAACAGCTCATCAGTGAATAAGCCTGGCTCAGCAGCATTACGTAAAATTAATGGCGAATTTATCACTTGGCTTGAAGAAAACAAGTTAGATAAGTCACACCCATTAACGCCTTACCTAGCTGATTTGATCACACCTGAATACGGCACGTTAACAGCTGAAGACGGGCAAATCATGCATTACCGTTTATTCAAACCAACTAATTACCAAGACGGTAAAAAGCACCCGGTTATTGTTAACGTGTATGGCGGTCCTCATGCTCAGCGCGTAACAAACAGCTGGCGTAGTAAAAACTTATACTTCCAATACATGGCACAACAAGGCTATGTTATTTTCCAACTTGATAACCGTGGTTCATACAACCGTGGTAAAAAGTTTGAAGACGTGATTTATAAGCACTTAGGTGTGGCTGAAGTGGCAGACCAAATTAAAGGTGTCGAGTTCTTACGCACCCTTGATTACGTTGATCCTGAGCGTATTGGTATTTATGGCCACAGCTACGGTGGTTACATGGCGCTTATGACCATGTTTAAAGCGGGCGACTACTTCAAAGCCGGTGTTTCTGGTGCGCCAGTTACTGATTGGGCACTTTACGACACTCACTACACTGAGCGTTATGTAGGTCACCCTGCAACAAACGCGAAAGGTTACGAAGCAAGTGCTGTCTTCCCGTATGCTGAAAACTTAAAAGGCCCGCTGATGATTTATCACGGTATGGCTGATGATAACGTGTTATTCACTCACGCCACTAAGTTATTCAAACAACTGCAAGATCAAGAAAAACAGTTCGAAATGATGACTTACCCGGGCTCAAAACACAGTTTACGTGGCAAGAGCGTACAAACGCACTTACACCAAACCATCACAAGTTTCTTCAACCGACACTTTAACGTTGAGTAATCACGTTTAATTTCGGTAACTTAGACTAAAGGCTGATTGTTAAATCAGCCTTTTTTTTGTCTCAATGTATTCTACTATTTAACTAGATTTTCGACCTATTTTGGCTACGCTTAATACATTGCTCTTATGAGCATGACGAAGGAACACACATGAATTACTTACGCCGTTTTACAATTTTTCAGCGCCTCGCCATGTTAGTGAGTGTGGTCGTGATAGGGCTGATATTTTTGAGCGTCTCGAGTTTAACGCAGCAATACAGCTCGCTAAAGCAAGAGCAATACATAAAAACTCAAAACCTTGTTGAGTCAGCCTACTCTATTATCGAGCATAACTATGCGTTGTTTGAGCAAGGTAAGCTGAGTGAGCAACAAGCCAAGCAAGCAGCCCTCGAAACAATTTCTGCACTACGTTATGACAATAACAATTACTTTTGGATCAACGATTATGAACCCGTTATGGTCATGCACCCGTTTAAGCCAGAATTAAATGGTAAATCGCTAGCGGGCAGTAAAGATCCAGATGGTGTGTTGTTATTTGTCGATATGGTTAATATCGTCAAAAAACAAGGAGAGGGTTTTATTCCCTATAAGTGGCCAAAGCCAGGTAAAGATCAGCCCGTTGATAAAATTGCCTACGTAAAAGGGTTTGCAAAGTGGCAATGGATTGTTGGCTCTGGTGTCTACATTGATACCATTGAAGAGGCCTTCTCGTCACTTCGTACCCATGTCATTATCACCGCGGTAGTGATTATTGCCCTACTGGTTGCGCTTAGCTACCTAATTGCCAATAGCATTCTTCGTCCGACACAACTTGCCGCAAATATGATGAAAGATATCTCACAAGGTGAAGGTGATTTAACTCAAAAGCTTGATGAAAACGGCAATGATGAAGTGTCTCGTTTGTCGCGCTACTTTAATTTGTACACGGCCAAAATGCGTGAGTCACTAAAACATGTTGCCGACAACGCAGA
Organism: Pseudoalteromonas sp. BZK2; assembly: GCF_014349195.1. Classification (NCBI taxonomy): domain Bacteria; kingdom Pseudomonadati; phylum Pseudomonadota; class Gammaproteobacteria; order Alteromonadales; family Pseudoalteromonadaceae; genus Pseudoalteromonas; species Pseudoalteromonas sp. BZK2. The sequence goes on along the minus strand of NZ_JACSOG010000023.1, from coordinate 36,774 downwards.
GCAAGTGAATCAGTTTGCCCACAGCGTTGATGATGCCAGCAAAACCAATCATTCATTTATAGAACTGCAAAACGACAGCTCAACTCAAGTGGCCACGGCGATGGAACAAATGACCCATCAAATTCATGATGTCAGTCAGAATGCTGAACAAGCTGAGCATGCCGCTAACGAAGCTGCACAAAATGCCGAAGCAGGCAAGCAGGTTCTTAACAAGACCATCACCGCCATTGAAACCTTGTCGCGTAACATTGAACAAGTGAGTAAGGTTACTGCCGACCTTGCTGCAGAGAGTAACAACATAGGCTCAGTGCTTGATGTTATCCGCAGCATTGCAGAGCAAACCAACTTACTGGCACTCAATGCAGCCATTGAAGCAGCACGTGCTGGTGAGCAAGGTCGAGGCTTTGCCGTTGTAGCTGACGAAGTGAGAACTTTGGCAAGCCGTACAGGTAAAAGTACCGATGAAATTCAAGCTATGATCAGTAAACTACAAACCGGTGCACAAGCTGCTGTTGATGCTGTATCAGCAAGTCAGCAGTTATCAAGTGAAACGGTTTCACAGGCAGGTGAAGCAAATAGTTCGCTAAGTGAGATTGAGCGACTTGTCTCTATTATTAAAGATATGAACAGCCAAATTGCCCGCGCTACCGAGCAACAAACCAGCGCCGCAGATGAAGTTAACTTGCGGATTAATGAGCTTTCACAATCAACCGAGCAATCACTGTCGAATACCGAAGGACTTTCGAACGCCAGTGATAATTTAAAGCATAGCTCACAAGCATTGAGCGATGTAGTTAACCGTTTCAAACTCGATTGATCACAGCACTTCAAAAGCCCTGCAATGGTTTGCGGGGTTTTTCTATAACCTTTCTTTTTATCCCCTAGTAATTTTTGAAGCCACCAAAAACACAACCCACTGATTTAATTGGACCTTTATTAAATAGATAAAAAAAGATGATAAATAGATATTAACGAGATTTACATAAATAAATTAAAAAGGAACTAATGGGGTGTGCTGAATTAAATTGCCATTGGCATTTAATCACTATTACAAAAATAATAAGGAGCGATACCAAAGTGCCTTCAAGAAATATACACCCCAAAAAGAACACACACTTAAAGCGTACTATGTTAGCTGCAATTTGCACTTACTCGCTACTCGGAGTAACTAATCAAGCGCTGGCAGATACAACTCAAACAAAACAAATTCCATTACACTTTATTGTTGCAGCAACCGATAAAGATGGCGCTAATGCCAAAGTTGACCAAGCCACTATTGAGCAATCAATTGAAAACTTAAATTCACATTATCAAGGTACAGGTTACTCATATCACTATAAATCTACTGACTTCGTAACCAACGAAGAGATGCCTGGTTTTTATGACGACGATTACTCACCAGACAATAGAGTGTTATTTATTGAGCCTTATTTTGATAAATCAGCTTTAAATGTCATGGTCGCAGACTTTGATGGCGTCAATGGTAATGCGTTTTTTCCTTACTTTGGCGTAGATGGTGTGTTAATTGATACAGAAGATCTTGTTACAACGACACTCGCACATGAAATCGGCCATAACCTCAGTTTATTGCATACCTTTGCCGATGGTGATGATGAACCTATTTCAGTGCAAATCGGTGAACGTGGCTACTTGTACGGTGACCAGATAATCGACACCCCTCCTTCTTTTGATGACTTAGATGATGATATTGAAAATTGCGAATACACAGGCTCTGCCGAAGATGAAGAAGGTACTCCCTACGCCCCTGATGCCAAAAACATAATGAGCCAAGGAAAAAATACCTGCCGTACGCACTTTTCTGCACAACAAATAGACCGTATGCAGTACGTTTTGCAAAGAGATAAATACCATCTTTTTAATCAATTTGGTGAAGGTAGAACCGTACCAAACTGCGAAAACTCAATTATAGTTACTCAATTCCCACATATAGATGGCTTTAATTTTAATCAAGAAATAGCGCAGCCATGGGTTCAAGATGTAGCTAAAAACGGCTTCTTTTTTAGAACCTCACCTGATTCAAATTCAAGCAGAACAGGTGCTGATGAACCCTTTGAGGGGCACAGCTATTTACAAATTGATAGTAGCAAACGGGATGACACTGATTTTGATGACATTGTATATGCCAAAAAAGGTGACAAATTAAACTACTTAAGCCCTTGCTATGACTTGAGCTTCATCGAAAAACCGACATTGGAGTTTTACTTCAATATGCACGGCAAAGATATGGGAACTAGTATTATCGAGGTATCCGCCGATAATGCGCAAACGTGGGCTGAGTTATGGCGAAAAGAAGGCCAACAACACTCCGACGGCGACATTTGGGAAAAAGTGACGGTTGATCTATCTAACTACAGAACAACTCCCGCACAGCTGAGACTAAGTCATATCATAGAAGGTGAAAAAGGTGATGCGTCATTTGATCTTTTCACTGTTTCGGGCACTCAACCTCAGCAAGATTATGAATTTAATAGTAATACTCTCAATATAGCCGAAGACGAAAATGAAGTAACATTCAAGGTCATTAAAAACTCAGGCTTAGATAGTAGTTCGAAAATACGAATTTACACCGAAGACGTGGATGCTATTGCTGGAGAAGATTATACAGCACTTGATGAGACCCTTACTTTTTCGAGCCAAGAAACTGAAAAAGAACTAGCTATAAATATATTTGATAATAATGAAGTTGATGGTTCTCGCTCTTTTAATATCAAACTAGCATCTGATGAAAGTGACATAATCTTCAATGAATCAATTGTAACGATTGAAGACAACGATGTTGATTTCAGCTATGAATTAGACATTTCAGACACACAAATATCAGAAAATAGCGGCCAACTATTAGTTGGTATAATCAAATCCGATCCAACCGATTTTGAAACAAAAGTTCGTATAAAAACGACGGATGATAGCGCGGTCGGCGGCACTGATTTTACAGCTCTTGATGAAGTACTTACCTTTGCTCAAGGCGAAACACAAAAAGACATTACGATCGACATTATTGATAATTCAGAGGTAGATGGCTCAAGACGCTTCACTCTCGTATTAGAGTCTGAATCATTCAATGAAAAATACGCTGATGAAGTAATCACAATCACCAATGAAGATGGTATTCCAGAGCATGCAACCCTAGATGATAAAGCAAGCGGCAGTGTATCAGGTTACTTTACACTAATGCTCGGCGCACTGTGCTTTATTCGTAGAAACCGAAAGAAGAACATAAAAGACTAAACCTGACCAAGCATAGGCTTTAGAGCACAGGGTTGTGTCTAAAGCTTATGCTTTTTAAACTTACAACTTACAAACAATAACGAGCGAATAAGCTGCTTACTGTTGCGGCGGTAGGCTTGCCATGTTGCCAATCACCACCTTCTACACCACTGCCTGCGATATCCATATGAACATACGGTAATGGCTGCGCTGATTCAGTACCATGCTTATCTAAACCACCAACAATCGCTAAGAATGCCATCGGGAACTGATGACCACGTGCAGTTACAGCAGAAGCTGCATTGTTACTTGATAGTACGTCATCAGCTAATGTGCGAGGGCGAATGAAGTCATAATCTTCACGGCGGCTACGAGATACTTCTGCGGCATCTGCCCACAAATCGCCTAAGTCAGCAATTTGGCGCGAAATTTTCGCCGCGCGAGCTGGACCATTTTCAACATACGCACTGTAAGGACCCATAGCACGTGCTGCGTGGCCTGTTAGTGTTGCAACAGTGAATAGCTCTGGATTCACTTCGTTTAAAGCGCGATCTTTCATTTCGCTTAGTAAGTCGCCCATAGCTAAACGGCCTTCAGCATCTGTGTTACCGATACGAACACGCACACCTTCGCGGCTAGTAATGATTTCATCAGGAACAAAACAATCAGAACCAATTGAGTTACGAACTACGGCTAAGTAAGCAATCACTTTTACGCCTTTTGGTGCAAAGTCAGCCACTGATTTCATAAAGCCAGCAACCGAAGCAGCACCGCCTTTATCACGGCTCATACCTGCCATAAAGCCACCCACTTTAAGGTCTGCACCACCGGTATCGTAAACTAAACCTTTACCAACAAACATTAAGGTACGCTCAACATCGCCTTCAGGCACGTATTCTAGTTTTACAACACGTGGGTGATGACGCTCAACAGCATAAGATGCGCGCGCTACGGTGCTCATCATTGGGTAATCTTTATCGATAGTGTTGATATCTGAAATCACTTCAACAGACACCTTACTACCAGCAAATAACTCAACGCAGTAGTCTGCAAAACGAGGTGGTGCCATACGCTCAGGCTCTGTACCACATAAATCACGTGCAGCGTATTGACCTGCAGCAATAGCATTAAGCGCTTTGCTCATTGCCTCGTCTGCACCCACTAGGCTAATTTGGCTAATTGGTTCAATCGCTTGGCCGTGGAACTCACGTGCCTCAAGTGGTTGCCAAAGCGCTTGGCAAGCACCTAAATAAGCCACTTCAAGGGCATGCTTGTAACGGCTATCTTGATTTACGTTAGCAAGTAGAATTGCAGGCTGAGTGCTACCCGATGCTTTCGCTTCTAGTACACCTTGCTTTGCTGCATCAAAGTAACGACGTACATCATCATAATCACGGTTCAGAGGGCCTGTAGGCGCTAAAATAACGCGTTTAGAGTCAATTACAAGTAATGTCACTTGTTTGCCAATACGTGCGTCTACAGCTTGTTGAGCACTAATAGCTTGACTTAAGCTTGCGTCTGCTAAAGAAGAAAAATCATCACCGATAATAATCAATGCATCGTGATTTGCATCCGCTAGTTGAGGGGCTGCAACTGCATGAGGGTATGCCATAAAAAAGGTCCTGCTGTTAAAAACATAGGACCTTATTATCATTGATTTAGGGCGCTATTGCCAGCCAAGTAAGACAGCTTACTATAAGGCTGGCAAGCTAAGTTTACTGCTCTGTAATGTCTGCTGAGTCTTTACGATGCTTAACAATCACAGACCAAGCTTCAAGCATAACCAGTACGCTCACAACCAGTACCAACAAATCAAGTGTCACCAGTAACCAGTTACCTTGTTGATAGTACTCACCCAGTTTAATAACCCCAGCAAAGAACGCCATAACGAGTACAAAACTCATTGGTATAAGCGTGTATTTAGCTGGGCGATTCGCTTTAATTAGCATTACCGAGATAACCAGTAAGGTTAAGCTTGCTAAGATTTGGTTAGTCGAACCGAATAATGGCCAAATGATCATACCGCCGCTACCGTCAGCGCCACCAGCACCAAAGGCAAGCAGTAAACAGCTTAGTACTGCTATGAGTGTAGCTACAATACCATTACGAATGATGCTGATATTATAAATATCACCCCACTCTTGAATGATATAACGCTGCAGGCGTACGCCAGAGTCCATGGTAGTCCCCGCAAACAAGACCACCATTACGGCAAGTAAGGTTGAAGCTACCTCTTGCGAGATACCCCAACCACTTTCAATTAAGTTAGCGCCACCATTAATAAAGGCGCTCACACTACCGGCACCTAAGTGACTGTAAATTTCGTGCCATTCTTCAGGTGATACAGCAAGTGCAACACCACTAACTGCAACGAGTGTAATAAGCGCAAGCATACCTTCGCCTACTGCACCTAAGTAACCCACAAAGCGGCCATCGGTTTCTTTGTTCAGCTGCTTAGAACTGGTACCTGAAGACACAATACCGTGGAAACCCGATACCGCACCACAAGCTATGGTCACAAATAGCAATGGAATAATACTTGGTGTATCTACCGCCGTTTGCGTATTAAACGCAGGCGCTGTGATATCTGGCATCGATACAAACACCGCACCGTAAAGAAGCACTAAGCCAACCAATAACTGCATACCGTTGATAAAGTCACGAGGCTGTAACAGCATCCACACAGGCAATAATGAAGCAATGGCTGCATAAATAAATAAGATAATGATCCAGTTCGCATTCGCACTTAGACCAAACATTTCATCAGGTAATGAAATTGGCATACCACTACCAAGGTAAATGGTGTAATACAGAATTCCCACACCAACTAAACAAAGCGGAATTAACGACACTTTACGGCGTAGTAACTGACCAATAACTAAGGCCACTACAATCGCTGACCAAGCGGGGAATACCGCGTTAGGTTGCGATACAAATGACTTGGCAATAACCACACCAAAAACGGCATTCACCATCAGCAGCACTAAGAACACCACAATCATAAATAATGCACGGGTGCGTTTACCAATTACGCTTTCAGATAAAGCGCCCATTGATTTGCCTTTGTTACGCGCACTGGCCCATAGAGCGCCCATGTCGTGAACACCAGCAAAAAAGATAGTACCAAATACTACCCAAAGTACCGCAGGCACCCAGCCCCAATATACGGCAATAGCAGGGCCAACAATTGGCGCAGCACCTGCAACAGAGGTGAAATGGTGGCCCCATAACACAACTTTGTTAGTTGGCACATAATCCACACCATCCTCAAGTTCATGAGCTGGTGTGACAAAATTATCATCCATTTTAAATATTTTTTCGGCGATGAATTTCGAATAAAAGAACCATCCGAACAACATACCGACTATTCCGAGCAGCACGATTACGACCGATTGCATAGTCATCTCTCTTATTAAGTTATAATGTTGTCTAAGGTGTTGAACTAGGCAGGCCTAGCACCCCAACTAGACACTAACAAACTTTCAAGCACCAAGGTGTTAACCTTTAGTCTAATATACTCAGCTGAAAATGCTCGTGAGCCTGACTCTTTATTCCGACACCTATCCCTAACAGGCGTACTGGCTGGTTATTACCTCGCTCATAGGCTTTACTCATTAACTCAGCAAAAATGCGTTCGTCTAATTGATGGTGGCTTTGATCGGCACTGGTCACGACAAAATTGGCAAATTTTACTTTTACCGATAATTTATTGATGCGGTTGTTTAACTGTTGTTTATCAAGACGGCGGGTTAATTCATCCATCAAGCGGGGTAACTGGCTTAAACACTCGTCTAAATTATTTTTGTTGTATTCATAGGTGTGCTCAACACTGAGTGACTTTCGTACTCGCTCAGTTGACACTTTGCCAACGTACTCGCCTGCACACTTTTGATATAAAGACACGCCAAAATTACCAATGTGCTGCTGCATCCAATTAACCCCTTTCGCACGCACATCAGCCCCTGTGTAAAGCCCTTTAAGTTGCAGCTTTTCTAAGGTCACCTTGCCAACGCCGGGAATTTTGCCAAGCGGTAAACTCGCCAAAAAGTCATCAACTTGATCGGGTAATACCACAAACTGACCATTAGGCTTATTTTCATCGCTGGCTATTTTGGCAATAAACTTTATTGGCGCAACGCCCGCTGAGGCTGTCAGCCCAGTGGTGTCATAGATTTCTTGGCGGATTTGCTGTGCCATGAGTGTTGCACTGCCTTTGCATGCGGTACTGTCGGTTACATCAAGGTAGGCTTCATCTAACGATAACGGCTCAATAAGGTCAGTGTACTTTGCAAAAATGGCGCGAATTTGCGTGGAGATTTCTTTATAAACCTGCATTCGTCCGGGCACGATAACCAGATCGGGGCACAGTTGTTTGGCATGATAGTTCGACATCGCCGAGCGCACACCATATTTACGGGCAATATAATTGGCTGTTGAAAGCACCCCGCGACGACTATTACCACCTATAGCCAGTGGCACATTGGCAAGCGCGGGGTTATCACGCATCTCTACAGCTGCATAAAAGCAGTCCATATCGATGTGAATGAATTTTTTCATCAGGAACACAACAACTGTTTATATATACAGTTATTATATTTAAACTTCCTGAGAGTGCAAGCTAAGAGGTTTGGCTTGTTTGTTGGTTTGGTTTTTTGCGACTGAAAAGCCGTGCGCCAAATAACCAAAAGGCGGCTTCGAATAACAAGCCCACGACAATTAAAGCGATAAATCCTGACATTGTGCCCATGCTATAACAGAGCAAAGCTAGAGCAAGTAAGATGAAAAGTGCAATCCACTTTATCACCCTCAAGGTTAGTTGCTGCATAATTAAGGTCCTTTAATGTGTGTTCATTTTACTCACACTTTACGTAAGCGTGAACTTATAAATCTAGCACGATTTACTGAGATTTCTAATTTCCTTGAGCTAAAAGCATCATATTGCTAACCTAAGTTTTCTCACAATCAATGAAGATTTACTATGCAATCGTTTATAGAACAACACCCTATCAGAACCAAAATAAATGTCGCATGGGGTGAAATGGATGCCCTACAACACGTTAATAATGTGGTGTACTTTCGCTACTTCGAAACAGCTCGTATCGATTTTTTCACTCAACTAGGCTTTCTTAAAGATTTACAAGTAACAGGTGTGGGTCCGGTGATCAGCGAGAACAATGCTCGCTATAAACGCCCAGTAACATTTCCTGATACGGTGCATGTTGGTGTTAAGATTAGTGACATTGAACACGATCGCTTTATGATGCATTACACTGTATTTAGTGAAAGCCAAGACGCAGTAACAACCATTGGCTCATCACAAGTGGTTATGTTTAATTTTAAAACGGGTAAAAAAGCTCAGTTAAATGATGAGTTATTAACTGCACTTAAAGCCCATTCTAGCGATTAACAAGGATCTATTATGCTTTATAGCCCACTTGGTCGAAGTGGTATTGATGTATCTCGTGTCTGCTTAGGTAGCATGACATGGGGTATGCAAAACAACCAAGCCGATGCCGATGAACAAATCGCCTATGCATTAGATAAAGGCGTTAACTTTATTGATACCGCCGAAATGTATGCCGTACCACCTTCTCCAGACACCTACGGTAAGACAGAAGAGATCATCGGTAATTGGTTAGCGCGTAATAAAGACAAACGCGATGATCTTGTTATTGCCACTAAAATTGCGGGTAACGGCTTACCTTGGGTACGCGATGCAGGCGATATTACTCGCCAAGCAGTGGTTGAAGCCGTTGATGCATCTCTTAAACGCTTGCAAACTGAGGTTATCGATTTATACCAATTACATTGGCCTAACCGTACATCACCGCACTTTGGTAAACAGTGGCCAGGTAAAGTATGTTTCTCAGAAGCTGACACTGAACAAAATATCGCGGGTATGTTAGATATTCTTGAAGGTCTAAATGACTGTATCAAGGCTGGCAAAATTAAGCACTGTGGTTTATCAGACGATACACCTTGGGGCATTAGCCAGTACTTGCGTTTAAGTGAGCAGCATAACCTTCCGCGTATGGTTTCTATTCAAAACGAATTTAGTCTCCTGCACGCCAAAGATTGGCCGTATTTGATTGAACAATGTATTCATGAAGATATTGCTTACCTACCTTGGTCACCGCTAGGTGGCGGCATGCTAAGTGGTAAGTACTTAAATGGTGCTCGCCCTGAAGGTAGTCGTTGGACGCTAGTGCAACGTAATGGCCTATTTAGAGACACAGCACAATCACGCGCTGCAATTGCTGAATATGTTGAAATTGCTAACGCCTTTAATTTAACACCTTCACAACTTGCATTGGCTTGGTGTGATCAAGTGGATGGCGTAAGCTCAACGATTATAGGTGCAACATCAATGGCGCAGTTAAAAGAAAATATCGATGCTTTTTCTGTGCAATTAAGCGATGAAGCTAACGATAAAATCGCTGACGTATTTAACCGTTATCCAATGCCTTTTTGAGCATCTCCCTGCAATATTAATAAGTCTATTAAATGATAGGCTTATTAATACTTATTCATCATTTTTACCTTTCTCCTACAACTTCACCAATACTTTAGTGTATGGTAATTCACAGCATTTAACTTTTTTGGTTGTTAATGAGTAAATACGTAAAACATATATTATGCATGATAATGGTGATAGTGCTTGTTCCTATAACCTATGCTTCAGAGCGGCTTTCTATAACTTGGCTCGAAACAGATAACAAACCTTTCTTTGTTGATAAATCTGAGCAATATCCTTTAGGTGGCTTGTGCAACAACATAACCGACTTACTGATTGAAGCAATGCCAAATTTTAAGCATCAAAAGTCACTATTGCCACCTAAGCGATTAAGCAAATATCTCGATGATGGCCACTTAGCGTGTTACGCGTGCATGATCCATCGAGATAAAAAAACTAACCGTGCCACTTACTCTATTCCAACTGCAGTTTATCCATCCTTTAGCGTGTTAAGTACTGAAGAAAGAGCGCTAAAGATTAAGCAAAAACACGGTAATCCAGTGTCATTAATTTCATTATTGACTGATGCCAATTTTATTTATGGCCAAAATGATGCGCGAAAATTTGGCAGTAAACTGGATGCAATAGCTAAAAATACTAAGCTTTATGAGAGTGCTGCATTAAGTGGCACCGGCAGCCATGCAAACCAAGCGCTACTATCGCAGTTAGAGCATGGCTACATTGATTACACAATTGATTACCCATTTGTTGCTGATTATTACAATCAACAAAACCAACAGAATATTCAAAAGCTCAGCATTGCTAATCCAACTCAAAATGTGGTTTTTGGTGCCATTGGTTGCTCAACAAATGCGCCTAATAATTATGCCGAAAAAGTACTTGCAGAAATCAATGAGGCGCTGAAAAACAAAGTACTGCCGAGTGAAAAATACCAGCAAAGCCAACGAATTTGGCTTGAACAAAGCTTTCCTGAGTTTTCAACTTATTATCAGCGCTCTATTTTAGACCCGCTTAAAGAGCCTGCCACTGATGAGATAACAGCTCCTGTTGATCATCCATAAGTGTTACAGCAAAGCTCGAATTTGCGACAACCTTCCCTACCCCTTCAGGCGTGCCAGTCATAATGATGTCGCCATCTTCTAGGTCCATAAAATCACTAATTTCAGCTAAGATTTGCTCTGCGTTATGCAGCATTAACCTTGTATCGCCTAGTTGAGTGTTTATTCCATCAATCTTTAGACTAAATTGATAATGACAACTGGCATTAACCGCAACAAATTCAGTAAAAAGCGCTGAACCATTAAATGCTTTTGCGCGCTCCCAAGGCAGGCCTTTTTCTTTAAGTGTGCTTTGTAAGCCTCGTTTGGTTAAATCAAGCCCAAGCGCAACCGCTGCCAGCTGTTTATCTTTAACTAAAAAGCAAAGCTCAGTTTCGTAATGTAGAGCCTCACCTAAGTGTTCGCTATTAAGAGAATCAGTGATGGCGCTATTTGGTTTTGCAAACAGCACCATATTTGTTGGTGTTTCATTGTTAAGCTCTGCAATATGCGCAGCATAATTACGACCTACGCAAATAATTTTGCTTGGGGTGAATACTTCTTTATTCCATTTCACTGATTGCACGCAAATACCTCTCGTTTTAACAAATGTAAAAGACTCAATTTTTTATTTTTAGCATTAATATGCCAATTTAGTACCTAAAATAAGTAAATTCATTGGTGGAATAATTCTCATAATAACATAAACATAGATATTACCTTTCACTATAAGCGTTATTTATGTTGACGATTGTTTTACTTTCTAATAACTTAATGTAAGCGGTTACATTTTAAAAATCGGGTTCGGCGATTTTTTTTGGAAAGAAATGTAAGCGCTTACAAAAATAGACAACAACATAAAATAAAACCAAATCTGGAGATTTGCATGAACCACACACTTTTCAAGAAAAAGCAGCTTGCTATTAGCCTGTCTATGGCAATGGGTTTAAGCGCGCTAGTTCCTCACTCAGCAGTCGCCGAAGAACAGCCCGACAAAGCAAGTGATATTGAAGTAATACAAGTATCAGGTATTCGCGGAAGCCTAGTAAAATCAATGGATATCAAGCGTCAATCTGCGGGGGTTGTTGATGCAATTACCTCTGAAGACATTGGTAAATTCCCTGATACCAACCTAGCTGAATCTTTGCAACGTATTACCGGTGTGTCTATTGACCGTAGTAATGGTGAAGGTAGCAAAATTACGGTTCGTGGTTTTGGCCCTGAATTTAACTTAGTAACCCTTAACAATCGCCAAATGCCAACAACTGGCGGTCGTTCATTTGATTTTGGTGACATCGCAACAGAAAGTGTGAGCGGTGTTGAAGTATATAAAACAGCACGTTCTGATATCCCTAGCGGGGGGATTGGTGCAACAGTTAATATCACTACAGCTAAACCACTTTCTAATCCTGGTTTGCACGCTTCGATTGGTGCAAAAGCAGTTCACGACACATCAAACGAAACAGGTGATGATGTAACGCCTGAGCTTTCAGGTATCTACAGCAACACATTCAACGATGACAAATTCGGGATTTTAATTTCAGGCTCAGTTCAAGAACGTGATAACCGCGAACAATCAATGGCAGTTGATAACTGGATCCCAAATGTTGATATTTCATCGTCTCCTGATTTAGCACTGACAGATAACAACCAGCGCGCAGATGGCGCAACCTGGTATCCGCAAAATGCAGGTTACGCGTTTTCAGACAATTCACGCAAACGTACCAATGGTCAACTTGTGCTGCAATACGCACCGAATGACCGCATTACTGCAACCGTTGATTACACTTACTCAAAACTCGAGTTTGAAAAAGATGGCCGTAGCTTTGGTGTATGGTTCAATAATGGTGGTAACGTCAGCGCAGCAACTATCAATGAAAAAGGTACTTACACACAGGTAACTGAGATTGGTGGTGACTACTCTACAAACTTAAACCGTGGTGCAACAACCAACGAAAATAAATCGCTTGGTTTAAACATTGATTGGCAAGTAACAGACAATTTAAACATTGAGTTTGATGCGCATAACTCATCGGCTGAAAGTGCCGGTGTAGGTATTGGCCACGATGCGTTTATGATCATTGGTAACACATCATGTTCATGGTGTGAAAACCCAACGGTTAATATCGACGAAAAAATGGCTGACTTTAGCCAAGGCGAAATTCCGCTTATTGATATGACCTTAACCAATGGCCAAGCAGAAATTTTACCGAGCGATATGGGAACCCTTTTCGCCGGTGTAAACAAAGATACCAACACTAACGATCTTGACCAATACCAGTTAAAAGGTACGTGGTATAACGAAGACAGCGGTGCTCTATCGAGCATTAACTTTGGTGTATCACACACTAAAATCGATTTCCGTACGACAACAGCCTACTCAGGTCAGCTTGCTGCTGGTTGGTGGTTGAACTCTGCCGATTGGTACGATGACAGCATGTTCACTCGTGTCGACAGCTCAGGTTTACTTGATGGCTTCTCTGGTGGTGGTAGCGATAAGTTATTAAATTACTACTACGATGCTGATTTTGATGAGATTGTCGCGATTGCCGAAAGCATTGACTGTGATCATCCTGATGGCGGTATTGGCGCATGTAGCTGGCCTGCTGATGTAAACGGCATGGTGCAAGCGGGTCCAATCGATGACGACCACCGTGTAAGCGAAGAAACAACGGCGGTATACGCACAAGCTAACTTCGAAACAGAATTTAACGGTATGCCAGTGAACATCACTGCGGGTTTACGTTACGAATCAACAGATGTTACAGCAAACAGCTTAGAGCGCCCTGCTGTTGCAATGGAATGGGTTAACGGTAACGAATGGTCTTACATTTACGCTGATGAACGCTCATTCTCAAACGGTGAAGGTAGTAGCAAAGAGTTTCTACCTAGCATCGATATGAATATCGAAGTAGTTGAAGACGTTATTGCACGTTTCTCTTACAGCCGCAGCCTTGCTCGTCCTCCTGTAGGCGCGCTTCGCTCAACAACGTCATTCTTAGGTAACCCGAAAGTGGGTCAACGTAAAGTGGCTGTGGGTAACCCGAACTTAAAACCTTATACTTCAGATAATATCGACCTATCACTTGAATACTACTACGGTGAAGGCAGCTATATGTCTGCAGGTTACTATCGTAAGCAAGTTGATAACTTCCTTGTAAATATCACAACCGAAGAGACGATTGACGGTATTACAGACCCATTCATCGGTGATCGTGCTGAGCAAGCGCGTGACGATTTAGCGGCAGCGGGTGAGCAACCATCTGATCAAGCAATTCACGATAAGATCAACGAAAACCAAGGCACAGAAGAAGGCACACCTATCGTTGGTAACGATACAGATCCTCTAGCAAACTTCTTCGTATCGCGTGATAACAACGTTGAAACAGCAAATCTATGGGGCTGGGAACTAGCAGCGCAACATATGTTTGGTGATTCTGGCTTTGGTATTGCCGCTAACGCGACTTTCGTATTTGGTGATGTTGAAGCAGACCGAGATGCTATCGGCTATCAATTTGCCCTACCGGGTTTAAGTGATTCAGCTAACTTCTCTGCGATTTATGATTTAAATGGTTTATCGGCTCGTATTTCTTATAACTGGCGTGATGAGTTCTTAACAGGCTTTGACCAACATGCTTCACCTATCTTTACTGAGTCTTATGGCCAGTGGGATATCAACGTGAACTATTCAGTTAACGAGAACCTAACTGTGTTTGTTGAAGGCCTTAACCTGACAGATGAAACGCAACGTACTTACGTTCGTTACTCTGAGCAGCTGTTACGTGCAAACCAATACGGTGCGCGCTACAACATCGGCTTCCGCTACTCGTTCTAGCATTTTGTTGTCAAAAAGCCGCTCAACAGCGGCTTTTTTTTTCGTATTTATGCTAGTTTGTCTACATAGCATTTGAGATGGCCTTAAACATGCAAAAGAATGAAGTAAAAAAAGTCGTCATTTTAGGTGGTGGTTCTGCAGGTTGGTTATCCGCAGGTTTAATTGCTGCCCAGCCCCATTTAACTCACAACGCACAGATCACCCTGATTGAGTCGCCCGATATTGCCACCATTGGTGTTGGTGAAGGCACTTGGCCAACCATGCGACAAACCTTAAAAACCATCGGCATTAGCGAAAGTGAATTTATTCAACGCTGTGATGCATCTTTTAAACAAGGTTCACGCTTTGATGGCTGGTGCGACGATGAAGGCGACGCACATTATTACCACCCGTTCAGCTTACCGGTAGCATATCAGCAATTAAATATTGCACCTTACTGGTTTGCCAACAAAGATGCCGTGAGTTTCAGCCACGCAGTGGCAAGCCAAACCTACTTATGCGATCACCATAAAGCACCGAAAAACCACTTGCATAGCGCCTATCAAGGTGAAGCAAACTATGGCTATCATTTAGATGCCGGTAAGTTTGCCATGCTGCTACAACAGCACTGCACGACCAAGCTAAACGTTGAGCATATCGTCAGTCATGTTGAATGCATCAATAGTGATGAAGATGGCTATATTAGTTCATTGCAAACCCGCGATCATGGCACTATTGCGGGTGATTTATTTATTGATTGCTCTGGCACCCACGCAAAGCTGTTACATCAACATTACGGGATAGAACTAATTGAGCAACACGATGTGTTATTTAACGATCGAGCCGTTGCCGTACAGGTGCCCTATTTAAACCCGCAGCAAGAGGTCCTTTCTTATACCAAAGCCACTGCGCAAGATGCCGGTTGGATTTGGGATATCGGCTTACAAAGCCGCCGTGGTCTAGGTATGGTGTACTCAAGTCGTTTTGCCAATAGCGAAGATGCGAAACAAGCGCTTAGCCAGTACATTGCAAAAACCCAGCCTGGCACAGCACAAAATGAACTGATATTTCGTGAAATTAGTTTTACGCCCGGCTATAGACGCCGTTTTTGGTATAAAAACTGTTTAGCTATTGGTATGTCTGCAGGCTTTATTGAACCACTTGAAGCCTCAGCGTTAGTCATGGTGGAGCTTGGCCTTAATAACTTACTTGCTAATTTCCCAACACATCGTGCTGCAATGCCGACACTGGCAAAACGTTTTGATGAGCAGTGCCATTATCGCTGGAAACGTATCATTGAGTTTTTAAAGCTGCATTATGTGTTGTCAAAGCGCACAAGCCCTTATTGGCAAGCTCATAAAGAGGCAAACTCAATTCCTCTGCAACTTCAAGAAAACTTAGCACTTTGGCGATATCAAAGTCCGTGGTTAAACGACTTTGACCGTGCTCAAGAGGTCTTCTCTGCAGCCAGTTACCAGTATGTACTTTATGGAATGAAGCAATTGCCACAGTTTCCTGTACTTGCAATGCCTGCGGCAATTATTGAGCATTTTAGTGCTAACCAACAACAAGCCAAACGCGGATTACAACAACTACCCACTAACCGCGAGCTGTTAAATCATATTCAGCAATTTGGTATACAACCTATTTAATCTCAGTATTAGGAGGCCCAATGGCCAATCATGTCTTACTTGATAACATCAGCCATAAAGACCTAAAAGTGATCACCACACGCGGTGCTAACTGGGGCGACAATATTAGCTGCGCTACCGTATTTCCAAGTGAGTTTGCTAAAGTTCAAGCAAATCAACCTATCGTATTTCGTAAGCACCCACAAACAGGTCAATTCGAAGCCCTCGCTTTATTTGGTTTTGAAAATGGTGAGAACTTGCTGCTAAACGAGCAAGGCGAATTACAACTGAGTTACTTACCGCTAAGTATGCAGCGCCAGCCATTTTTAATTGGCCAACAAACCCAGTATAACAACGGTATTCCTGAGCAATCTCTGGTGGTACATATTGATTTAGACAGCCCACGCATAAGCACACATGATGGCGAAGCCATTTTCCTTGAACATGGTGGAAATAGCGAATACTTAAATCATATTGCTCAAGTACTTAACGCGTTACATCAAGAACACCAAACAATTAATCTGTTTTTTGAGCGTTTGCTTAGCGTTAATTTACTCGAAGCTTTCAGTATTGAATATGCAGATAAAAATGGCGAAAAAGTCACAGTAAGCGGCTTTTATACTATTAACCAACAGGTGCTAAACGGCTTAACCGCTGAACAGCTTAAGCAGTTACAACAGCAAGGTGACCTACAGGCTATTTATATGGTGCTGGCATCAATGGAGCACATTCCTCATTTGCTTAATAAAAAATGGGCTCAGCAGTAATGTTTGCGGCTGCGCCAATAAAAGAATGCCAGGCTTCAAGCATTGCTGATCTAAAAGTGTTTTTAGCTGAGCAAACTGAACCACTGGTCATAAGAGATCTCTGCGTTGATTGGCCCCAAGTCATGGCAGCTAAACAAAGTTCTAAAAACGCCTTAGACTACCTTTTAGGGCTTGCCAATAACGCCCCAGTACGCAGTTTTAGCAGCCAAGCAATTCATCAGGGACGCTATTTTTATAACGCTGATTTCTCAGGGCTTAATTTCTCACAGCACGCCGATAACCTAGTTTCTGTGCTGCAAAAATTAGCACGTTCAATCACACAAACCGACAGTGATTCACTGTATATGGGCTCTACTGCTGTGGAGTATTGCGCTCCGGGCTTTAGTGTTAAAAACCCATTAACAGTGACCGATTATAACTGCTTAACCAGCCTCTGGGTGGGAAATCATAGTCAGATTGCCGCTCACTATGACAACGCCGATAACCTAGCTTGTGTTGCTGCGGGTAAGCGTACCTTTACTCTGTTGCCAACTGATCAGGTCAATAATCTTTACGTTGGTCCACTCGAATTTACACCCGCTGGGCAAGCGGTTAGCTTGGTTGATTTTAATAACCCCGATTTCAACCGTTTTCCACGTTTTAAAGAGGCTATAGCAAAGACGCAATCGGCAACTCTTGGCCCTGGCGACGCTATTTATATTCCAGCGCTTTGGTGGCATCAGGTTAGCGCAACCAGTCCGTTTAATGTGTTGGTGAACTATTGGTGGCGACAAGCCCCAGAGTATTTAGCAAACCCATTTGATGCCATGCTGCACAGTATGCTGGCAATTAAAGACTTGCCAAGCGAGCATAAACAAAAATGGCAGAAACTCTTTAATCATTATGTGTTTGCTGATGATGTGGATTTAGCAAGCCACGTTGCTGAGCCTGCGCAAGGGATATTAGCGGATATCGACGAACTAACGGCCAGAAGAATAAGGCAGCTATTACTACAAAAACTCAACCGATAGAATGAACCAAAAGCCAGCGAATGCAACGAGTTCGGCGAAGCATCTGCAGGCTCTTGGTTCATAATTCACTTATAGCAATCCGCTTAAATAAGTACTATTGCGGATTGTTCTTACCCTTTATTAGTGCTGCTGATGGCTGTGTTGTTGCACAGCCGATACCTGTTTCACTATTTTTACTACATTGAAAAACACGTACGTAATCCACCAGCATTTGCTTAGGATAACCGGCAAAATCAACACTTTGTCATCTTGCCAAACTAACTGCCAGCCTTCTCCTAGGCTGGCTTTGACACGCGCTGGGGTTTGCTGACAGGCACTAAGCGCACCTGTTAGCAAAATAACAGCATACGATTTTACTGACATGAGACTGTTGCGTCCTCGCTGTGCGCGCTCGTTACTGATAGTTTAGCAATTGATACTTGCCATGCACCTTCAGTGGCTAATTGCCAAGGCGAGAATACTTGCCCAAGCTGCACACCTTGCTCTGCAAAGCAGCTCAAATCTACCGTTAGTGTTTGCCAATCATTTACTGCTTTAAGCTGTTTGCTAATATCAAATTGGCCGTCACAGTTTTCACCACATTGCATACCTAGCATTAGCGGCGCATCAGCAGCTTGGTCTACCTTAATCTGCATTTGCAGTTGACCCGCTTTTTCAACGTATGAACGTAAATCCGATGGGAACGCAGCCATTAAACGAACCGCAGCCGCTTCTTTACCATTAAAGCTGATTGCGCGCGCATCTTCTTGTACGTCTTTATCAAAGGTTTTTACGCTAACAGCGTTAAGGGCTGCACGGCTACTGGTCATGGCTTGTTGCTCAGAACCACTTTGTAGTTGCAGTGACCACGGTGCTTTTACGGCACGTTCAAATAATACTAAGTCTTCTAATTTAGCGGCAACTTGTGATTTTTCGCTAAGGTCATCTGCTAATGTATTTTTATCTTGGTAAGTTAAACCAAAGCCATAAGGTAATAGTGGCGCGTAATCTTTATCACCACGGTTTTGGTTACCTACCGGGTTATTTGGCCACGAGAACGATAACTTACCTTTAAAGTCATGATTGATAGAACCATCTTGCTTTTTAAAGATAACATCGCTGATTGCATCACCTTCACTGCCTGGTAACCAAGTTGCGACAAACGCATCACTAGCATTCAGCTCTGCATTCACCCACATTGGGCGGCCACTAATAAATAGCGACACCACAGGAATACCGGCATTTTTTAGCTTTTTAAGCAGGGCTAAATCAGTTTTATTACCACGTTGGTATTCAAGGTTATCTAAATCACCATTACCTTCTGCATACGGCTGTTCACCAAACACCACAATCGCGACATCTGGCTTAGATTCAAATTCGCCATTCACATTGTATTGAACCTGACCTCCTGCTTGCTCAACTGTATTTTTGATCCCATCAAAAATTGAAGAGCCACCCGGGAAGTCACTATTTTCGTTACCTGTACCCTGCCATGTGATTGTCCAGCCACCTGACTGCATACCAATGTTATCTGCGCCCTGGCCGGCAACTAATACATTTGCATTTGCTGATAGCGGTAACAACTGTTGTTTATTTTTCAGTAGTACTAGTGATTCACGGACTGCTTGTTTTGCAACTGCGCGATGTTCTGCACTACCAATGATCTCTGTTTTACCTGAAAGCGGACGCTTGGCAGGGCTTGGCTTATCAAACAAACCTGCGCGCATTTTTACACGTAAGATACGTGTTACTGCATCATCGATACGGCTTTGTGCAATTTCGCCACTTTTAACTTGCTTAATAAGGTTTTCGTAAAGTGGTTTCCATGCATCTGTCGGTACCATGTACACATCAAGACCCGCATTTGCAGCCTGCGCACAGTTGCCATTAGTACAACCCGGAATTTGACCGTGGCCGTTCCAGTCACCAACAACAAAACCATCAAAACCCATTTTATCTTTTAGCACGTCGGTAAGTAGGTATTTACTGCCATGAATTTTCTCACCATTCCAGCTGTTGAATGACGCCATTACGGTTTGCGCCCCCGCACCTAAGCCGCCTACATAACCTTGCGCATGAATATCAAATAACTCTTGCTCAGACGCCGTGTTATTACCTTGGTCATCACCGCCTTCTGTGCCGCCATCACCTAAAAAGTGTTTAACCGTACTGATCACACGTTTATCAGATAAAAAGTCGTCATCAACCGCACCTTGCAACCCCTTAACAATGGCTGCTGAATACGCTTTTACAATTTCAGGGTCTTCAGAATAGCCTTCATAAGTTCGGCCCCAACGGTCGTCACGAACAACAGCCACAGTTGGTGCAAATACCCAGTCGATACCAGTTACCATCACTTCTTGCGCGGTAGCGGCGGCAATTTTTTCGATTAACTCAGGGTTGTTTGTTGCACCTAAACCAATGTTATGTGGAAATAATGTCGCACCAATTACGTTATTGTGACCATGCACGGCATCGGTACCCCACATAGTCGGAATTGAGCTGCCATCGAGCGAGTCATCAATTGAGGCTTGATACATTTTTTCAGCAAGATCAATCCAATCTGCAGCGCTGGCATGTTTATCATTATTAGGGAATGCGCCACCGCCATTGAGGTAAGAACCAAAGCCGTATTTACGCATATCTTCAACGGTTATATCGCGAATTTCTGGCTGGATCATTTGCGCAATTTTTTGCTCAAGGGTCATATTTGCCAGCATTTTCGCAATTTGTGCTTCCATTTCTGGATTTGCTGCAATGCCCGTTTCGATATTTGGCCAAATTTCTTGCTCAGTGCTCACGTTGGTCACCTTATCTTGTCCAGTACAACCTAGCATGCTGACGCTTGCCATCATTAACGAACAGAGAGTGAATGTTTTTTTCAATTTCATTTTTTGCACCTATGAAGTCTGAGTTGATACTTTTGAGCCAACCAGCGCAAAGTAAGTAATATATAAATAACAGGCGATTGGTAAGAATAACGCCATTTGCACGCCAATAGAATCTGCTAATACGCCTTGTAGTAATGGAATAATCGCTCCCCCTACAATCGCTAAACATAAAATGCCAGAGCCTTTTGAGGTGTATTTGCCAAGGCCGTGTAAAGCAAGGCTAAAAATGGTTGGGAACATAATCGAGTTACATAATCCCACAAGCAAAATTGCCCACATAGCAAGGCTGCCCTCACCCGTCATAGCAATCAATACTAACAATACCGCCAACAAGCCATGGCATGCCAACACCTTGCCTGCATTAAATTTCTGCATTACAACTGCACCAATAAAACGGCCAACCATGGCTCCTGCAAAGTAGTAGCTAATATAATGCGCAGCTTCATTTTCTGGTAAACCAGCAATGTTATCTAGGGTCAAAAAGCCCACCAAAAAGCTACCAATCGCCACTTCTGCGCCCACATACACAAAAATACCTACAGCACCTAAAATGAGGTGGCGGTAACGCCAAACACTGCCTAAATCAACAAAATCTTCTAAATCTTGATGTGCCGCTTCGCTATCACTTTCTTTACCTAGTTTTGGCAGTTTTAAAAATGCAAAGATAACCGCAAGTACCAACAAGCTTAACGACAACATTAAATAAGGGAGTTTCACTTCTTCTGCGGTGGCTTGACTAACCTCAGATAGAATTAACCAACCACCAAAAATTGGCGCAACCGTGGTTCCTAACGAGTTAAATGCTTGTGTCATAGTCAAACGCGAAGATGCTGTTTTTTGCGGACCAAGTACACTTACATAAGGATTGGCAGATACTTGTAAAATCGTGATGCCCGAGGCAAGGACAAACAAGGCTAGTAAAAATAATTCGTACACATGGGCAACCGCAGCTGGGTAAAACAGCGCACACCCCACGGCTGCGACCAATAAGCCAACCACGATACCAAACTGGTAGCCAATACGACTGACCAACTTTCCAGCAGGGATCGACATCACAAAATACGCACCAAAGAAGCAAAATTGAATGAGCATAGCCTGCGTATAGTTAAGTGAAAACATACCTTTTAAATAAGGGATTAAAATGTCATTCAGACAGGTTATGAATCCCCACATAAAAAATAATGTGGTCAATGATGCCAGCGCAAAGTGCTGCTTAGGCATATCTGCTTGGCTTGCAGCAGCCGACACAGGGGTTGAAACATGAGCCATAATTTTCTTCTCTAGTTAATTATATTTATCAGTTTGTTACAGCAAGGTTTAATACTTAATCACTAACAGCAAATAGCGAAATATGTTGCAACATTAAATGTAAGCGCTTACATTTATAACATATAAATCATATTTAGCAATTTATTTGCAGAAAAATTGTAAGCGCTTACAACTGAGTCTAAGCTCTAATTTACCAAGCCTTACACTTAACCCGAAGGACGAGTATCTACTGTGTATAAATCAATTTCACTGTTACCAGATTCATCTTTACTCAAGCCCGAGTTCACGTTCGGTGTGGCAACAGCTTCATTCCAGATTGAAGGGGCACGCGATAAGCGCCTTGATTGTATCTGGGATACATTTTGCGAAAAGCCTGGCGCTATTGCTGACCAAAGCCATGGCGATGTAGCTTGTGACCATGTTGCACGTTGGCAGCAAGATGTCGAGATGATTGCAGATTTGGCTGTCGATGCTTACCGCTTATCTATTTCGTGGCCAAGGGTCATGCAGCAAGATGGCTCGGTTAACGAGCAAGGTATGGCGTTTTATGTTCAGTTATTAACGGCTTTAAAAGCGCGTAACATTAAAACCTATGTCACCTTATATCACTGGGATTTACCTCAATACCTTGAAGATAATGGCGGCTGGTTAAATCGCGAAACAGCCTATAAATTTAAAGACTATGCCGAACTTGTTACTCAACATTTAGGCCATTTGGTTGATTCATTCGCCACCTTGAACGAACCATTTTGTAGCGCTTATTTAGGCTATGAAGTGGGTGTACATGCACCTGGCATAAAATCACAACAAGCTGGCCGACAAGCAGCGCACCACTTACTACTCGCCCACGGCCTTGCTATGCAAGTATTACGTAAAAACTGCCCAAGCACAGAAGCAGGTATCGTATTAAACTTCAGCCCAACGTATCCCTTAACCGAAGATGATAAAAAAGCCGCAGAGCTTGCTGATCAATACCACAATCAATGGTATATCAAAGCGGTTTTAGAGGGTGCTTACCCCTCTTTAATGGATGATTTAGCAGATGAAGTTAAACCAACTATTATTGCTGGCGATATGGCAATTATTCGTCAAGCCGTCGACTTTATTGGCGTTAACTATTATACCCGCATACACTACAAAAATACCGCTGATGGCTGGTTTGAAGAAGCAAACCTTGCGGATGTTCGTGTTACCGATATGGGCTGGGAAGTTTATCCTCAAGGCTTAACTGAGCTTTTAGTATCATTGCATCAGCAATATGATTTACCAAAAATGTACATTACCGAAAATGGCGCAGCCATGGCCGATACATTAGAAAATGGTGAAGTGAACGACATAGAACGCGTAGATTATTATCACACTCATTTAAATGCAGTGTGTGATGCAATTCGCCAAGGCGTCAATATTCAAGGCTACTTTGCGTGGAGCTTAATGGACAACTTTGAGTGGGCCTATGGCTACGAAAAGCGCTTTGGGTTAGTTTATATTGACTACCAAAGCCAACAACGCATTTTAAAAGAAAGCGCAAAACAATATCGCGCGCTACTCAAACAGCGATAAAAATAACAACAATCGAGAACACACATGCTGACAAAAAGAGAAAAAATAGCCTACGGATTAGGCGACACAGCAAGTAATATCATCTTTCAAACGGTGATGTTATTTTTAACTTTTTTCTATACTGATATCTTTGGTATTTCACCCGCGATTGTTGGCACCTTGTTTTTGGTGGTGAGAGTCGTTGATGCCATCACCGACCCATTAATGGGAGCCTTAACCGATTCAACTCGCACTAGGTGGGGAAGCTATCGCCCCTACTTACTCTGGCTCGCTTTACCATTTGGGGTGATCAGCATGATCACCTTCACCACGCCAGACTTGCCTGAGTCAGGCAAAGTCATTTACGCCTTTGTCACTTACACTTTGCTGATGCTGGTGTACACCGCGATTAACATTCCTTACTCAGCGTTAGGTGGGGTATTAAGTGGCGACCCTAAAGAGCGAGTATCCATTCAATCTTATCGCTTTGTGTTTGGTATGCTGGGCGGCTTAATTGTCAGTGCCTGTACTTTGCCTTTGGTAAACTGGCTTGGCAAAGGTGATAACGCCACGGGCTACCAACTCACTATGGCCCTGATGAGCGGCTTAGGTGTGATCTTATTTTTGATTTGTTTTCGCTTTACCAAAGAGCGCGTAGCTGCTCATAACAGCTCATCGTTGAGCTGGAAAACCCGTATGAACACGCTATGGCAAAATGGCCCATTTAAAGTGTTGTGCTTTGCTGCATTTATGCTGTTAACCAGTATGGTACTGCGCACCACCCTTGCCATTTACTATGTAAAATATGTACTTGGTGAAGCCGAGTTGGTCACCTACTTTGTTACCATCGGCATGATAGGTAATATTCTGGGCTGTGCCTGTGCAAACCCACTCAGTAAACGCGTTGATAAGAAAACCGCCTATATTCGTTTGCAATATATCTCTGCGGCAATTAGTTGCGTGGCGTTTTGGTTGCCGGGCGAACAACTTGCACTTGCCTTTGCGGTGTACTTTTTGTGGTGTTTTTTCACGCAAATGGCAACTCCGTTACTGTGGGCAAAAATGGCCGACACCATAGATTATGGGCAATGGAAAACCGGTGAAAGGCTAACAGGCCTAGTCTACGCAAGCGTGGTCTTTTTTATTAAGCTTGGCCTTGCTCTTGGCGGTGCCATTGCAGGTTGGTTATTGGCATTTTATGGCTATGAAGCCAATACCGAACTCAGTGATCACACGCTCTCGGGTATCTTAATTTCATTTACCCTTTACCCAGCAATAGGTAGTATGCTTGTCGCATTTATCATGAAAAGGTATATTCTTGATAATCAAACGGTTGAGCGGATCAGTGCCGATTTATCGTTAAAAAAGCATCCATAACTTTGTTTAAAAAGGAATAACATGGCCACCATTTACGAGGTGTCGAAACTTGCAGGCGTTTCTCTTGCAACCGTTTCGCGAGTAATGAACAACAATGCAAATGTCAGTGATGCAACACGTAAAAAGGTCACTGCCGCAATGGATGAGCTTGGCTATAGACCTAACTCAATTGCTCAGTCACTGGCATCAAATTGCTCGAACAGTGTTGGTCTACTGGTCTCTGAATTACAAGGCCCATTTTACGGGCCTATGATGAGCGGCATTGAAAATACCTTTCGTAATCAAGGCAAACACCTGATTATTGCTGCAGGTCACAGTGATGAAGAACGAGAAAAACAAGGGATTGAATTTTTAATTAGCCGTAACTGCGATGCGCTTATTTTGCATGTTGAAGCTGTCAGCGACGACTACCTAATTAAACTTAGCAAAGGCCGTACTCCGTTTGTACTAATCAACCGCTATATCAGCGAACTCAGTGACCGCTGCATTTTGCTTAATAATATAAAAGGCGGATATCTAGCGACTAAACATGTTCTAGAACAAGGTCATAAAGACATTGCCTACATCAGTGGACCAGCTTGGAAGCAAGATGCCAAAGACCGCCTAGAAGGCCACAAACAAGCGCTGGCTGAGTTTAACCTTGAGTTTGATGAAAACCTCTTATTTCAAGGTGATTTCATGGAAGCGAGCGGTTATGAGGGGTTAAAAGCGCTTCATCAACAAACGCATCCATTCACGGCGCTTATCTGTGCTAATGATGAAATGGCAGTGGGTGCCATGGCAAGCGCACGTGATTTAGGGCTAACGTTACCTAAGCAACTGTCGATTATGGGCTACGATAACGTGTTTTTCACCCGTCACGTTTACCCACAATTAACCACCATTAATTACCCCATAAATGAAATGGGCCGCATGGCTGCTGACTGGGTGTTAAACCAAGTTTATCAAAAACAAACACCGCCGTTACAAACGCTATTTGAACCTGAACTTGTAGTCAGGCATTCAATTAGTCAGCAATAAGCTCGGATAACAAGCCAAGATTAATCGGTTTTAACAGCACTTGTTCTATATCAAGTTGTTTAATTCTTTCTGGCTCTGGTTCGGCGCCACTTACAATGACTAATTTTAAGTCGGGGTGGCGCTGTTTAATTTCTTTTGCTAAATCTAGCCCTCCACCATCAGGCAAATGCATATCGAGTAATACTTTAGCAAAATTTTGGTCGTCACTCAGTGTCTCAAGACAAGCGGCACAACTTGGCGCTATGACAGTTTCAACACCTAAGCTTTCAAGCAATAATTGGGTAATCTGTGCCGCATCACTGTCGTCTTCAACCAATAAATAACGCGTGCTTTGGTTGGTCATTTCAGGGCTGTCGTCTTGCTCAACCACAGGTGCAGTATTGCCTTCGCAAATATAATGATTAAGCACTTGGTAAAGCAACCCAGAATCAACCGGCTTGGCAATCATATCGTTAAAACCCAGCGCGCTTAACTCAGTTTTCACCCCTTTCATGGTGGCTGCAGTAAGCGCGATAATTGGCCCTTGATAACCCATTTTACGAAGTTCAATAGTGGCTTCTTTACCGCCCATAACCGGCATATGCAAATCAATAAAAACAATATCAAAAGGCTCACCCGCTTGTTCTGCACTAGCGACTTTCTCAATAGCTTGTTTACCGTGTTCTGCGTATTCCACTTCAGCACCGGTCATAGTGATCATATGACCTACTAGGTTACGTAAATCTTTTAAGTCGTCGACCACTAATACCCGACCACTGGTTTCAAGGGTGGCTAATTTTTGTTGGCAATCTGGGTTTGAATCAAAACGCAGTACTTGGCGCTCAACATCACGAATGTTGCCCGGGTAGATAGAAAGGGTAAATTCTGAGCCCACGCCTTGCGTAGACTCAAGCTCAATTGAGCCTTGCATTCGACTAAGTAGCTCAGAACAAATGGCGAGGCCAAGCCCTGCTCCACCCACATCTCGGGATTCTACATCGGCAATTTGTTCAAATGGTTTAAAGATCAAAGCTTGTTTTTCGGCTGGGATTCCAAGACCTGTGTCTTTAATACTAAAAAACAGCATTTCGCGCTCATTAACCCAAGCAGTCCAAGCACGCACTGTGATCTCGCCTTGGTTAGTAAACTTAATTGCATTGTTGATGATGTTAATTAGGATTTGGCGTAACCGCGTCGCGTCTGTGTTGACAACTAAAGGTAAGGCTTGCTGAGATTCAAATTTAAGTGTTAAGCCTTTATCAACGGCTGAGACGCGCATTAAGGTATATACGTCCGCCATTAGGCTATCTAAATTGACATCACTGCAATTGAGCTCAAGTTTATCAGCAGCAATTTTTGATAGGTCGAGCACGTCATTAAGTAAGCTCAGTAGATGCTTACCATTTCGGTAAATCACACCCAGCTCGTTTTGGGCATGCTGGTTCTTACCACTTTGCATTAGTAACTCGGTATAACCCAAGATGGATGACAGGGGCGTACGTAACTCATGGCTTAAATGCGCCAAAAAACGGTCTTTAGAACGGTTTTCTGCTTCAGCTTTTAAGCGTTCAACACGCTCATCTTCAACATCTCGTCGTGCTAACGCATAACGAATAGCGCGGGCAAAACGGCTAGAGTTCATCTCGTTTTTAACAAGGTAATCAACCGCACCGGCATCAAGCGCTGCAGAATCGAGTGCTTCATCTGATTGCCCGGTAAGCATGATAATCGGACCGCGAAAACCATTATCAACGGCCCGTTTTAGCACTTCGAGACCATCAGAGGCACCTAAACGATAATCTAACAAACAAATATCATGCTTGTTTTCGCTCAGCACACTGATGGCCTGTTCAGGGCAACTTAACCACTCAACATCGAATGTATGGGAACCTAATTGCTCTAGGTAGTCGCAAGTAAGAATATAATCGTCTTCGTCGTCTTCTACTAAGAGTAATCGGGTTACCTTATCTAACATTGTTATTCCTTATAGCAATTTGCTTAATAAAATATTATCGCAAATTGGAATTAATCGTTCTGTGGTGTTGGCAGCTCTACAAACTCTACCCAGTATTTCCCTAATGTTTGCATTAACTCGACTAAACCTTCAAAAGTAACTGGCTTAGTAATGTATGATGCAGCCCCTAAGTCGTAGCCTTTAACCATATCTTCTTCTTGTTTTGATGTAGTTAAAATCACCACCGGAATACCCTTCAAGTTAGGGTTAGCTTTGATTGCTTGTAAAGCTTCACGGCCGTCCATACGCGGCATATTCAAATCGAGTAAAATCAAGCCCGGGCGCGGTGAGCTTTCTTTTTCACTAAATTTGCCTTTACGCTCAAGGTATTCAAGCAGTTCTACACCGTCTTCAACAAAAAACAACTCGTTTAATACACGGCTTTCGGCCAATGCATCTTGGGTTAATAAACGATCATCTTCGTCGTCATCAGCCATTAAAATGGTTATTGGTTTAACTTTATTAAGTGGCATTACGCCTCTCCTTGTAGTGTGAAAAGCGATGTTTCCACGGGTAATTTAAGAGTGAAGCTTGCACCCTCACCAACGTGACTACTTGCTGTTATTTCTCCGCCATGGCGCTCCACAATACGGCGACAAACCGATAGTCCTATGCCTGTGCCTTTGTATTGCGAACGGCCATGTAACCGCTGGAACGGAACAAATATTTTTTCTAGGTATTCTTCTGAAAAGCCAATTCCGTTATCTGAAATTGTAATAACTTCCCACTCTACATCAGTGTGATGAACTTCGCTAAATTCTGAAATTCGCTGATATGCAATATCAATGACAGGCGCAACATTCTCACGTCTAAACTTTACTGCATTCGACAGAATGTTTAAGAACAACTGTAGCATTTGACTCGGGTCTGCTTGAATATGCGGTAAGGTATCGAGGTTAACCGTGGTCTCAGATTCTTTTATTGCGATTTCAAGATCATCAAGTACCTCTGCAACGACTTCATTCAAATCTGTATCAACAAAGTCCTTACCACGAGTGGTTACGCGTGAGAATTCAAGTAGGTCATTGATTAAATTAGACATACGCTGAGCGGCATTTTTCATACGATTAATGTAATCAACCCCTTTTTCGCCGAGCTCATCTTTAAACATCTTTTCAAGGCGGTCACTGAAGGCTTGAATCTTACGCAGTGGTTCTTGTAAATCATGACTTGCAACAAAGGCAAAGTCTTCAAGCTCTCTATTTGAGCGACTTAGCTCATCTGAATAGATGGTTAACTCTTGCGTACGTTCTGCAACCTTTGCCGCCAAGTTTTCGTTTTGTTTTTCAAGGTCAGCTCGGTACTTAGCTTGATTGCGTATGTTGATACGGGTTAACACAAACATACCAATAAGCAGTAAAGCACTTGTCACTGCAGTAATCGCAAATGTTAACTTCGCTTCGTTTTTAATTTGTGAGAGCTTTGCAAACTGCTCTATTTTAAAATTAAGCTCACGCATTTGAATTTCATCAACTCCAGCGCGAATATCTTTATATAAATCACGACCTTGGTCTGTTAATAACAAGCGGCGAGCTTTCACGTCTTTATTTGCAAGAGCCAGATCGGTGGTTTTAGTCATCACTGCGACTTTATCGTTTACTAAATGAATTAAACGAGCAATGCGGTCTGCTTGACCGGGAATTTCTGAATGCAAGCTTTTCACAAGCATGATCTGCGCTTGCATTGAAGCGATAGCATCATTGTAAGGCAGTAAATAATCTTCTCGGTCACTAAGAAGATAACCTCGCTGACCTGACTCAGCCTGTACTACAGATAAATGTAGCCGCTCTATTGCAGTATTAAGTGAGTTAGTATTATCAAGACTACTTTGTGTTTCTGTTAGAGAGCGAATGCTATTGAGGGCTAAAAAAGCATTCGCCACCACGATACACAGCACCACGGCAATAAAGCCAGCCCAACTGACCGCTATTTTTCCTTTTTGTTTTTGCATTTGCTTCCCAATCAATGAGTGCTCAATCTGCTGCGTGAGTGTCACTTATTTCTTGTAAGTGTTCACTGCACTGCTGACAGTTTGTAATTATTTTATCTAATGCCTCGAGCGCTTTTTGCTTAGGCATATCATTTTCTAATACGAGCTTAACTAACTCTGCATTCATCGAAATACGGTTTAGCGGTGCACGAGCATCGTGCACCATTTTTCGTAAAGACTCGTTGTTACTCATAGCTATCCTTAGTTATTTGTATTCGCCAATGCCCCCATAAGCATTTAAACGGTTATAAAGTGTTTTCGTACTGATCCCCAGCATTTGCGCAGCAATCGTCTTATTACCTTGTACTTTATCTAAAGTCGCGTGGATCAATTCTTTTTCAACTTCTTCAATGGTTTGCCCTGCAACAACTTGGTTTGCTTGGCTCTCTTTATTCACTTTAGAAAACGGTGATTCTAACGAATCAGGTAAAGTAATAACGGAGCCTTTAGGGTCACTCATGATAAAGGCACGGTGTATAGCATGGCGAAGTTCACGCACGTTACCAGGCCAATCATGGGCCTCAAGTTCTTTGATTTGCGCTGCTTGCCATTTAAAGTCGGTGCCGTTTTCATCATTAAGCTGCTCTAAAAAAGCATTGGCAAGCAATGGAATATCTTCTTTGCGCTCACGAAGCGGTGGAATATCAATAGGGAATACCGCTAAACGAAAGTAAATGTCTTCACGAATAACATTATTTTGCGCAAGGTCGGTCAAGGTGCGGTTGGTTGCAGAAATAACGCGGCAATTTACCGCTTGCTCTTTGGTTCCACCCACTCGAGTTACTTTTTTACTTTCGAGTACACGTAGTAAGTTTGGCTGCATATCAATGGGCATTTCTGTCACTTCATCTAAAAACAAAGTACCACCAGCAGCTTGCTCAAACACCCCCTCTTTACGTGCAATAGCGCCTGTAAATGCGCCCTTTTCATGGCCGAAAAGTTCGCTACCAATCAGCTCTTTAGAAAATGCACCACAGTTAGTTGCTACTAAAGGGCCATCACACTCAGTGGCGTTGTGAATTGCCTGAGCAACCACTTCTTTACCAGCACCACTTTCCCCCATCAACATTACATTGGCAGAAGTTGCTGCAACACGCTCAATCATAGTGTAAAGCTTTTGCATCACCTCAGATTCACCAATTAAGGTGCCAAAGTGGCGCTTTATAGCTGGCGTTGCTTTTTTCTTAGGGCTTGCTTTTTTCGGGTTGAGTACCCGTTCTATATCTTCTCGTTGTAGTGGTTTGACTAGGTGACCAACATTAGGCTCACACATTTCAGCCAACTTACCCTTTACTGAAGGATGCCCTGAGATTAACGTAACACGAGGCGATTGACCGATTGCTTTTAAGTGCTCAAGCAAATGTAGACCGCTGCCATCTGGCAACATAAAATCTAAAAAAACATGGTCAAACGTGTTGTTTTCAAACCATTGCTCAGCTTCAGCAAGGTTCGCTGCGGTATTTATATTGTGCCCGAGGAACTCAACAATGTGACAAACTACATCACTAAACTCACTGTCATCATCAACTAAAAGTACGTTTAACATATTTATTCCATAAGCTTTTTTAATCATTCTACGCTTAGTTCCAATAAAAATAAAATAAAGCGCGTTAGATACTAATTGAATTCAAATTACGACCATATTACTGCATTTAGTTCCACTTTAGGGTAAAAAGTGAGAAAAATACTAGAAACGGGTTATTATTGCCTACTCAAAATTAAGCTGAGCTGTACTTATTTTAAGTTATTAAGTTGTAATCATATGAAGTTATTAAGAAAAGTTATTCACCCAAGTTTAGGAAACGACTACGGCACTGTATTTATTCGTAACACTGCCCGCGCCATTGTTTTAAAAGGTGAACAAATACTACTTTTATACACCGCTCGTTATGATGACTACAGTTTACCGGGTGGCGGGGTTGATAAAGGCGAAAGTATTGAGCAAGGGCTCCTGCGAGAACTTCATGAAGAAACTGGGGCATTACAAATTCAAATAAAGCAGCCTCTAGGATTATACGAAGAAGTGAGGCCTTGGTATAAAGACGACTTTGATTGTGTTCATATCAAATCCTATTGCTACTTCTGTGAAATTAGCGATGAATTTGCAGACCCAAAAATGGAGCACTACGAAGTGCAAAATGGCATGCAACCTAAGTGGGTGAATATATTTGATGCCATCGCACACAACGAAACCACCATGGCAATGAGTGAAAAACAGGGCTTATCGATTCAGCGCGAGACCTTTTTATTAAAGCTGATTGCTGACACTCTTTAAGTTTTTTACATTACTTTACGCAACCCTCAGCTATTGGGGCAGTCTATACTTATAATTAAAGCCAATTATGAGAGTCAACCATGAGTAAAGTAGCTGCCCTTTCTAAGCCAACCATCCTGTTACATTGGACCGTTGCCATTTTGTTTATCGGCGTATTTGCGATGGGCATTTATGTTGCTGATTTTGCCGAGCCACCCGCTAAATTTACTTATATGGGATGGCATAAATCAATGGGCTTAGTAGTATTAGTTTTTGCCATCGCAAGGCTTATTTGGCGCATAAAAGAAGGCGCATTACCTGCAACATCTGACATGCCTAAATGGCAAACCGTAATTGCTCACCTCACTCATGGCTTATTATTACTTGCGACCCTAGCTATGCCGTTATCTGGATTTATCATGAGCTATGCGGGCGGTCGTGCAATTAGCTTCTTTGAGTTTGAGCTATTGAGCGCACCAGAAAAAACACCTTGGCTTGCAGATGCAGGCAGCTTTGTGCACCACAGTTCAGTGCTCATTATCGTGGTGATTTTAGCCTTACACGTTGCTGCTGCACTTAAACACCAGTTTGTTGACAAAGATGGCATGCTGAGCCGCATGCTAGGTAAGTCTTAAATAAAATTTAAGCGGGCTTAGGGTTAGCATAAAAGCGCCATAAGCCCACTAAATTACTTATTAAAAACACTGTTTCCATTACCACTGCTAGTGGTGAAAACGCTAATAAATTGTGAACTATCCAGCACACAGTGCCGACAATCATCAACAGGCGTAAGGTAAAATCTTTGCCTTGGAATGAAGCATAGGTTTGCATTAACGTTGCTGCCAGTGCGATAAAGCTAACCCAGCTATGCAATGTTAATAGTACTGCGCTAATACTCAAAAGCATAAACGCTATCATCACCCAAGTTTTGCGCGCAAAAATACAATAGCCATAACGTAGGGCGGCAATCAGCATTAAGCTTGCAGCACTGAAATTATCAAGCAGCATAAAATGCACTGATGTAAGTAATACTGAGCTAAACAAACAAGCTAAAATAGCTTGTCTTTGTTTAAACTGAAAAGAAGCCAAATCGAGTAATGTGGCAATGGCAACTAAGCACTGAGATAAAATAAACATAACGACTCCTGAAAAATCAGCAGTGTAATGTTCACCGTTTTGCTGCGCCTTAACTTAAGTTAAGACGCCGTCTAATTCGCGATAAAGAAATCGCTGAAATCCCTAAATACATAGCAACATCGTTTAAGCTTAATTGCTCAAGCCAGTGCGGTTTTTGATCTAATAAATATTGATAACGTTGCTCTGGCGTATTGAGTAATAAAAACGCTTCTTTTGCTTCTTTAAACAATAATTGCTGACTAACTAATTGATGTTTAATTGCTTGCCAGTCACTACTATCAAATAAAACCAAAGGTACCTTAATAAGCTCAGCATCACGTATTACTTTGAGTTGATAGAGCGCAGGGGTTTTGGTTAACCAGTTACCATAAAGCAGTGCAAACTCATCTTGAAAGTAAAACTCTTTACACTTTTGTGTGCCTTGCGATGATGCATGTAATGCACCAAGCACCCCTGATATAATTAAGTAACCCACATCTTGCTCATCGCCTTGCTGTAATAAAATATCACCTTTAGCGTACCGCTTTATAGCGCATTGCCCTGCAAGTTTGTTACGAAATTCACAGGCTAGCTGATGGTAACTATCACCGAGCGGGAGTAACTGGGTATCTGTCAAGATTGCCAACCTTGCATCAATAATCTAGTTATTTGCTGGGCGTTAATCCCTTCTCTAACAATAAAGCGCTCACCACACCAAAGTGGTGAAAAACCACTATCGCCTTTGGCTTCAGCTTTTGCACGTAATGCGGTCATCGCAATCGACGCATACGGAAAAGGCGGCGCTTGCTCTGGCATAACTCCTAACTCTTGCATGACTCGATTGCTAATACCTCGTGCTGGACGACCAGAGAATAAGGTCGTCAATTCAGTTGAGTCTGGCGCAACTGTTTTTAATACTTCACGATGTAAAGCACTTGTTGTCGCTTCTTCACAAAGTAAGTAAGCGCTCCCCACCTGCACTGCTGCGACACCTAATGCTTGGTATTGGGCGACATCTTCTGCCGTGCAAATTCCACCTGCTGCAATAACAGGTATATCAAGCTCTACACATTCTCGCACTAATTGCGCAGTGGTTGGTTGCAGCGACAAATCCATTGATAAAAAATGGCCGCGGTGGCCGCCAGCTTCAATCCCTTGTGCAATAACCGCATCGGCTCCATTTGTTTGTAACCAACGCGCTTCATCTAACGTTGTGGCTGATGAAAGAACCGTTCCGCCCCACGCTTTTATTTGAGAAACAATCTCTCTACTTGGTAGACCAAAATGAAAGCTTACAACGGCAGGCGTGTAAGGTGCGATAATATCTATTATTTGTTGATTAATTGGCTGGCGCGAAGCATTACGGGTAAATTGTGAGACATCGACAGCAAACTCATCAAAATAAGGTGTAAGCAGATTATGCCAAGCCGTTTGCTGAGCCAGGGTATAGTCGGGTGTTTGATGACAAAAAAAGTTAAGATTGTAAGGCTTATCAGTATGCTGGCTAAGATAATCAAGTTCTGATTTTAGCTGCTCTGCTGAGAGCATAGCGCAAGGTAAAGAACCAAGCCCTCCAGCTTCACACACAGCGACTGCCAGTTTGGCATTTTGCACACCCGCCATCGGCGCTTGAATAATCGCAAGTTCAGTTTTTAACACAGAATTTGTCATTACATATTCCTTGTAAGTTTTTCAACCTAATGCAGTTTTTACAAAGTTTAAGCTTCTCAAAGGCTAACTGAAAAATAAAAGTCTTCTAAAACAATAAGCTATAAAAAGCAAAAAATAGGTATTAGCTTTGCAGACTAGCTCCTACAACTTTGTAAGGAGATAATGATGACTGATACTGTTACTACAATCAATCCAACTAATGAACAAACGATCAAGACTTATAACTTATTGTCACTGCAACAAGCACAGAGTGAAGTTGACCAATGTCATCAAGCATTTTTAAAATGGCGCACTACATCCCATGAGCACCGCGCAAAATTACTTAATAAACTTGCACAAGTAATTGATTCTAATCAACAAGAATTAGCCCAACTAATGACCGATGAAATGGGTAAGATTTACCAACAGGGCCTTCAGGAGGTTGAGCTTTGTGCAGCAATTTGTCGTTATACCGCTGAGCAGGGACCAAAAGTGCTTGGCGATGAAAAGCGAGATATGCAAGACGGACATGCAATTATTAGTTACCAACCAATTGGTGTAATACTTGGTATCCAACCATGGAACTTCCCGCTATATCAAGTCATTCGCTATGCTTGCGCGAATGTTATGGCAGGTAACACCACAGTGCTAAAACATGCGGGTAATGTATTTGGCATGGCCGAAAAGATTGAACAGTTATTTAAACTGGCTGGTTTTGACGATTATTGCTTTAAGAACTTACTTATTGACGGTAAAACCGCAAGCGAACTAATAGATCACTCAGCGATTCGTGGTGTAACCTTTACTGGCAGCGACGGCACAGGCAAAAAAGTCGCAGAGCGAGCAGCTAAACAGGTTAAGAAAACCGTGCTCGAATTAGGCAGTAACGATGCATACATCGTACTTGATGACGCTGATTTAAATACGGCGATTACCGCATGTACGCAAGGTCGTTTGATAAACAACGGACAAACCTGTGTTGCGGCAAAACGCTTTATTGTGGTTGATGCTTTATATGATGATTTTAAAGCTCTAATCAAAGAGCAATTTGAGCAAGTTGTTCTTGGCGATCCGAACGATGAAAAAACCACGCTTGGCCCAATGGCTCGTAAAGATCTGCGCGATCAGCTTCATCAGCAAGTTACTGACTCTGTAAATGCAGGTGCTACTATTATCACGGGCGGTAAAGTTGCTGAACACACCGGCTTTTATTACACCCCGACCTTGCTTGAAAATATCAAACCGGGCATGCCCGCTTATGACGATGAATTATTTGGCCCTGTGGCATCACTTATTCGAGCCAAAGATAACGCAGAGGCAATGCAAATTGCTAATGATTCACGCTATGGTCTTGGCGGCGGTATTTTCTCAAAAGATGAGCAAGCAGCCATTGAGCTTGCAAAGCTTCACTTTGACACCGGTATGGTAAATATCAATGGTTATGGTCTTGCGCAACCGAACTTACCATTTGGTGGTGTAAAAGACAGTGGCTATGGCCGTGAACATGGCGGTTTTGGACTACGAGAATTTGTTAATATCAAAACCATTATGGTCAACGACTAATCACTATTAAGGGCTCATTAGAGCCCTTTTTTATATCTGATTGTGCCGTCCTTAATAAGGTTATCACTTTTCATACCAATCCGCTTAATTAAGTAGTCTATTTTGAGGCAATAAAACCTCGTTGATAACAAGGCAAAAATTTCGTTATTTAGTTGTTCTAAATGAGAAATT
>NZ_JACSOG010000022.1:0-79735 GCF_014349195.1 Pseudoalteromonas sp. BZK2 | reverse complement strand
TCCTCATTATGAGCCCGCATATAAGCACGCAGTCTGACAAAATTAACGAAGGGTATTGTGCAATAGGAGGAGTCCATATAAGGTACTTTAGTGCCGAAATATCCTCACAAAGAGAAGCGTTTCTTATCCTCTTTGTGAAAATAAATGTCTTTGTCGTAGGCGTGAAATTTATTTCGCGCGAGGGTGTTTGTTTTGTGGTGGCGTTTGAGACGTGCCAAGCAAGCGTGACGCCTACGGCTGATAACGGCATGAAATTTCTTTGCGTATTGCGCGATGTTAAATCGCGCCTACAATCTTTGCCTCGAAACTCGAAACTCGAAACTCGAAACTCGAAACTCGAAACTCGAAACTCGAAACTCGAAACTCGCAATCATTTTATCGGCAAATATATATCCGTTTGCAGATCACATTCATCAACTTCATGGATGAGGTTGAGGTAATGAAAGAAGCAAGGGAAGTCTCTGACTTCTTCGCCGCTTTGCACCAGCCATTCACGGTATAAGTAGTAAACTGTATCGCTAATGGTGTCATGAGAGCCATTATGACGAACAACGGCGCAGCGTCCTGCTGGAATTTCACCATTTTTCACACCTTGCGGGTTTTCAGTAATCGGTGAGGTGATACTGCCTGCGAAGTCAAAACGAAACGCATCGTCTTCAGTGGTGGCCGGATCGCTATACGGGATCCCATATGTGTTACTGGTTTTAACAGGTGAAAAGCCTGATTCTTTGCGCCACTCAATAAATTGTGCAGCGGTATTCATCAGGGTATTAGCAGCGCCTTGGTGGGTTAATAAAGCCACCGGCTGTGCTTTAAAATCAACAATGTTTACATTCATAGGGCAAACCTTTTTGTCAGGTAATGAAAATTCAAACTGTGAGTGCCAATTAGGCCAGTTTGGTTTGCTTCTGAATTCGCTTGGCGACTGTGTAAAGGTGCGCTTAAAAGCACGACTAAATGCTTCTGGGCTATCAAATTGCGCTTCTAATGCAACATCAATAATTTTAAGTTGATGCTCAAATGCAAGTCGAAATGAGGCACGCTTTAAGCGCGCAAGCTGCGCATATTTGGTAACGCTTAGGCCAACTCCAGCGACAAATAAACGATGAAAATGATACTTCGAACAACATGCCACCTCACTGAGTGTCTCCAGTGATAAAGGTTCATCAAGATGCTGACTAATGTAATCACAGACCAGCTCAATGCGTTGTTGTTGCTTCGTTTTCATGGTTACTCGTTAATGCTTTTCAGAAGTGGGGCCAGTTTGCCATGGCCCCTAAGTCATTACCTGATTGAAATTGCGCATTTTGAGTTTAGTTGATAGCTGTCACTTTAAAGGTGTTTTGATAGAGCAACTGTTGGTTTGCGCCCATCACATCCAGTGTCCACGTACCTGGCGTCGATATTTCATCTAAAGTGCGGTAGGTAAACCATTCATCAAGAGGGCTGCCCCATAAAGTTTGGTAATAAACATTTTCATTTTCTTCAGGAGAGCTTGGTTTGAAGTGCCATTTGGTAAATATAACCAAGCGATCCTTACGATTATCAATACCCTCTCGGTTCATTGAAAACTCGATTCCAAAGCGCTGTTTTTCGTTCAGTGTATATGAAAATTCCGTATCTTCACTGAGTTGCTCGACACTAGAACGGCCATTAAATTTTTCAGATAAAACTAGTTTAAATAATCCAGCCCGCTCTAACTCTAAAATCGCATTTGGATAATCAAGCCCATACATTTTTTTAATTACTTTCTGAAGCCTTTCTCGTTCTTGAGTCGAGTATTGACCTTCCAGCATTAGCAGGGCTATCTGCTCTCTAACTTCTCCGTTTGAGTTATTGCCAACTTTTTCAGCATACTCTTCTATTAAGCTTAAACACTTTTCTGTATTTCTAAATTTAATATCAGCAATACAATTGACTACTGCTAATTTAAATGCGTTTTTAACAGTTTGCTCTTTATCATAAAGTTCTTGAGAGTACTTTTGAGCTTTTTTGAAGTCAGGCTCCACAAGTAAACTATAGGAATAGATAAAACTTAGTCTTTCTTTTGCATTCTCATAGCCTAATTCCGCCGAGCGGCTGTAATACTCAATAGCTTTTTTAATATCAATAGGCCTATTATCGCCACGATGATAATAACTACCGACATTAAACATGGCTCGATCATGATCTAAGTTGGCAGCTAATTGGTAGTATTCAAAGCTTTCTTTTGTACGATCAGTTTCTATTGTTTTACTGTCAAACGTATCTGCTAACAATATGGCATCACGTTGAACCGCTTTCTTTTCAGATTCAGTATAATTAGTTAATGTACTGTTTAGGTTAAGTTTTTTTTCAAGAAAGTCGTTAGCTAAAGCTGCTTCTACTTGATCGTAATACCAAATCTGATGACCATGCCCAGAGCGTTCGAAAAACGCTTTTTCAACATCATGACCTAAACGCTTTAAAACATAGTAAAAGCGATTACTTTGCTCAAAGCCCGATATTTCATCTTGTTTGCCAGCAATAATAAGAACAGGGGCTTTTAAAGATGTAGCCTGATAGACGGGGGAAATATCTTTTAAATCTTGGCTATATTCACCAACAGTACGCTCAATAAGCTCTTGATAATCTTTAGTTAAAGCGATATTACTTGCGTTATAAAGTAGAGGTAAGTCATAAATACCAAAACTTGCAATCACGCATTCATAAATATCAGGGTGTTTAATTGCCAGCATCACCGCAGAATAACCACCATAGCTTGCGCCAATAGAGCAGGTATGTTTAAAGCTATATTGTGAACGAATATGTGCCACTGCGGCAGAAATGTCTTGTTCGATAAGGTTACCAAATTGACCAACACCGCTTTCTAAAAACTCTTTACCAAACCCTGCAGAGCCTCTGAAATTAACACGTAAAATAGAAAAGCCACGAGAGGCAAGGTATTGCACTTCAGGGCTAAATTCATCACTTTCACGAATACCAATCGGGCCACCGTGTGGCATCACTAATAATACCTGCTTATCGTTGTTAATGGGTTTGGTTAAGTAACCTTCAAGGTTAGTTCCATCGTAGGCTTTAAAGTTAAAGAACGTTGTTTTGGCGTACTTAACATCTTCATTTTTATCGGTAGAGAATAATAATTCAATGTGGTTAGCTTCGGCGTTATATAAGAAGTATTTACCAGGAATCGTTGAGGAATGGTTGTAAAGAATATGGTTTTTTCCATCTAATGAGCTATTTACCCAGAAGAATTGCTCATCCCCTAATGCTTCAGCAATTTTGCTATGCAACTGTTTATACGTATCCACAAAATAGTCAGTCGTATATTTACCATGTTTGATATACGAGGCGGCGATAAGTTTGCCATTATCATCAAGTTCTGCCGACTGAATGTCATATTTGGGGTGCTGATAGAGTGTGTCGGTGATTTTTTGTGTGTTGATATTAAAAAGGCTCACCTGACTCTTATCGGTATTTTTGTTGGTAATGACGGCAAGGTGATCTTGGTCAGTAAATCCAATTGGTAAAAACTGATAATCTGCGTCTGTGAGTGTAAAAAGTGGTATCCACTTATCACTCCCGATAACCTTGTAGAAAAACTGTAAGCTTTTTTCATCAATATCAAATTTAACAGTAAATAATTGCTGTTTATGCTCATCAAAAAAATAGCTGCTAGCACCTTTTAAGCCCTTCTCAATGGGAGAGAAGGAGCTTATGTTATCTTTATACAAGATAGTGAGCGGAACCTTATAAAGATGCGTATTCTTTTTACCTGGTTTGGCGAATAAAATGTGTTCAGCATCGTTTAATAACCTATCAACTATGTATCCCTTGGTTGTTACTTTATGCTGTTCGAACTTTGGCTTTTCTTCACTTTCTTTGACATTAATTACTGCGTTATAGTCTGAGTCATACTTGCTATTTACACGAACGAAAATATTGTCGTTACTCAGCCATTCATAATTATAAAAATTATCTTTTTCATTGAGTTTAACTGCATAGTACATTTTCATCGTTTTCATATCGATGATGTTGAGGGTTTTGGTTTTGTCTTCTTGCGCTTCTAAAAAGCTGATCCAACGGCCACTGGGCGAAACCATAACTTGGCTTTGATCGGGTGAATACATTAAATCTTCACTCGATAATATTTCAGCATGCAAGGGAAAGATAAAAAATAATAAGATAAGTAGCTTTTTCATTATTTTGCTTCCTGCTGCGAAAATGTTTGTTCCAAATAATCAAAGAATGAGTCTTCCCCAGGGCCGCCATAATTTAGCGAGCGACCAGACAAAATCGTTGGGAAGTTTTGTTCCATGTATTGCAGTGCTTCAGAGCTTCGGTTTTCTAAAGCAATGTGAGAGCGGGTATACCAAAAACCTATCGTGGAAATATCTAAATGACCTACATAGTTGATTTTTTTCGCAGAAAGAGTGAATTGCCAACTTTCTTCATCGTTATCAAATTCAAGATAGGAATATCGATTTAAGTTCAACCGTGTGATGGTGTAATCACCCAGTGGTAGATTCGCTAAAATATAATTGCTACCACTTCGAATGTCCTCAGCCGTAAGAACAAGCGACTTTGGACCATCAATATAAATGGCTTTTAAACTACGGTTAGTTTCAATGCCAATCAGTAGGTAGCCTTCATCGGCTTTAGATAGCGTGTCTTGGTCTTCTTTTATGTTGGTAACTTTAGATGCGCATGCACTTAATAAAAGCGCACAGCTAAGCAGCAATAAACGTCTCATTCCCTTGTATCTTATTGTTGTTATTTTATTAATTTTAAAATACTTAAAAATCGGAACTATGTGAAGCAGAATTTGTGAATGAGTGTGAAAAGAGTTGAGTTGCTAGGCGTGAAATTTCTACGCGCGAAACCAGATTATCTAGCTACGAGAGTAAAGTTAGTGAGTCAGATCATGTGTCCGATACAAATGTGAATTGAGGTGTTGTAGGCGTGAAATTTATTTCGCGCAAGAGGGTGTTTGTTTTGTGGTGGCGTTTGAGACGCGCCAAGCAAACGTGACGCCTACAGCTGGCAGCGGCGTGAAATTTATTTTGCATGTTGCGCGATGTAAAATCGCGCCTACAACCTTACCGCTGACCGCTAGGCACTTTAATTTTCCTGCTCAGCTTCTTGTTGTGCTAACTTTTCGCGTTCTGCCTTTGAAATGTAGGCCGGTTTATTGCTTTTATGCAATTTTGCATTGGCACGCTTATCTTTTTGCTTAAGTTTAGTGAAGATCTTTTTTCTGCGGTTCATGAGTCTAACAAACGAATTAATAGGGTGAGTGGCTATTGTACCTTGTTGGTATTTTTAAGCGATCTATTTTGCTTGAATTAGAGATGTTATGTCGGCGTTATAAGCGTTACAATCAAGGCGACTTTCTAAAAACCTTCTTAAACTCTGGAGCTTATCTTGAAACATTCATTACTTGCTGCATTTTTATTAAGTGCTTTCTCTAGTCAGGCTACTGTGTCTGAGCAAAGTGAAAAGCTGGCTAACTACGCGGTAGAGCAATATCAACAAGCGCAAATTCATACCTTAGAGAATTTAGTTTCGTATCCAACGGTAAATAAAGAAGGTCTAGCGACTCCAGATAACCCAGATTTCATTGGCTTTAAGTCGTTCTTAAAAATGAAAGCGGCGCAGTTTGGTTTTGATTATCAAGATTTAGGCTACACAGTGTTAATTGGCATGGGTAATCAAGCTGACAAAGTAACGATAGTAACCCATGGTGATGTGCAACCTGCAGATGCCAGTAAATGGCAGCAAAGTCCTTTTAAAATGGATAAAACCTCTGAGCCAGGAAAGCTAATAGCTCGTGGTACAGAAGATGATAAAGGCGCAATTGCGACTGCACTGCATGCAATGAAGGCGATTAAAGACAAGGGTATTACCTTAAATAACCGTATTGAATTAATGGTTTACCTTGCAGAAGAGTCTGACTGGGCACCACTCGAAGAGTTCATGAAAACCTATCAGCAACCAAAATACGCAGTCACTATTGATGCTTCATACCCTGTGGTTGTTGCAGAAAAAGGCTGGAGCTTAATTGCCCCGACTTTCTCTGCGACCTCAGCACAAACAGGCTTATATGTCAGTGATTTAAAAGGCGGCGCCTTTGTTAGCCAAATCCCTGAAGATGCAAGCGTGTTAGTGCATAACGCTGATGCGGCAACTGTGGCTAAATTACACGACAATGTTGCTCAGCTTAAAAACGTCAAAGTGGCGATGACTGAGCAAACAAATGGCTTGTTAGTCCAAGTGAAGGGGATTTCAGCGCATTCTTCTGAGCCAGAAGCGGGTGAAAATGCCATTGCGCACCTTGCAGAAATATTTAAAGGTATTGATCTTGAGAACAATAGCGATGGTCAAGCAATTGAGTTTATCAATCAGCTAATTGGTCTTGATTTATACGGCGCGCAATTCGGTGAAATTGGTTACAAGCATGACTTTATGGGCCCGATGACTGTTTCGCCTACCTTATTAAGCCGCAACGGTAACGACATTAAACTGTCGATTAATATGCGTCGTCCGGTAGGTAAACAAGAAGCGCTGCTTAAGCAGCAAATTAATGAAGCGCTTAGTGCTTGGCAAACCACTAATGGTGCTACGTTAAAAGACACTAAAGTTATTATTGGTACGCCAATGCTGTTAGATGGTGCGCCTCATGCAGAGGCGTTACTCGATATCTTTAAGCACTTTACCGGCGATAAGGACGCGGGCTTTGTGTCAATTGGTGGTGGCACAAATGCTAAGTTATTTGATAATGCGGTGTCATTTGGTCCATCAATGCCAGGTAAAAAGTACACAGGTCACTCAGAGCATGAGTTTATTACTGAAGAGCAGTTAGCACTGAACTTAAAAATGTACACTGCAATGATGATGAAGCTAGGTAATATGTAATTCTATAAACTGAAAACGCCGCTTTATAGCGGCGTTTTTGTTTAAAACTGGTGACTCATTCCTATTTAGAATTGGGCAACAAACTTAAGGTTATAAAGTTCAGCAGAGCCGCTTTCAGTGTAATTCGCGGTTAAATAGTATTTATCATTAATAAAGTACTTACCTTGTAAAACGAGTTCAGAATCATCCAACCCTGCACCTATGGCATAGTGATCGCCGAAGTAGTAGCTGATCATGGCATTGCTTGCTGAATCATAAAGGCTGTCTTGATGGCCAACATCGACGGTAATGTAATGGCTACCGCTTAAATGATTAAAGTATCTGGCAGAGACATTCCAAACGTCGAGTTCATCATCTGTTTCTGCACTAAAACCA
Organism: Pseudoalteromonas sp. BZK2; assembly: GCF_014349195.1. Classification (NCBI taxonomy): domain Bacteria; kingdom Pseudomonadati; phylum Pseudomonadota; class Gammaproteobacteria; order Alteromonadales; family Pseudoalteromonadaceae; genus Pseudoalteromonas; species Pseudoalteromonas sp. BZK2. The sequence continues at coordinate 72,466 of NZ_JACSOG010000022.1, read as the reverse complement.
AGGTAATCCTTATCGTTGATTTGGAGGTTATACTGCGCTTTCAAGCGGAAATAATCATCACCATATTCACGCACATCCCTATTTACAGAGACTTTTAAGGCATCGGCAAATAAGTAGCCTATTCCTAAGGTATAGTCATCAGTATCATCAACATCGTAAATTTCACCAGTAACAAACCAGTTTTTATAAAATCCTTCACCAAACAAGCCAAGATAATCAGTGTAATCGCTATTAAAGTAATTCACTCGGATGTTTGAATCTGTATCTAGGTAGCCATAATCATCAAGTACCCCAGAGCTCTGCTGCTCCTCAAAGTAGTAATGACTTACTAAGTGGTAAGCATTAAAACTATATCTGTGGTTCTCTATGTGCGTGTAGTCGATACTGTTGAACCATTGTTTACTTACTTGTTGTTCTGTGGCGATTGTGCAGTTTGAATAAGCAAGTGTTGCAAGAGCGATCGGGGCTAATTTTTTAATCATACATATCCTTGTTGTATTTGGTTTTGCTTTATAAAGATAATACAACGAGGCGGTAAAAAGAATGTAATAAAGTGTTGTGGGTCTGTTAGTTTGTGAAAAGGCCAAGCAGTGCTTGGCCTACAGAGATTAATTAAGCGTTGTGGTGAGTGATATTTCGGCATTCATCAGTTTAGAAATAGGGCAGCCTTGCTTGGTTTGCTCACAAAGTTGCTCAAACTTTTCGAGTGAGATTTCTTTTATCTTTGCGCTGACATCAAGTGCAATGTGGCTCACTTCGAAGCCGTCATCAACCTCATCAAGGCTCACTGTTGCTTTGGTCGTTATGTCGTCAGCGACAAAGCCTGCTTCAGTTAGAGCCAGCGATAGCGCCATGCTAAAACAGCTACTGTGTGCCGCTGCAACCAGTTCTTCAGGGTTAGTACCTGGCTTATCTTCAAAGCGAGTGTTAAAGCCAAATGGCTGTTTCTCAAGCGCGCCACTTTGACTAGAAATATAGCCTTTGCCAGATTTAATATCACCAGACCAACTCGTATGTGCAGATTTTTTAATTGTCATCGTCATCTCCTTTGTAAATTTTTTCGACGACCGTGAAAGGCTTTCAGGGTTTTGTGCCGAAAACGGTGAGTTCACGATATAAGTGCAACTTAAACGCCAATATTTCTTTTTGCCTCACGCTTGCAACGTTCTGAGCAGTATTTAACATGCTCCCAGTCACGTTGCCATTTTTTACGCCACATAAATGACCTGTCGCAAACGGGGCAGGTTTTGCTGGGTAAATTCAGCTTTTTATGAGCCATGGCGTTGTCTTTTAAGGCTTATCACATGCTTATGCAGTACGGCTTTTGTGCCACGTTTTACGTCATCACGTTCTCGAAATGACCATAACCGCTCACGTGCTTGTTTGGCTGCGTGTTCAATATCGACCATGGGCTCTGGGTAGTCTTCGCCGAGTTTAAAATTATTAAACAAGGCTTCCATTGGCGGTTGTTGCCATGGCTGGTGGAGATCTTCTTTGGGTAAGTTTTTAAGCTCAGGGCACCATGTTTTTATAAATATACCATCTGGGTCTTTGTCTTCAGATTGCTTTATTGGGTTATACAAACGAATGGTGTTAGTTCCTGTGACCGATGCTTGCATTTGGATTTGTGGGTAGTGAATACCCGGCTCAAAATCTAAAAAATAACGCGATAAAATTAAACTAACAGATTGCCAATGAATGTTCATATGATGAGTCATAAAGCTGACTAACATAGCGCGCATTCGAAAGTTAATGTAACCTGTTGCTGCGAGGCAGCGCATGCACGCATCAATAATAGGAATACCTGTTTGACCTTGTTCAAAGCGCTTTAAGTGCTCAGCAACGTGTTCATCATCGCGATAAGGGTAGTGCTTGTAGCCCGCATTTTGCGGTGCAAACTCCATGCTGCATTGAGTTTCGAATTTTTGCATAAAATGGCAATGCCAGTGAAGCCTTGACTCGAAAGCATGTAATGAGCGACGCCAGCTTAAAGGCTGCTTTGCTAAATAGTATTTTAGAGTTTGATAAACTTGTCTGAGGCTCAGGTTGCCAAAAGCTAAGTAAGGCGAAAGCCTAGAGCATGAACCTCTACTTTTGGAAGGACTTGAGATGCCACTTTGGTAGTTTTTTGCACGCTCTTCTACAAAGCTCTGTAGGCAAGCTCTAGCTGCATGAGGGCCACCATATTGAAACTGCGGGTCGTGCTTTAGAAAATCATTAACACAGGTCGCGGCTTGGTAATTATGAGGCAGCACTGCATTAAAGGCTTGCCAATTTGGCGTTACAAGACGTTGGTTCATCACGCCATGCCAATGTGCTTGCCAATCAAACTGTTTTGGCCGCGCTCGTTTTACACCTCCAAGTGGCGTTTCGTGCCATGGAATTGCTTTACTGTTTAGCCAGCGTGTGACCTGTTTATCTCGCTCAAATGTATTGTTTAGGCCTATTTCTTGATGACTATAAACCCCTGCAATATCAAAATCTTCACTGAGGGTTTCTAACAAGGTAATCATTTCTTGATTATAAATGGCGATTTCAGCGTTGTATTTTTCAAGTTGTTGGTTGATGTCTTTTAGTGACTGAGCAACAAAACGCCAGTGCCTTAAGCTGTAATGGGGGTCGTCGAGTAATAGAGGCTCAAAATTATAAATGAGTAAGCAAGGCAGGTCTGGTGCAATCGCACTGGCAAGTGGTTGATGATCAGACAGTCTTAGGTCACGTTTGAACCAAACAAGATTTACTTTTTGTTTTTTTGAGTCTGCCATAAACGTGGAGTTGAAAAAGTGTTTTGCTCTTAATACGTAACAAGTTACAACTTCGATTAATTGCTACAACGATCCACAAAGTTTCCACATTTGTAGCATATTGCCCACACACTTTTGAATGATATTCAGATTATGCTTATGGTCAATTGAATGACATAAGAGGTTCGCTATGAAGCATTTATCTGCACTTTCTGTTTTAGCTATTTCGTTGTTAGTCACAGCGCCCGCTTGCTTTGCTCGCGACCATCAAGGCGGTCCACCCCAGCGACCTGACTTTACGACGATTGATATTGATGGCAATGGGGTGATTGATTTTACTGAGTTTAGTGAACAGCCTATGCCAGAAGATATGCTGCAAACCATTTTTAATGACATGGATACTGATCAAAATGGTGAAGTAACTGAAGACGAGTTCAACAACCATAAACCACCAAAACGTAAGGAAAATCAACGATGATCAACAGTGTCTCATCGGGTGCGAATTTTCAGCCCATGCAACGACCGCAAGCAGAGCCGTTAACCAGTGAACAGACAGAGTTAATGAATGAAACTTTAGCTCAGTTTGATCCTGAAAACTTAACTGCAGAAGATGCACAATCTATTATGCAAACATTTAAAGATGCGGGTATTCAACCGGGTCAAGAAATGGAAGCAATTATGGCTGAAGCAGGCTTTGATGCCGCTGAAGTCGGTGAATTAGGTCGTCCTGAAGGTGAGCGTCCTCCTGGTCCGCCACCACCTCCGCCTAGTGGTAACTCACTTGAGCAGGTTGATACTGAAGAAGTTGTCAGTTATTTAGATGAGTTGTTAGCGCAATATTCTGATCAACTGGGAGAAGAAGATAAAGAAGCGATTCTAGCCTCTGTGCAAGAAAAGTTTGGTTTATCTGAAGGTGAATCGCTGTTATCGGTCACAGCGTAAATCACAAAGCGGTCATGATGACCGCTTTTTTATGCTCTGCTAATTACAGTGCTGCAGCAAAAGTCTTTATTTCGTTTTGTGCTGCTTCTAAGCTTTGCTCTGCACCCGGCATCGCAAGACCTTCGGCATAAATAAAATCAACGTCAGTCATACCCACAAAACCAAGTACATCTTTTAAGTATTTAGTTTGTGTATCCATGTCAGTGCCTTGATACAAACCACCACGTGCTGCAAGTACCACCACTTTCTTGTCTGCAATTAAACCTACAGGGCCTTGCTCAGTGTATTTAAACGTAATACCAGCACGAGCAATACGATCAATCCAAGCTTTGAATGTTGATGGAATTCCAAAGTTGTACATTGGCATACCAATAACAATCAGTTCGTTATCGTTAAGTTCAGCAATTAAATCGTCAGAAATTGCAGCAAGTGCTTTTTGCTCATCGCTACGCTCGTTTGCATCAGTCATCCAAGCAGCCATTTCTGTCTGCGTTAAGTGAGCAATCGCATTGTCGCTTAAATCGCGCGTTGTTACTGAAATTTGTTGGTTGTTAGCAAGTTGCTCAACAAATTGTTGGCTAAGTTTGGTTGAATTACCTTGTTCACCATTTAAAGATGAATTTAACACAAGTACTTTTTTCATCATGTCACCTAAGAAAACTGAAGTAGTGCAGCCATTATAATTATCAAAAAATAAATTAATAATGCTATTAATCGAGTGTTATGTTCGTTTTAAGCGAATGAAAGATATGCCTAAGTTTTTTTGAGTTAGTCTTTTTTTGTAATTTAATGTTAATATTGTCGGAACAATAAAAAAATGGACTTTACTATGAAGTACTTACTGCTTACATTTTTTGCAGTGCTGAGCTTAATGCCCCGTGCTGCTGAAAACACGCAACTACCTGTAGAATCATTTGCCTCTTTACGGGCTTTTAGCCAAGTAAAATTTTCGCCTAGTGGTGAACACATATCGTTTATTCGAAATGTGAATGGTGAGTTGGTTTTAATGGTTTATAACCGCAAAACTAAAGAAGCAGATGCTGTTATTCGTTCAGATAATCACACTATTTTCTTCGATTGGTATGAGTGGGCGAATGATGACGTTTTGTTACTTGGAGCCCGCTACATTCAACGCCAATTTGGCGGCCCTAAATATACCTCTACGCGTTTATATACATACAATATAAATGGTGATGGTAAGGCAAAACTGGCTATAAAGCCTAACTTTAATCGTAATGAACGCCAACCGCAATTTGGTGATCAGGTCATCAGCTTTTTACCCGATCAAAAAGATAAAATTTTAGTTCAAGGTGACTTTGATGTTGCCAATGCCCCTGGCGTGTATGAACTTAATTTAAGTACACTTCGTAAGAAAAAAATTCAGCGCTCACGCAGTAAAGTGATTGATTGGACAGCAGACCGCCAAGGTAATGTGCGTATTGCCCTTAAAATGGATGAAGACGAATTCGAATATATTCTTTACGATGAAGATAGAGATAACCGTAAAACGTTATTTAAATATAAAGCATTTACCCCTGATGTAGTGACTGTTTTGGGCTTCGATAAAGACCCTAATATTCTTTATTTCAAAGCTCTTAAAGATGGCTATGATGCGCTTTATAAAATGGACCTAACGACCATGAAAAAAGAGTTAGTGTTCAGCGATGATAATTATGACTTCGACGGTCATATTTTCTACTCACCACTTACAGGTGAAGTAGCAGGCTTTACACACTCTCAATTAGATGATGGGATCCGTTACTGGAATGAAGATTTAAATAAGCTCTATACAGGTTTACGCGCTGTTTTACCAAAAGATAAATTTGACATAGATATCATTGATACCAGTAAAGATCAGCGCCAATATGTGCTTTATTTAACAAGTGATGATAGTGCTGGAACTTACATGATTGGGAATCGCGATACCAGTGAGCTAACGGTATTTGCAAGCGCATTCCCAGATGTAAATGAAACAGTTTACAGCGGTAAAAAGAAAATCAGTTATAAAGCCCGTGATGGTTTAACTATTGAAGGGTATTTAACTTTACCTGTGGGTTACAAAGAAGGCGATAAACTACCCACTATTGTGTTTCCGCATGGTGGTCCTATGGCTCGTGATTACGCTGGTTTTGACTATTGGACTGCGTTACTTGCTTATAATGGTTATGCAGTACTGCAACCAAACTTCCGTGGTTCAAGTGGCTATGGCCATGAATTTGAGATGGCTGCAGTTCAAGGTTTTGGTAAAGAAATGCAAGATGACTTGCAAGATGCGGCGAATTGGCTTGTTGAAGAAGGTATCGCAAATAAAGATAAAATCTGTATTGGCGGGGCAAGTTATGGTGGTTATGCTGCATTAATGGCGGTGGTTAAACATCCAGAAACATTCAAATGTGCAGCAAGCTTTGCTGGTGTTACTGACCTTGAGCGTATTGTTAGTAAAGCGCGTTATTTCACTAATAAAGAAATTGTGCGTAAGCAATTTGGAACTGATGGCGACAAACTAGAAAAAGTGTCGCCTGTTAATTTTGCAAAGCAAATTAATCGTCCGGTGCTATTGGTTCATGGCTCTGATGATAATGTAGTGCCTGTTTATCATAGTCGTGAAATGGATGATGAACTTAAAGACGAAGGCAAAGATGTTACTTACATTGAGCTCGAAGATGGCGATCATTACTTATCGCACCAGCCGTATAGAATTAAAACGTTGAAAGCGTTTTTAGAGTTTTTCGATAAGAACTTAAAAAACTAGAATTAGCAGAGAAAAGGCGACTTAGGTCGCCTTTTTTAATACCTGTTTTTGCGTCAATTTTATTTATAAGCTAATTCAGCATCAATATTGCGCATTAAGTTGGTAACCCAATTGATATATTGGCGGTGGATTTTTTTGCCATTGTAATCAAGGTTTATCGAATCTTTGTAATCAATAGAGTATTCTTGCTCGTTAAACGTAATATCAACGCGTAATTGGTGTTTACGAATATCAAGTTTACCTAAGATTTGACCTTCGGCATTTGAACGACACGTCCAGCCTAGTTTCATACATGCTTTTAAAATATTGGTTTTGATACTTTCAAGGTCATGTTGGCCAGACGCCATTTGCGGTACAGGGTTTGCGTCAAAGTTACGAATAGGCACACTGGTGCTACAAGCAGAAAGTGTAAGTAGCGTAAAAAGTGCAAGCGTTGCCTTTTTCATAGTAAGTCCTTTTTGGAAATAAAATCAGCGCGATTATGCGCTTTTTTTACCCGAGGGTCTAGGCATCGGGTAAAAACCACGCACTAATTGCACCAAGTAAGCCTAAGATACTGTAGAAAAAAATTAACTCAGCAGTCGTTAAGTAGGTATTTAGTAAGCCGACGCTACCTAGCAGTAATAATATAACTCCGATCACCGTATTACTAACAGAGACATAGTCAGTGCGCTTGTTTCCTTCAGCCATATCAACAAGGTAGGTTTTACGACCAAGGCGAACCCCTTGATGAGCTACGGTGAGTAAAAAATAACAGAGTGGTAATAGCCAAAACTCATTGAGCGTTTGTGGGCTCAGATAAGCAACTAAATAAACGGCGAAACCGTTGAGGGTGACGAGCATTGCAGCAAACACTAATACCTTGCGGCTCGATAAGTCACTTAGTCGACCCCAGATAGGCGCAGAGACTAAGCTGGCAAGCCCAGAAAGCGCCATAAACGTAGCAAGTAGTGAAAAGTCGAAAGCCTGTTCACTAGCAAGAACGATATAAAACGGGGCGCTCAAAGCAGAACATAGCAACAACGCACGAGTGATAATAAAGTGAGCAAATTGTTTATCTTGGTAAAGCAGTTTTAATTTTGACAAAGCATGCAAAAAGCCGTTTTCAGCGCCCTCGGTTGCGCCCTTGTATTCTTGAATGCGACTATAGCTGAGCGCTGCAAACAGCCACATTAAAGCGGCCAGCATTAAAGCAACATACACCCCATTTTCATAGCCAAGACTTTGAAGATACCATAAACCAAGACCAAAGGTGAGCGTTGCAAATCCGGCAAAACTCGCAGCAAGACCGCTAATGCTGCCTCGTTGTTGTTTAGGTATGACCTTGCCTAATACATCTTTTGCAGCAATGGAATTAAAGCCACGAGCAAGACTAAAGATAATCAAAATAGCGATGATAGCAAAACCTGCTGTTGCACCTTGAAGTGTTAAAGCACAAATAAGCATGCCTACAATACACAAGGCTTGCACTATGGCGCCAATCACCCAAACCCACTTTCTAACTGGGAGCCTACGAATAGCACTGGCGATGGCCAGTTGTGGCAACATTGAGCCTGACTCACGAATAGGCACAAGCCAAGCAATAAAACTACTTGGTACATTAATGCTTTGCAGTAGCCAAGGCAGAGTCACTTTAGGGTTTAGCAGGGCATCTGCAAACTTACTAAATAGTTGGCTCACTAATAAAGTAATAAAATTGCCGGGTACCACTTTACAAGCAGCTTCATCAATCGCTTTACAGGCACGGGCATCTTCGGTATTGCTAAGACGTTGATAGATATCTTCTTTACTGAGCTTTTTCATACTGTTTATTTTTATGAAAAAGGGCCGTTAAGCCCTTAAAAATCTTCCTTAGAGTGGCGCTCTGCTAATTGCTCAGCTTCATCACCCCAAGTTCTATTGACTCTACGACCTCGTTTTACAGCAGGGCGGCGCTCAATTTGTTTTGCCCAGCGCATCACATGGCTGTATGACTCAACATCTAAGAACTCTGCCGCATCGTATAAATTGCCAAGTACCAAGCTGCCATACCAAGGCCAAATAGCGATATCGGCAATTGAATATTCGCTACCAGCCATGTAGTCATGGTCACTTAAATGACGGTTTAATACGTCTAACTGGCGTTTTACCTCCATGGTGAAACGGTCAATTGGGTACTGCATTTTGAAAGGGGCATAACTATAAAAGTGACCGAAGCCACCGCCTAAGTATGGAGCAGAGCCCATTTGCCAAAACAGCCAATTACGACATTCTGTTTTACTGGCGTGATCGCTTGGGATCAGCGCATCAAACTTTTCTGCCAAGTATTGTAAAATTGCACCTGACTCAAACACGCGAGTAACGGGTGTGGTACTGTGATCCATTAAGGCTGGGATTTTTGAATTAGGGTTAACACTTACAAACCCTGAAGAGAACTGGTCACCATCGCCAATTTTAATTAAAAATGCATCGTAGTCGGCTTCATCAATACCAAGCTCTAATAGCTCTTCGAGCATGATAGTGACTTTTTGGCCGTTTGGTGTCGCAAGCGAGTAGAGTTGTAGGTCATGTTTACCAACGGGCAAGTCTTGCTCGTGGGTTGCACCTGAGACCGGACGATTTGTCTTCGCCCATTCACCACCGTTTTCTGCATCCCATTGCCACACTTTAGGTGGCGTATAACTGTCGGTATTACTCATTGAAACTCCTAAATTGTGCTTTAATGAATGTCATTACGAGACTACCATCCTAGTTGATCAGATAGAGCAAGGGAAGTACAGTTATTAATTATGAATAACAAGGAGGATGACATGAAAAAGCATGGTTTAGCCATTGGCCTTGAACGAAGTGAAATACTTTGAAGACCCGATCATTGCCACTGAGTGGTTACACGAATAAGGAATTAAGTGATAGAAAACAGCCAATTAAAGGTGGCCACCTTTAATTTATATAATTATTTAGCGCCACCTGACGCCTTTTATGATTTTCAGCGCATTTATAGCGCTGAGCAATGGGCCAAAAAGCAGCGCTGGTTGGCCGATTATCTTAAAAATCAGCAGCCAGACATTATTGGCTTTCAAGAAGTGTTCAGTATCAATGAACTAAAACAACAAGTTAACGCAGAGGGTTACCCTTATTTTGCAGTGGTTGATGAGCCAACGGTGATTGATGACTTTATTTATCGCGATCCGGTTGTGGCCATTGCCTCACGCTATAAAATTATTGCTGTCAGTCAGGTTGAGGCAGAACAAGATGATATTTTAGCGATGGGCTTGAGCGCTAGTTTTAACTTTAGCCGCAGTATTATTCGCGCGACACTTGAAGTACCTCACATAGGACACGTCGATTGCTATGTAGTGCACTTTAAATCTAAACGCAGCATGCTCCATCACCAAGATGATGAAAGCCATAGCGAACAGCAAAACGTAGTTATGCAGTTAAAATCACAAGCCCTTGGGCGCTGGGCATCAAGCATGCAGCGTGGCAGTGAAGCAGCGCTGTTACTCGTTGAAATTATTAAGCGCAGAGCGCACACTAATAACCCTGTGATTGTGATGGGGGACTTTAATAATGAGTTACACGATGGTGTGCTTAACCATTTAATCGCTGACCACCTTCGTTTTAGCGGTCATAGCCAAAATAGCCCATCTCGTTCAGAGTTTAAACTACAAGATAGTTGGCAACTCTATCAGCGCCATGTTGTCACTGAGAACGACAGAGAAGCCACCCACTATTTTGGTAGTAGCAGCTCAGTATTTGATTATATTCTATTATCCCGTGAGTTTGATGCCGGGTTTCAGGGTAGCTTTTTTGAAGTAGTTGATTATCACACTTATGATCAGCACTTAATCAACCCACAGTTTGCCTATGATGATCAAAGTACCGACCATGGCGTTGTGATGGTGACAATGAAGTTAAGAGACTAACTTATAGCTTTAAGCTGCAAGTCTTAAGTTCCAAGTTGAAAAACAGTTAATTTTTTACCCAGCCGATACTTAAAAGATATCGGCTGCCAGACGTTACCCGCGTTACCTGATGTTCGCAGATATCAGGACGGAACAATTTGATTCGTGAGCTTTCGTAGAGTGGGGCAGAGCAGATAAACTCCCCACCCGAACGCGCTTTTTTGAGTACAATATTAAGCCTGAAATGTTTACCTCTAGCGACTTTATCGGTGTGAGCCGCTATTTCACTGCCCTCAGGAAAACGCAAAATATACATATCAAATTTAATTGGCCAGCGAGCTGTGCAAATTAGCATTTTATCGTAGCCTGAAAGCTGCCGGCCTTTTTCAAAACGAAAGAGCTTTTTAAATAGCGAAGGTGTGGTCATTGTTATTTCAAAGCTTTCAGTTTAAAGCTTAGGGCTCTTTTGTTTATCACGTTTTGCCATAATATAACCGATAAATGCGCCGCTGATTGCGCCGAATAAATGGCTTTCGAATGAAATATGAACGCGCTGCGGAAAAACACCCCAAATCAGGCCGCTGTATAACACAACAACCGCAATACTGATTAAAATGGCTTTGAATGAGCGGTGCATAATGCCGTAGCTAATTAAATAGCCCCATAAACCGTAGATAACACCACTTAGTCCTACATGAATATTGCTGCGGCCAAATAGCCATACTAGTAATCCACCAATGAGCGCAGTACCGGCAAACACCAGCCAAAAGCGTTTAACGCTAAATTGGCAAACTAGCCAGCCGAGAATAGCAAATGGCACTAGGTTACTAAAAAGGTGTGCCCAGCCACCATGTAAAAATGGCGCAAAAAATACCCCTGATAAACCAGACATCTGCCTTGGTAATATACCTAAACCGTTTAAATTTATGCCGGGTAGGGAATTAACTATTTGCAGTACCAAGCACACCAGCATAATGCCGAAAATTGCGAATCGTTTACTACTGATAGGAGGGATTTTGACAGTTTTTTTTTCAGTCATGATGAGAAGCTCTTAAATCAATGTGACCGAATGAGTATAACTTATTAAAAGTGAAGGTAAACACCTTGATATGCAAGGTGTTTACTAAAGGTCTAGGGCATGTTGACCTAGTCTAACCTAATTTGGTCAGTAGTTTTTTCGCGGCAAGCTCAGAGCTTGCAGGGTTTTGCCCTGTAATTAGTAGGCCATCTTCAATTGCAAGCTCGCCCCAGTCATCAGTTTTTTGATACTGACCACCTTGTTTGATTAACTCATCTTCAACAAGTAATGGCACAACATTGGTAAGCTGTACGGCATCTTCTTCTGAATTACTAAAGCCTGTTACTTTTTTATCAAATACCACAGATTTACCAGCGGCATTTTTCGCATTCAGTAATACGGCACTGGCGTGACATACTGCACCGACTGGCTTATCTGAGTTAAGAAATTGCTCAATTAAGCTAATCGAATCTTGGTTATCAACTAAGTCCCATAACGGACCATGGCCACCTGGGTAAAATACCGCATCAAAATCATCGGCTTTAACTTCAGCAAGAGGTTTAGTATTAGCCATTAAAGTTTTTGCTGCGCTGTCTTGCTCAAAACGTTTTGTGGCATCGGTTGCCGCATCAGGGGCTGCACTGTTTGGATCAACCGGAGGTTGGCCACCTTTAACAGAGGCTAAAGTTACCTCTACACCAGCATCAATAAAGGCGTAGTAGGGTGCTGCAAATTCTTCGACCCAAAAACCCGTTTTATGGCCTGTATCGCCAAGCTGATCGTGTGAAGTAAGTACCATTAAAATTTTCTTAGCTGACATAGTGAATCCCTTTTTGTGTATTAAACATCGTCGATAACACTATAGGGGTGAAAATAGAGTTAAACAACGCAGATAAATTTGACTTCATTGGATTAATAATTGATACAATGATTCAGGTTCGGTTAGGAGTTTGTATGAAAGTATCGTTTGAGCAGCTAAAAAGTATGGTGGTATTTGCCCACATTGTGCAGCAAGGCAGCTTAACTAAAGCGGCTCAACAACTTGGTCTATCAAGGGCTGTAGTTAGTTATCACTTAAAGAAATTAGAACAGCAATTAAAGCTGACGTTACTTAATCGCTCAACGCGCACCATGACCCTTACCGAAGCTGGTATGGCTTATTACGAACGTTGTCAGGCTATCACCGAGCACGCTGAAGCTGCTAACTTACACCTTGAGAACTTAAAGAGTGAACCGGTTGGGGTTATTAAATTGAGTTGTCCGGTGAATGTTGGTTTGCAACTTGTGGTACCGGCGCTGGCTCAGTTTAAGCGTTTGTATCCGAAAATAGATATTGATTTACAGCTTAGTGATGATGTGGTTGATATCATTAAAGAGGGCTATGACTTAGCGATTAGAGGCGTGGCCCTTGAAAGCTCAAACTTACAAGCGACTAAACTTGCAAGTATGGCTACCTGCTTATGTGGCTCAGTCGATTACTTTTCAAAATACCCTATACCAAAGAGCATTGCCGATTTAGCAGAGCATACATGGGTGGTGTATCAACCAAGTAGTGCTGTTGTCACGCTCGAAAAAGACAAACGCCGCTTTGAGGTGGCAGTTAGTGGTGGAATAAGTACCAATAATGCTGCTGCTCGAACTGCCTTTGTAGAAGCTGGGCATGGCTTAGCGAAGATCCCAGTTTATGATGCGCTACCCAGGATCAAAGCGGGATTGTTACGCACAATATTAGATGATTACAAAACTGCCGATATTGAACTTTATGGCGTATTCCCGCCAGGGGCGGCGGGAAGTAAAAAACTGCGGGTTTTACTTGATTACTTGAAGGATTATTTTACTAATCAAGTAGCCACTATGACGATTTAAACAAGTGTGCGATTAAATAAAGCGACTGCTTGTTGATACATGCTGATGGCAAGAGCTGGGTCGTATCGGTCGCCTTCGTCGCGCATAAACGCATGTTGGGCGTTCACTTCTTGCCACTGGTAATTAATGCCTGTTGCCACCGCTTGTTGGTAAATTTTAAGGCGGCCTTCTTTTGGTACATGAGGGTCTTGTTTACCCCAAACAAAATGAATTTCACCTTTAATATCTGCCATGCGCTCAAATGAGTTGTTACCCGCTTGCGCTGGTAAGGTATCGCTGTGTATATCTGTTGCGTATAAACAAAAAGCGGCTTTGATAGTCGGGTTTAATGCAGCACGGTATGCAAGGTGACCACCAATACATACGCCCATGGCACCTACATTCCCTGTGCAGTAATCTTGCTGACGTGCAAATGCAATTAAAGCGTCAGTATCTGAGTCATGGCTCTCAAGCGGTTTTGCCCATTTGTCGGCATTGCCTTTGTCTTTACCTGCATCATCATAAGCAAGTACCGTCCCAATAGGATTTAACTCATGAAAAACTTCTGGCACTAACACGACAAAACCATGACCAGCAAGTATTGCCGCAGAGCGTGCAATTGGTGCTGTTTCTTGGAAAATCTCAGAATAGAAGATAATACACGGGTATTTACCTTCTTCTACAGGACGATAAATACTGGTGCGCATTGCGCCTGTGTTGGTCGCTATGTCGTGGCTCTGGTGCTGAATAATCATGTTTATCCTTGTAAAAAACGGTTTAGCTAATAATACCTCAGCCCCACCTTTTGGACGAGTCAAAGCCCTTGAAATTTATTGATGCTCAGTTATTCCTTTGAGGCAGGATATTGCATACAGCTTGCGTAATAGGTAAGAGTAGCAGGCCAGTCAGAGAAAATAGCCATCACACCCACTTGCTTAGCAAGGGCGTCTACCACATTCATCATTTGCCCATCTTGTTTAATTACACGGGCAATCGACTGGTAATAATAACCACCGCCATTATTTAATGGACCAGAGCGCTCTAAACTCCAAGTAATGATGTTCAGCCCTGCTTGTTTAGCTTTAATAGCATAAAGCGATGGCACTATTGCACCTGACTCATCAAGGCTCAAAAGCATCCACATTGGCGGTGCGATAATGCGTACTCCATCGTCATACAGAGCCTGCATTGATGGCTGCCAAGTTGTTTCATCCATCGCATCAAAGTCTGCGTGCTCATCTCGGCCATCAAGATAAATACTGTTGCTCGCAAATTCAGGGTGATTGTTTAGCCAATACTTCACATCTTCAAGATTAAATGATTGCGGATACACATCATCGCTATTCACACCTAAATCCCGATACTCATCAAGCATTTTTTGCGCATAATCTTGCTGGCTAAAACCGTTAAATGGCATGCTAACTTGTGGGCTTTTTAGCTCGGGTGTCATTTTTACACCTAGTGATTTGAATAACTCAATGCTTTGCTGGTGGGTCATCACGGTGCCACTGTTTGCGTATAAATCAGTGCGCCAGCTTGGTGTGCCTTGCATATATTCTGCGACGGTTTTGGCATTTGCATTGGCGCCATCCATTTTAGCTTTTAAGGTTAAAAACTCAGCTTGGGTGATATCGCTGGTACAGCATTTAGCCTGAGCTGGTTGGCCGCCTTTGGCCGGGGTAAAAGGTTGGCTGCATTTTGCAGCCAACTCAGGAATCGCTAAAATGTTGGTAGTGGTGTGTAAATCACACTGTGAATGGCGACACACGAGTTGTTTGTCTTTAGTAAAGGCGACGTCACATTCAAGTACGCCAGCGCCCATTCTTGCAGCGGCTAAATATGACTCTTTGCTGTGCTCAGGAAACTGCATGGGGGCACCGCGATGACCAATTACAAAATCAGTTTTATAGAAAGGGCCATTAGCGCATGTCGCAAGTTGCTGCTTTAAAGGTCCATCAGTCATCTTGTCGATTAAATAGTAAGGCCTAGCACCCACTTGCACTGCCTGCTCCTCAGGCAGATTCTTACAACCTTGAATAATTAAAACTAAACAACATAAAACCAGTGCGCGCATAACAGCATTCCTCTAATCTAATAGAGTTTAGCCTATCATTGCTCCATGGCAGTTTTATTAAGTTTCTGATTTATAATAAGTGCTAATAAGATAATCGCTGCGCCGATGGTAAGCTTGATGATATCGGCATCACGATTCCATATCACAATGTTAACGATGATCCCTGCTGGGATCAGTAGATTATTCATGACAGCCAAGGCACCTACATTGACGATGGTCGCGCCCTTATTCCAAGCAAAATAACCAAGCCCTGAAGCAATCGTGCCTAAGTAAATTAACACGCCCCATTGTGTCGTTGTGGTGGGTAGCTTACTGGTATCACCAAATAAACCGTAACAAATCAGCGCGACAATTAAAGCGCCAATAAAGAACCAAGCAAACACCCGAGAGTGGGGGAGCTGCTCATCTTGCATTAAACGTTTGTAGGTTACTTGCCCAGTGGCAAAGCAAATATTGGCAGCCTGCACCATTAACATACCAATAAGGTAGTTCTCATCGACGCCTTCATAGCGAATAGCAACGGCGCCTAAAATAGCCAGTAATGCGGCGAATAAAAACTTGGCATTAAAACGTTTTTCAAGCAAATCGTTTAACAAAGTGATGTAAAGTGGCGTCATTACCGTGAATAGCAGTACCTCGGGCACGCTAAGGTACAAAAACGAATGGTAATAGAAGCTGTACATCACACCAAGTTGTACTGCGCCAATTGCCATGAGCTTTAGGGCTAAGGCTTTAGGCGTTTTACGCCAGTGTAAAAAGGGCAAAAATACGCAAGTTGCCAAGCCAATACGCATTAATACACTAAACCATGCATCCACTTGGCCTGCTAAATAGACACCAATAAGACTAAACGAAAAGGCCCAAAGCAGGGTTACAGCAAATAAGTAGGTCATGTTATTCGAGTTATGTGCAAAAAGGGCAGTGTATATGAGATGGCTGAAAATTAAAATTGCCCATGACGGATAATACGCGGTCATGGGCAATGGGGGGGGTTAGGGTTGGCTGGCAACAAAGGCTTTGGCTTGTTGCTTTAAAAGCTCAAGTGCGTTGCTATCGTAAAACGTGCTGTGCGAGACAACACCCTTTAGCGTTTGTGTATTACTAATATCAATAAGCGGGTTTTTTGAAAGCAAAATGAGATCCGCTACTTTGCCTTCACTAAGGGCACCGTATTGCTGTTGTTTATTTAAAAATTTAGGCCCCGCAAGTGTCGCAGCTTGCAGCGTTTGCAGTGGTGTTAGGCCATATTCAGTAAAAATACTCAGTTCTTGGTGTAAAGAAAGCCCCGGATAAATATACGAATTTAAAAAGCCTGCATCTGTGCCTGCAATAATGCTCACACCTGCTTGTTGGGCGATAGGGAGTAACTGTGCGGTTTTAATAAAACGCTCTTTGCGCTGTTTGATTTGTGCAGGGGTGTCTTTGTTAGCTCTATCAACTCGCCATTGATAAGTCGCTTTTAAACCCTTACCTAAATAATCTAAATAGGCATCGTCCTGATGATTATCTTCATCAATGTAAGCCGTTATTTTGCCACCAATCAAGGTTGGCACCACGGCGGTGTCGTTGTTAGCAAGAACCGTAAACTTCTCAATGGCTGTTGGTTCATCAAACTGCGCGGTGATAATGGGCAGCGCAGTGCGATAGCTCAGCTCTTTTGAGGCAACCTTTGCAGAAATATCCGCTTCGTTTTTAGCCGCAGCTTTAAGCATATAGGTCATATGCTCAATAGCATCAAGCCCCGCCTTGGAGACATCAGTCACAGACAATGAAAATGGAATATGCCCCGAAATTTGGTAACCCCGTTTTTTAACCTCTTTTACTGCCTTTAGATAAAGCTCAGGCGTTAAAGCGCTGTCGGTAATTTTGATAAAATCAACGTCCATGCTGTCTAACAGATCCATTGCAGCATGCATTTCTTCAGTCGTTTCTACTTCTAAATCACCAGGCCAAATAGACCCTTTACCTTCTAATTTCGGGCCTGAGGTGAAAATAGTTGGCCCCACTAACTGACCTTGTTTTACTTGTTCTCGCCAGCTAAGTACAGATTCACTTAAATCAGCCGCAGCATCACGAACAGTCGTTACGCCGTAAGCTAAATACAGTGGCAAGAGCTGTTTATTCTCTTCAATAAGCTCATCACCACCGCCAAAATGAACATGCATATCCCATAGACCAGGCATGACATACTGACCTTTGGCATCAATCAATGTTGAGCTTTGATAGTGGCTACTTAAAGGTTTATCGCTACGTTTAATGATAATTCCATCGCGAATGGCAAGAGATTGCTGTGTTGCGATAGCCCCAGTTTGCATATCAATAATTTGGGCGTTTTCTATCACGATGTCAGCGCGCTCATCTGGGGGTGATGAACATGCAGCTAATGCTGAGCAAAGTCCTAAAAGTAAAGCGTTTTTCATGTGTGAGCTCGTGTTTTTCTTTGAGATTAGCAAAAACGAGTTAACTGACAACGACTTTGAGGTGAATAGGAATAAAAGCGGGGTGAAAATTTAATTGACACTTAAAAAGTATGAGGGTTACCCCTCATACTCTAAACAACAGTGTGATTATTCAACTAAACCACGACGCTTTAATAGTGCGTCTGTTGTTGGTTTTTGACCACGGAACTCAATGTAGCTTTGCATTAAGTCGCGGCTGTTACCTTTTGATAAAATCTCTTTACGGAAATTATCACCGTTTTCACGTGTTAAACCACCTTCTTCAGTCATGTGTGCAAACGCATCTGCTGCGAATACTTCAGTCCAAAGGTAAGCGTAATAACCCGCTGAGTAACCACCGGCAAAGGTGTGGCTGAAGTAGCAAGACTTATAACGTGGTGGTACTGGGTAGTAAGCAATACCGTGCTTGTCTAATGCATCATGTTCAAACTTTTGAACGTCTGTAACGTCAGCATCAACACCAAATGAGTGCCATTCCATATCAAGCAGTGCCGCAGCTAAATACTCAGTTGTATCAAAGCCTTGGTTGAATTTTTGTGACTCAAGTACTTTATTTAAAAGCGCTTTTGGAATTGGCTCACCTGTTTTGTAGTGCTTGGCATAGTTTGCCAGTACTGTTGGTTCAATATTCCAGTCTTCGTGTGCTTGTGAAGGGAATTCAACAAAGTCACGAGCAGTGGCTGTACCTGCTAAACTTGGGTATTTAACGTCAGAGAATAAACCGTGTGCAGCGTGACCAAACTCATGGAACATAGTCGTTACTTCAGAGAAAGTCATGAGTGTAGGTTGACCTTCAGCTGGCTTAGGAATGTTCTGTGCGTTGTAGATCACAGGCATAGTGTCTTTAAGACCGCTTTGGCTAACATAAGCACTCATCCAGGCACCACCACGTTTACCTTCACGTGCGTAAGGGTCCATGTAGAATAGGCCGATAGCGCTACCGTCTTCGTTAAATACTTCAAACACCATGACGTCTTCGTGATAAACCGGTAGGTCTTTACGCTCTTTAAAGGTAATACCGTAAAGTTTATTCATCGCAAAGAATAGACCGTCGTGGATCACTGACTGCATTTCAAAGTAAGGCTTAACTAAAGCTGGGTCTAAGTCGTACTTCTCTTGGCGAACTTTCTCCGCGTAAAACGCCCAGTCCCAAGGTTGAAGCGCAAACGTTTCACCTGACTTTTTGATTACTTGCTGGATTTGCTCTGCTTCTGCCTCTGCTTTAGCAACCGCTTTCGGTGCTAAGTCATCAAGGATGCCGTAAACATTTTCAGTTGTTTGCGCCATACGATTAGTCATTACATACGAAGCCCAATCTTTATAACCAAGTAATGCCGCTTTTTCTGCACGTAGCTTAGTTTCTTTGATGATGATAGGGCTGTTTGTTGCTTGTGCACGCGTTGAAGACGTTGTCCAAATCTTTTCACGAAGCTTGCGGTTTTCAAGGCTTTGTAAGATAGGTTGGCGAGTCGTGTTCACTAGCGTGATCATGTAACCTTCTTTACCTGCTTTTTTGGCAGCAGCTGCAAGGCTTGCAATTTCACCTTCAGATAAACCCGCTAATTCACTTTTATCTTTAACTAAAATCACATCTTCTTTGAATGACTTTAAGATGTTTTGTGAAAACTCAGTTGAAAGCTTGGCAAGCTCTGCGTTGATTTCACGCATTTTTGCTTTTTCAGCTTCAGTTAGTTTTGCACCTGCGTTAACGAACTTTTTGTAGTAGTAATCAACAAGACGTTGATCTTCAGCATTTAAAGACGCTTTGTTGTCGTAAATGCTTTGTACGCGAGCAAATAAAGCTTTGTTTAAGTAAATATCATCTGTGTGAGCTGACATAATCGGCGCCATTTTCGCGGCGATACGTTGGTACTCACTGTCAGAGATTAAACCCGATAGATTAAAAAATGCCGCAGACGTACGGTCTAATAGCTCACCAGAGTACTCCATAGCAACAAGGGTATTTTCAAATGTTGCTGGTTCTGGGTTGTTTGCAATCTTTGCAATTTCAGCTTTTTGCTGTGCGATGCCTGCTTCAAACGCTGGCTCGTAATCTTTGGTCGAAATTTTATCAAACTCAGGGGCCATGTATTGTAAAGGGCTTGGCTTGAAAAGAACGTTTTCAACATTAGCTGTTTGTGTTTCAGCGGCAGTTTCAACTTGAGTTTGAGTGTCGGCTTGTTGTGAACTACAAGCAGATAATAAAAGCACACTAGCAATCGTAGTTGCTACTAAGGTCTTACGCATGAGAGCTCCAAAAATGTGGATAAATCTTTTCTAACTTATCAAATTTTTGGCTAGAAACAATCAAGTTTGTCGTCTGAATGGGGAATTTGAACGCAAATAATGTGATGGAGGGGATAAATGTGCGTAAAAAGCCATCAATTGTGTATTAATGGCTCACTTAAGTAAAAAGTGGCACTAGCTGCCAGTTTAAATCTTGTTGGTAATAAATCACCATAGGTTAGTTGTAACCCAACACAAACTTTTTCTCTGAGCCAAAGCTTTCTGGCATAGCGTTGCCAAACTCTTTGTTAATTAAAGTCAGTGAGTGTTCTTGCTCAGCAAGTAAGTTTAAGATGCGGTTACGGTACTCTAAACTTGATTCAAATAAGTTTAGATCGACCAAGGGTTGTAAAGTGGCAAGTTTTTGTGTGAGCGTCATTTGTGACATTGTGTTCTCCTCGTGCTATTCAAAGCCTGTGAAACCTCAAGCTCTCTCTATGTATATAGCAGCTGTAGTCTAAAATAGTTAATAATTAGCGCATATTGCGCATAAAGAACTTAGTATTTACCAAGTTTTCACCTATTATGCCGTGCTAAACTTAGTCACAACTGAATCAAACTCATTTTTTACTAGGAATGTTAATTTATGACCCTTGCTGATCTGCAATCTGCACTATCGTTTGTCTTGTTCACCTACAACGATGTGCAAATTACTGTACTAAAAGTAATTCAAGTACCTTTGGTACTGTTTTTAATGTGGTTTGTGGTCACCTGGATTGGTCGATTAATTAAAAAAGCATTGCAGGCAAAAAACCTAGGCCCTGACACAGTTCACCTGTTCACGCGTATTTATCTTGTCGTTACTATTGCTGTGCTCGTGTTTACCTCGCTTGAGGTACTCAATATTCCTCTGACGGCGTTTGCATTTGTTTCTGGTGCCATTGCTATCGGTGTTGGTTTTGGTGCGCAAAACATTATTAATAACTTTATTAGTGGTTGGATATTAATGTGGGAGCGGCCAATTCGTATTGGTGACTTTTTAGAAGTAGGCACAGCAAAAGGGGTTGTCGAGACTATTAATACCCGTTCAACTCGTATCCGTCGTAACGATGGTGTGCATATGCTGGTACCTAATAGCCATTTATTAGAAAACACGGTAACTAACTGGACCTTAATTGACCGTAATGCTCGTTCGTTTGTAAATGTTGGCGTTGCTTATGGTTCAGATGTGGTATTGGTTGAAAAGCTGATGAAGCAAATTCTTAATGAGCATCCAGCCATTTTAAAAACACCTGCATCGTCAGTATTGTTTGATGACTTTGCTGATAGCTCTTTAACTTTTAGCGCTATTTTCTGGGTATGTGCTGAATCAGAAGCACCGCTTCGCCAAGTGCGCAGTGAGCTGCGTTTTAGCATCTATAAAGTATTTGCTGAAAACAACATTACTATCGCATTCCCGCAGCGCGATATTCATATTGATGGTGAAATTGCTTTAACAAGGCGTAACAGCCAAAAATAAAAAAAGCGGCTAAGCCGCTTTTTTATGCTTGTTCATTGAGTTTTTTCAGCTTCAAAGCAAGTAACACCATCATTATGCCAAACACGATTGCATAGCTTGCTACTAGCCACAGGAGGGTGATTATGCCTGCGCCTGGGTTAAATATTAGGTAGCCACCAAAGATTATTGAAATAATACCGCTACCAATTAGCAGCCACTCATTACTGATCTCTTTACGTAGTTTACTCGCAATCAATATTTCAATTACACCGATAGCAATGGCCCATGCGGCAATAAAGTAGAGCATTAAGATAGCCGTTACGTTGGGAGCAAACAGGGTTACAAGTGCAGCAGCAATTGAAATTAAACCACCCACTAATAGCATCCACCAAAGTGGGTTTTCATTTTTTGAAGCAATAGCTAACCAAGTCCTAATGGCACCATCGACAAAAAAGTAAGCGGCGAAAATAAACATCAGAATCGCTAGTGAAGCTTCTGGGGCAAACCAACCACATAAGCCAAAAACGATGGCAATGGCGCCATGGATCATCAATGACGACCAATGAGGAATGAGTGAACTTGAAATCTGCATTATCGTTTTCCTTTGCTTTAGTCTCTATATAACTAACATCTCAGCGCTTACTTGCAAAGATTTTTAATTATTTTTTGTACAGTTACACAAACCATGCTCTAATTTAATTAGCTGAATATTTCAGCGATTTAATGTTTATCGAACAAGGAATAAAGCGTGAGCCGTTGTAATACCCAGTTTTCATTACAATTTAGTAAATTATTAGTGTGTTTTTTACTGTTGTTTAACGCGCCATTATGGGCAACAACCACACCAGAAGTGACCGTTAAATCCTTAATTGATAAAGATAGCAAGGAAGAACAAGTCGAACAAAAGCCCGTCAAACAAGAATCAGAAACCAATAAACCTTCAACAGCTGAAAAAGCGCAGGAATCTCTCGAAGATGACTTGCCCTATGATGCCTTTGACCGGATAACGCCACGTAGTTCAATGCAGGGTTACTTAAAAGCGGCTCGCGCTCGCGATTTTGAACTGGCCAGCCATTATCTTGATTATCGTAATCTACCTAAAGACGTTGAAGCATTAGGAAAAATTCAACTTGCTGAAAATTTATCAGTGGTACTGGATCGTACCTTATGGGTTGATGTTGATAACTTGAGTAATAAGCCTGAAGGTAAACAAAAAGAAAGTGTGCCTAGCTATCGTGATTTGGTGGGGGAAATCAGTACATCACAAGGTAAGGTACAAATTTTATTACAACTAGTACCTGATGATAAAACAGATAATCGGATCTGGAAAATATCAAATGCAACGGTAAGTCAAATACCGTTACTCACCAAAGAGTATGGTTATAACAAAGTAGGTGAATGGCTATATGATAACCTGCCAGACATCGAATTTTTGGGGGTGATGCTTTGGCAATGGATTTATTTTGCCTTCTCATTTGTGTTGTTTTTGCTAGTCGCGATTATCATTACTCGCTTAATCACATTTATCCTAGCACATTTGAAAGTACCTGTAGAAAATGACGTTATTGGTTTTATTAATGGGCCAATTAGCCTGTTACTTGCTGTGTTTATGGCGCGTTCATTGAACGACCAATCAAATGTCACTATTGCTGTAATGGCGCTATTCCATGGCGCAACTGTGTTATTAATTGCGTGGGGTTGGATTTGTTTACGTGCTGTGGATCTTGCCAAACACAGATTAAGCCAGCGTTTTATTAAACAAGATAAGCCACAAGCGATTTTCTTATTACGACCTATAAGCAATGTAGCAAAAACTCTGATTGTCATTTCATTGCTATTTATGTGGTTTGAAAATTTAGGCTTTAATGCTACTACCTTGTTAGCTGGCTTAGGGATTGGTGGGCTTGCTATTGCCCTTGCAGCGCAAAAAACTGTTGAGAATATCATTGCTGCAATCACCCTTTATATTTCTGCGCCGGTAAAAATAGGTAATCTATGTAAATTTGGCAGTCAGTTGGGGACTGTGGAAGAAATAGGCTTAAGAGCCACGCGTATCCGAACCCTTGACCGCTCTGTCATTTATGTAGCAAATGCTAAGTTTGTTGATATGCAGCTTGAGAACGTCTCTGAACGAGAGCGAATTTCTTATCGACCTAAACTGATGCTCAGTGCCAACACCAAGCAACAAAATCTTATGTCGTTTATGCAGGCCCTAAGAGAGTTATTAGAACAACATAAGCATATCGCCTTTGAACCGTGTCGGGTTCGCTTTAAAGGCTTTACGCCTTGGGCTTTACAAGTGGATGTACTAAGCTACGTAGAGACCGTCGACTTTGCATTTTATATGGAAGTAATCGAAGAATTAAATTTAGCAGTGTTAGGCTTATTAAATGAGCATGAATGCGAATTAGCTAACCCAGAATTCGCACGAGTTACCGATTAGTTACTGAAAAAGGAGCAAATGAAAGTGGCTCTCATTTGTACATAATGTCTACACATTGTTGTAATTAGATGCACAGGACATATGTCCGCTTTATTGAAAAATAATTGCATAAAATCTTCTAAATGCGTCGATGTTGCCGCTAATTGTTGTAAAAAATTTGTATATTTCTAACTTTTAATGCAGTAAAAGTGTCATAAAGTGTTATAATCGTCAGCGTTCGTTCAGCCTCTTCACTTCGTTTTGCACTCTCGATTTAGAGGTCCGCGCAGCTTATTACAAGGCGCGAAAAATTGGCCGAGCCCGTCAAATGAATTGACGCAACATCATCACCGTTGAATAAGAGTGCATAAAAAAGGTTAAAACCCGACATGAAAGCAATGAAAAGATCTACGTTAGCAACACTTATCAATGCAACGTTGTTCTCTGCCGTAGCAGGTACTTCATTTTCAACTCTTGCTGCAGACGAAGCGCCAGCAGCAAAAAACAACCAACTAGAAGTTATTCAAATCACCGCACGTAAACGTGTAGAAAATGCTCAGGAAGTACCTGTTGCTGTATCTGCATTACAAGGTGACAACTTAGACGCTTACAGCTCAGCTGGTATGGATATTCGTTTTATGAACGCGAAGATCCCAAGCTTATCAATCGAATCTTCGTTTGGTCGTTCTTTCCCACGCTTTTATGTTCGTGGTCTAGGTAACACTGACTTTGACCTAAATGCTTCTCAACCAGTTTCGTTAGTTGTAGACGAAGTTGTTCAAGAGAACGCAATCTTAAAAGGTTTCCCTGTATTTGACGTAGCACGTGTAGAAGTTCTACGTGGCCCACAAGGTACTTTATTCGGTCGTAATACACCGGCTGGCCTTGTTAAATTTGATACAGTTAAACCATCACAAGAATTTGAAGGCTATGGTTCAGTATCTTACGGTAGCCGTGGCGCAGTTGACTTTGAAGGTGCTGTTGGCGGTGGCTTAACAGACCGTTTATCAACGCGTGTTTCCGTACTTTGGCAAGAAAAAGACGATTATATTGATAATCGTGCACCAGGTTTTGAACAAGATGACGTTTTAGGTGGTTACACTGAAAAAGCGGCACGTATTCAGTTTTTATACGAAGGTGACGATTTCACAGGTCTTTTCAACTACCACGTTCGTGATATGGACGGTAAGCCAATCGCATTCCGTGGTAACGCTATTAAAGCGGGTACAAATGACTTAGTAGATAATTTTGAGCACGATGTGGTTTACCACGATGCGGCTTCTCGTGCGACACAGCAAGTTGAATCTCAAGGCGCAAGCTTAAAGCTTGAGTGGGATATCAATGATTTAACTCTTACGTCAATCTCTGCATGGGAAAGTGCTGAAATCTATTCTCGCGCTGACATCGACGGCGGTTACGGTGCAAGCTACTTACCAGATATGGGCCCTGGTTTTATCCCATTCTACTCTGAAAGTGCTGACGGCATTCCAGATCAAGACCAATATACGCAAGAACTTCGTTTATCTAGCAACTATGCTGGCGACGTAAACTTCCAAGTAGGTGTATTCTACTTTGACGAAGCGTTAACAATCGAAAACTTCAGCTACGATACATACGGTTCAACACCGGGTGAGTTAAACGGCTATGTTATCCAGCAGCAAGATACTAAAGCATGGGCGGTATTCGGTTCATTAGATTACACAATCACAGATGATTTAAAAATCACTGCGGGCCTTCGTTACTCAGATGACGAAAAAGAATTCTCTGCAAACCGTACTTTAAGCCCAGCAGGTGGCGGTGCGTTATTCCTAACAGAAAACCCAAGTGACGACCACGTTAGCTGGGATTTATCTGCTAACTACAAGATCAACGATGACGTAAACTGGTACGCGCGTGTTGCTAACAGCTTCCGTGCACCAAGTATCCAAGGTCGTATCTTATTCGGTGATGAAGTTACTGTTGCTGAGTCTGAAACTGTGACTTCATTCGAAACAGGTATCAAATCAGACGTACTTGACGGTCAAGGTCGTGTAAACGCAACTGTGTTCTACTACACAATGGATGACCAACAATTAACAGCTGTAGGCGGTGGTGCAAACTTCAACCGTTTAGTTAATGCTGATAAGACAACTGGTTACGGTTTTGAGTTAGACACTGAGTGGGTATTAACTGACAACCTAAATGCTACATTTAACTTAAGCTACAACAACACTGAGCTTAAAGATAAAGACTTAGCTGTTGACGTATGTGCGCAGTGTACTGTAACAAACTCATTAAACAGCGCAGGTCAAGCTGTTCTTGACGGTAACAGCTTACCGCACGCACCTGAGTGGATCTCTAACCTTACATTACGTTATAGCCGCGAAGTAGCTGATGGTGAATTCTTCACTTACGCTGACGTGTCTTACCGCAGTGAAATCAACTACTTCTTATACGAGTCAGTTGAGTTTGAAGGCAAGCCTTTAACTGAAGTTGGTTTACGTGCAGGCTATGCTTGGGCACAAGGCGACAACGAATATGAAGTATCAGCATTCGTACGTAACATGTTCGATGAGCAGCAATCAATCGGTGCTATTGACTTCAATAACAACACAGCAATGGTGAACGAAGAGCGTTACATCGGTGCTGAGTTTAAAGTAAGCTTCTTCTAAGCTGAAAAATAAGTCTTATGAAAACCCGCTGTATAGCGGGTTTTTTCGTTTATAATCGCGTTGGTAACTGCTAAAGTGGCAGGATTAATTAAAGAGAAAGAGAATAGCTATGGCTGGATTTTGGAACTACCGTGTCATTTTTTGTGAAGCAACAAAAGATGAAGCGGCACAATATCAAATTCATGAAGTTGAATATAACTTAAATGGTAAAGTGACTAACTGGTCAGAAACCGGTGCCGCACCATTTGGTAATACAGTCGAAGAACTTGAAGCAGATGCAGATCGTTTAAAAACAGCGTTTTCTAAGCCGGTTTTAAAAGTGGTAAGAAAGCAACGTGGCTACGAGCTGGTTGATGTAGAAACCGGCGAGGAAGCGTTTGCTGAGCCTCCTGCGGGCTTAACAGAATAATCATATTTAAAGGTGCCTATGGCACCTTTTTACTTTGAAGGAATGAGGATGACTTTAAAAGCAGTATTGTTTGATATGGATGGCACTTTAGTGGACTCTGAAAGTGTGCATTTTAATATTTGGAATGATTTATTAGCTCCTTTTGGTGTGCAGTATGATGAAGCTACTTTTTGTAAGCGCTTCTCAGGAAGACCAACATTTGAAGCCGCAAAGGAGGTTGTTGAAAGTTATGGGCTTAGTATCAATCCAGAGCAGTTAACGGATGATAAGTACGCGGCATTTGGCCGTTTTGTTAGTACTCATTTACCCGCCTATATGCCTTGCGCTAAAGAAGTGCTAGAGCAAGTAAAAGCCAGTGGTTTAAAAATGGCTTTAGTAACAGGCAGTGCAAAAAATGAAGCCTATCCTATTTTAAAAGGCTATGGCATTTTTGATTGGTTTGATTGTGTGGTTACCAAAGATGATGTTAACAATCCTAAACCTGCTGGTGACCCTTATCAACTAGCTCTTGATACGTTAAATATTACAGCTAATGAAGCCGTAGCAGTTGAAGATACCTATACCGGTGTCACCGCTGCGAGCAATGCTGGTGTTGCTGTGTTTGCTGTGCCGAATCATTTCACGTTAGAGCATGATTTTAGTAAAGCGGCAGGCGTGTTTGCTGATTTGAACGAATTCTTCAAATGGCTACAAACTAAACTATAATTAGCTGGCAATCACAAAACAGCTATTGTTAAGTGGTTATGATTAAGCAGGAATAGCCACTTTAAAACTTACAAATTTGCAAGGAAGCAATAATGGTTAAATTCACTCGTGCGCTTTTGTGCGCAATCACGTTATTTATAGGCTTTTTAGCCGAAGCGCAACAAGCTCCTTCAGTCCTTTTAGCAAACGTCTATCAAGCCGAAAAGGTGAATGTAAGCGACTATTTAGTTAGTGAAAAATATGATGGCATTCGAGCTATTTGGACTGGGAGTCAATTAGTAACCCGAAATGGTAACCCAATTTATGCACCCAAGTGGTTTACCGCGCCGCTGCCAGATGTTTGGCTTGATGGCGAGCTTTGGACTAAGCACCAAGATTTTGCCAATGTGAGCGGGATCGTTCGAAAAGTCATACCTGTAGAATCAGAATGGCAAACCGTCAATTACATGATATTTGATATGCCGGATGCGACAACGCCATTTAGTCAACGTTATGAAAACTACACAAGGTTAGTAAACAAGCTGCAAAGTAAGCATATTAAAGCCGTTGCGCAAATGCACTTTAATGATAACAAGCAACTTAGTTTGTTTATGGATGAACTAATCGCACAAGGTGCTGAGGGCGTCATGCTGCATCTAGCAGCTGCAAAGCATAGTGCAGGGCGTAGTGATGCATTGTTAAAGTTAAAGCCTTATTTTGACGCTGAAGCGGTTGTAATCGGTTATATCGCAGGAAAGGGTAAGTATAAAAATATGCTTGGTGCACTCAAGGTGCGCAGCAGTGATGGGACCGAGTTTAAAATTGGCTCGGGGTTTACCGATCAACAAAGATCATCACCTCCAGCGATAGGAAGTACTATTACCTACAAATATCATGGCTTTACTAAAAATGGCCTACCTCGTTTTGCAAGCTTTTTGCATGAAACGCCATAGCGTCATTCAAAAACGGCTGCGACTATGGTAAATTTCGCGGCCTTTTTATTGATGTATAGGTGTTAGAATGTTTGCAGGCTTTGATTACGGTAGCTCAAATTGTGCAATCGGTGTAATGGATAATGAGCAACAAGTCTCTTTAGTGCCGCTTGAGCAGGGCAAGCAATATTTACCCTCAACACTTTATACTCATCACAGTGCATTAGTTGTCGATTTTGTGACAAAACACCTTACGGGTAGTCCGTTTGAGCACGATTTTAAAACTGAGCGACAAGCGCTTTTAAATACCATTCCTCGTATTAAATCTGACCTCGATATTCAAGCTGGTGATGAGACCTTATTTATAGGTCGCGAAGCAATTAGCGAGTATGTGCAATTTCCTGAAGAAGGTTACTTTGTAAAATCACCTAAGTCATTCTTTGGTGCAGTAGGCTTAAAGCAAGGGCAAATAAACTTCTTTGAAGACATTGCCACGGCGATGATTTTAAAAATTAAACAACGCGCCGAGCAATCTTTGCAAGACACATTAACAGAAACGGTCATTGGACGACCGGTAAACTTTCAATCAGTCGGTGGTGAAGAGTCTAATCGACAAGCGCTCGGCATATTAGAGCGAGCAGCAAAACGCGCAGGCTTTAAAGAGGTGTCGTTTTTATATGAGCCATTAGCGGCGGGGATTGATTATGAAACCTCATTGCAGCAAGACCAAAAAGTGTTGGTTGTCGATATTGGCGGAGGAACTAGCGATTGCTCATTTGTACAAATGGGGCCAAGCTTTCGTGACAAGCAATGCCGTGACAATGACTTTTTAGCTCACAGTGGTAAGCGTGTGGGTGGAAATGATTTAGATATTGCGCTGAGCTTTCATGGCTTAATGCCATTACTAGGTTTAGGCACAGAGTTTAAATCGGGTCTTCCGCTGCCGAATCAACCGTTTTGGCAAGCCTGTAAAATCAATGATGTAAATCTGCAAAGCCAGTTTTATAGCGATGCCCATCATCGTGAGTTACTGACTCAACTTCGTGAAGTCAAAGAGCCTGCGCTTTTTAAACGCTTAATTCAATTGCAGCAAAATAAGCAAGGTCATCAATTAGTGCAGCAAGGCGAGGCGGCAAAAATTGCGCTCTCGTCAGCGAATGAATTTACTACAGATTTACGCTTCTTAGATTCAGACTTAACGCAGTGCTTAACGCTAAAAGATCTCGCTTTAGCCGTTGATGATTCGATAAGCCAGATAGTAAGCCTAGCTAAACAAGCGATTCAAGAAGCAGGCACAACGCCTGATGTCATTTACTTAACGGGCGGTAGTGCACAATCACCGCTTATCAAGGCTGCGTTAAAAGCCCATTTAGGTGATATTGCAATGCTGAACGGAGATCACTTTGGTAGTGTGACTGCAGGTTTAACTAAGTGGGCGCACAAGCTTTATAGCTAATAGCCCCCACTTTGATATATCGACTTATAGAACTAAAGAGTCACTTGGCGCGTTGCGAGGTATTTTTCGTAATCTGGCAACGTGCGGCACAACTCAGTTTCCATCATAGGTGAGCTTAATAGCATATCGGCACTGACTTCATTACAAGCAACAGGAATATTCCAAACCGCAGCTAAACGCAGTAATGCTTTTACATCTGGGTCGTGTGGCTGCGATGCAAGTGGATCCCAGAAAAACACCAGCATGTGCACTTCATGTTCAGCAATTTTAGCACCGAGTTGTTGATCGCCACCCATAGGGCCGCTTAGCAGCTTAATCACTTCAAGCCCTGTTGTACGTTCGATTAAATGACCGGTTGTACCCGTACCGTACAGCGTATGCTTGCTTAAAATGGCTTGATGCTTTTCACACCACGCCTGAAGAGCTGCTTTTTTGCCATCATGGGCTACGAGGGCAATATTCTTTTTGGCTGGTAAGGCTTGTTGTTTTTGTTCCATAAGTGCTCTTATATCAATAGGTTAATTGCTAATGCAATAAACACCAGTCCCGTGATCCGATCAATCCAAATTTGGGTTTGTGGGTGCTCACGAAAATAACTGGCTATCTTATCGCCGAAATAAATATACGTGCAGTCGATCGGAAAAGCAAAAAGTGGGTAGAGTAAGCCAAAAAAAGCGAGCTGAAAGGTCGTTGAAGATAAGCTCGGATCGACGAACTGCGGAATAAACGCAATAAAGAATAAGGCGACTTTAGGATTGAGTACCTCGGTCATCATTGCTTGAAACATCACATTTTGCTTTTTACTGGTACTTACATGAGGTTTTTCGTCGCAGTCTGATTCAGGCTGTGTGAAGGTGTCCTTTAACGTCATTACGCCCAAATAGCACAGGTACGCCGCACCTAAATACTGCACCGTGGTATAAGCAACAGTCGACGCTTTTAAGATTGCTGTTAAACCCACCACCGCAAAAAAAGTATGCACCACACCACCTAAGGCAAAACCAAAGGCACTTTGCATTCCGGCTTTACGGCCATTGGCAAAGGTTTGTGCCATTAAAAATGCATTAGAAGGGCCGGGAGCTACGGCAATTAAAAAGCTGGCGCCTAAAAACGACAGTAGAAATTCTGGATTGATCATCGGCACAAAGATAAAAAGCTAGGTAGTTGATTTTAACAAGCTTCTAGAAAAAGAAAAAGCGGGCAATCAATGCCCGCTAATTTGGGTTGGGGAAGTATTAGAACGTCACAGTGCTATTGTTTGAACAAACAGTTGTGCTTTGTGCTTCACATACTTGGTAAGTGTAAGTGCCACCACCTTTTGTTGTGATAGTGTCAGTATAACTGTTAGTGTTTGCCACTGAGCCTACTTTGCTACCATTACGGTAAACATCTACAGTGCTTGTAGCAGCGCCACTCCAGCTTAAATCAATGTATTTAGTGCCTTTTGACTTATAACCTGAAGTAGAAAGACTAATATCATCACCACCTGGTGTTGTGCCACCGCCATTATCGCCACCACCTGCACAGCCATTGGCTGTTAGGTATGCATCTGCGTCAGCTGCTTTAACAATACCGTGACCGAAGTAAACATCGTGACCAGAAGCACCTTGATCTTCTGCCGTTGCTTTTAGTGCATCACGGATTTCTGTACCCGTACACTCAGGGTGATTTGACCACACTAGCGCTGCGATACCTGAAACAGCAGGCGTTGCCATTGATGTACCGCTCATGAAACCATAATCACTAGTACCAATTGCGATATCAATAGTTGTGCTTGAAAGAAGAGCTGAACGGTCTTCAAGTGCAGCGCCAACAGCAGGAATAGTTGTATCGTTAGTTTCGCCTAGTGTAGCGTATAACATGCCTGCTTCGTTATTGATGATAACAGCCCCGATACCGCCTGAGTTCTCGCAGTTATTTACCTTGTCATAGAACGAAATATTGCCGCGGTCAATCATACAAATTTTGCCCGCTGCGCCAGCATCTACGCTTTCAGCAGTACCCATGTAATACGCCGTGCCTGATGCATTACCTGAGTTTTCCATTGATGAAGTAGCAAAGCCTGTGCCATCAGCTGCTAAGCTAGCTGACGTTGCCATACCTGCAGGGTAAGTAGAAAGAGTATCAACACCACCTGCTGTTACTTCAACACAGATAGTTTCATCTGTAGTAGCGCGTTTACCGCGGCCAGTTGTACAGCTAGGGAACTGCGAGAAATCTGCAATTTGGTTGTCCGCATCATTTGCACCAACCATCATTACAGATGGATAACCTGCAGGGTATGAACGTACGCTGTTACCATCGTTACCCGCTGCAGCAACGACTAAACCGCCAGCGCTTGTGAAATTAGCAAATGCGTTAGACTCGGTGCTATTTGAACCACCGCCACCAAGGCTCATGCTGATGATATTTGCACCTGCTTGAGAACATAAATCTGCTGCGTGTGCTAAGTCTGAAGAGTAACCCCAGCCTTCAGCGTTGAATACTTTGATGATGTGCATTGCCACACCGGGTGCCATACCAACCACACCAACATTGTTGTCTGCTGCACCAATTGTGCCAGCTACGTGAGTACCATGTGGGCCACCATTGTCGTACCAGTTACCTGTGCCACTGTCATTATCACCTGTGATGTTACCCCATACAAAATCAGGGTTTGTAGCATCTAAACCAGAGTCAATTACACATACTTTCATGCCAGCATTTGCATCGAAGGTAACTTGATCAGCTTGTGATTGGTAAACTGCGTAAGGCGTTAATTGCTGCTGCATTGCATTACCAGCGTCATCGTTATAAAGCGCCATTGGTACACGCTTTTGGTCTTCTTCAACCAGTTTGATGTGAGGGTTGTTTAGTAAGCCTTTTACACTAGCAAGGTCATGACCTGTAAATTGCGCTGCAATAAAGCCATTACCATCAACTTTAATATCACCACCAAGCTTTTTAGCGAGGGCTTTAACTACGCCTTTTTTATTGTTGTCGACTTGGATGATGTAACGAGCATTTGCTGCGTTTGCAGTTCCTGCTGCACATAGTCCACTGATGATCAGTGCTAATGCTAATTTATTCTTTTTCATAATTCGTGTCCCAAACCTGTTTTTTGAGTTAACCAAATGTTAACGAGAGTAAACAATAGTTTAATGGGGCAGTAGGTACAAGAAAAATAATCCACAAAACTGGAATAAATTATTCTAGAAAGATGCTTTTTATAACGGTAGGAAATAACAGGATGTCTAAACGGGTAAATAGAATATAACGATTCTCATTTACCCGATATAACCTAAAAGTATGATAAAACTTTTTATGACAAATGCTTATGTTTGAACAATAAATAGGTAAATGGGATGAGCATTAAAAAGTGCACGCCAATTAATACTGGTGTAGTCAAATTTAACAATTGCGTTATAAACACTAATAAACTTGCGCCACTCATTTGCATTAAGCCTATAAGTGCTGAAGCCGTACCTGCTTGTTTAGGGAACAAACTTAATGCACGGCCTGCTGATGAGCCAAGTGTCAGTGCAAAACCAAACGCAGCAATAAACATCGGAAACATCAACGCAAGCGCAGTACGTTGTTGGCTAAAGGCTAACATTAAGGCTCCTGCGATTACAAGCAGCAGGAGTCCTGCTTTTAACGCGCGCTTTGGTTGACGTTTGATGTACAGTGGCATTATAAAGCTTGCAACAATGCTCAATACCGCATTACAGGTAAACCAGAAAGTAAAGTCGGTAACGCTGCCACCTAATTCAGTAATAAGCCAGCCAGGTGCTAGGGTAACGAAGACTAAAATAGCCGACATAGTTACCAAGCAAATTAAGCTATGGAATAAAAACAATGGCGTGCTGATAATTGGCATAAAACGGCGCAGGTCAAGAATATGACCACTATATACACTATCTGCAGGGCGGGTTTCTTTATACATTAACAAGGTTATGAATAAACCAATGAGTGCAAATACAGCCATGAATAAAAAGTTCATGCGCCAGCCAAACTGTACTGTGAGCCAAGCACCTAAAATTGGCGCGAGGGCAGGGATAAAGCAAACGATACCATTAAGATAAGTAATAATTTGGCCGCTGCGTTCACTACCAAATCTATCTCTTACAATGGCAAAGGCTACTACAAATGTGGCACAGGCCCCCAAACCTTGCAGTGCTCTTGCAATCATCAGGCTTGTAAAATCAGGTGCTAAATACGCGCCAAACGCCGCTAAACCATAAATTGTCACACCGGTTATTGCTACAGGCTTACGCCCAAATTTATCTGCTAATGGCCCTGCAATGAGCTGCCCAAGCCCGACGGTAAGCATAAAAATAGCGACGGTTTGCTGAATTTGCTTTTCTGAAGCACTGAATTGTTCTGCAATAGTCGGAAATGCGGGTAAGTAAATATCAATTGCTAACGGGCTAAAGATAACCAGAAGGCCAAGAATAAATAGTAAGCTGAGGTTTTTGTGCTGGCGTGACTGCATTCGCTCTCCTTTAAAACGATATTTTATGTGCCCCTAAAGGAAAAGAAAAGCGTTCACTTGGCTAAAAGTGTAATACTTACGTAATCATTAAAACTGCTTACAAAAAATTTCCATTTCGCTATCTGGTCTGATGTGTTAGTTTTTTATTTCACATCATAAAAATAATGGATCAACGTCGTGAGCTCACCATCATCATTATTAAAAATTTGGACTAAGTGTCAGTCATTGCCAAAAGGTAACTGGTTGTTTAGTAAAGCCGTGTGCTTTAAAGCCCCTTACTTTGGGTCAATAAAGCCCCTGATCACAAATTTAACTGCTGGGCAATGCAGCGCCACTGTTAAAAATCGCCGAGCAATCCATAATCACATTGGTACCATCCATGCGATTGCACAGTGTAATGTCGCTGAGTTATGCGCTGGCTTAATGGTTGATGCAACGGTACCTGCAAAAACACATCGCTGGATCCCAAAAGGCATGACAGTGAACTACTTAGCAAAAATTGACACAGATATGCGTGCAGTTGCACAGATAGACGTGCCGAGTGAGTGGCTAGAAAAGCAGGATTTGCTAGTGCCCGTTAAGGTTTACAATAGCCGCGATGAACTTGTCTTCACCGCGGATATCACTATGTATGTAACCGCCAAAAAACGTTAAGACTTATCAGCGGCTTGTTTGTTTACAAACGACAAGTCGTTGTCATCATCAGCCAATATTGAATTACTCGTTTGTTCTTCAGGCTTAATAGGCGCCACATTATCTTCTTCATGACGATGTTTTAAGCTGCCCTCAATGATAGCTCCGGCTTCAATACTTAAAGTGTCGTGAAATACATCACCATGGACTTCAGCAGTACTTTCAATTGTCACTTTGTTGGCAATGAGTGAACCAATGATTTTACCTTTTACGACCACACTGTCTGCTTCGATAACACCTTCAATCATACCTGTGTGACCAATCACTAAGTGTTTAACATGTAAGTCACCTTCGATACGACCATCAAGTTGAACCTCACCTTGGCTGGTAAGGCTACCTGTTAAGCGTACGTCTTCAGAAATAATAGAAGGAGTATGGTTGGTTCTTTTTAATGATGAGCCAGACGAACTAGCTGTTGATTGTTTTTTTTTACCGAACACGAGAAAGCGCCTTTGTTATTTTAACTGGATTGACATGTTTGCCATTCACTAAAACTTCGTAATGTAGGTGGGTACTGGTACTACGGCCAGTACTACCCATTAAACCGATGACATCATCTTTAGTTACTGTTTGGCCTTTTTTAACCTTAATTTTATTAAGGTGGCCGAAGCGAGTAACGAAGCCATTTTTGTGTTGTAGTTCGATAAAGTTGCCATAGCCGCCATTACGACCTGCACGAAGTACGGTGCCATCGGCTGGAGCAAAAATTTCGGTTTTATGCCAACCTGCTAAATCAACACCTTTATGAAAAGCACGGCGGCCATTCATTGGGTCTTTGCGTAGGCCAAAACTGCTAGAAATATAGTAGTCAGCAGCAGGGAGTGTTTGTGGTAACTCACTCAGCAAGTTTTCTAGGTTGTTTAACGCTAGTAAGTTGTCAGCAATTGCTAAAAATTCAGCAGGAATTCTTGATTCGTCAAACAAGTCTAACGGGCCACCCTGGGCTGTGTCTGAGCTTTCAAGTATTGAGGTATTGGCTAGACTACTATCAAGACCAGCCCCTTCGAGCATGGCAACAATTTCTTGATGGCGTAATTTGATTTGTTCATCTAGCACTACGAAACTACGATTATAAGCCGCATCAAGACGTGCTAAACGCTCAGTCATACTTTCTAAGTGTTTTACTTGTTTTGGTTGCTGCTCATCTTCTAAAGGAGCATGAAAATCTTCAGCATTTTCTTTAATCGGTAAAAGTAGAGGTTCAGCATCGTTTGGCAAGGTGGGTTTGTTCATCGATTCTGGTAGTGATTCAATCATGCTTTGCAATAGCGCTTGTTTTTGCTCAAGAATTGCTAGTTGCTCTAATTGTTTTTCATAGGCAGCTTGCTGTTGAAAGTGCTGCTTTTTCCACTCTTGCTGCTTGGTAACCTGTTTTTGCTCAATGCTGGTTATCTTGTCTGCTTGTGAAATGATTTGAAGTGTTGAGATACTAAGCCAAGCAATGGCTATTAAAATAACCATTAAGGTCGTCAATTGTAGCCAAGGCGCTAATACCAAGTGTTTTACTTCGCCATTTTGACGGATCAACAGCTGTCGAGCTGGAAAAAACGTGCGATAAAAAGACTTAAGTTTAACTAACATGGCGTACAAAATTTAACTAATAACCGAGTTAAGATAGCAACCTCAGTTAAAAAAGCCAGCAAAAAATTGTAACTCAGCTGAAAAAGCACAAAAAAAAGGGCAAAAAATGCCCTTAACACTTGTTCTGGAAATAAAAATAGTGAGTTACTTTTATTTAGCAGGTAGCACGGTTCCTTCAACTGAACCAAAACCAATTCGTGCAAAACCGTCTTTTTCGCACCAACCACGCATAATTACGTTGTCGCCGTCTTCTAAGAAAGCACGCTGCTCACCATTAGCAAGGGTGATCTTTTCTTTACCACCGCGAGAAAGCTCTAATAATGAACCTGCTTCTTCGTGCTCAGGGCCTGATTGCGTACCCGAACCTAACATATCGCCTGGTTGAAAGTTACAGCCATTTACAGTGTGGTGAGTCACCATTTGCGCAACTGTCCAGTAAGAGTGCTTGAAGCTTGATTTAGATACTTGTGTTGGTGCTTCGCCGGCTGCACGCATCTTTTCAGTTTCAATTTGCACATCCATTTTGATATCGAATGCACCAAACTCACGGTTATGAGCTGACTCTAAATAGTCCATTGGTTGTGGATCGTTTTCGTCACGTGTCCAGTTTGTTCTAAATGGTGCCAGTGCTTCTGTCGTAACAATCCAAGGTGATACTGTCGAAGCGAAGTTTTTCGCAAGGAATGGACCAAGCGGCTGGTATTCCCACGCTTGTAAATCACGTGCAGACCAGTCATTAAATACACAGAATCCAAATACGTGGTTTTCAGCATTTTCAATGGCAATTGCATCGCCTAATTCATTACCTTTACCAAGGTAAATACCTAACTCAAGTTCGTAGTCAAGGCGTTTACAAGGGCCGAATGATGGTACTTCTGCATCTGGCGCTTTAGTTTGACCGTTAGGGCGGTGGAACGTTTGACCAGATACATCAATTGACGATGAACGGCCGTGATAACCAATTGGTACCCATTTGTAGTTAGGTAGAAGTGGGTTATCAGGGCGGAATAGACTACCTACTGCTGTTGCGTGGTAAATAGAGGTATAAAAGTCAGTGTAATCACCAATACGGCACGGTAGTGCAAATTCGATGTCAGCTTGAGCGATAAGCGCTTCGCTTAATTGCGCTTGCTCACTGGCACCTTCACGAAGTGCTTTTGATAACGCTAGACGCAGTGCAGACCAATACTGCTGACCAAGACCCATAAATTCATTGAGTGTAGCTTGGCTTGCAGCTTTAACGGCAATCTGTGCATCACCAGAGAATAAACCAAGTTCATTTACTTTTGCTAAGTCGATAACTTGATCACCAATAGCTACAGCGCCACGGAACGCTTCATCTGAATTTTTACGACGTACTTCTGCAAAAGGAAGGTTTTGAATTGGGAAGTCACAGTTCGCTTCGTTAGCAGATGCAACCCAGCTTTTTAGATTAATATCGTGGGTTTCGTTAATTAGGCTCATACTCTTTCCTTATTGGTTCGCGCTGATTTATTAGTTATCTATATGGAGGCAATCAACGCAATTTAAACAGTTAGTTTAAAACAGAATTTAAAACGACAAAAAGCAGCGTGTTAAACGCTGCTTTTTAAGCGCAATATGGCGGTTTAGATTACACCACGACGCTCTTGATCACGTTCGATTGACTCGAAAAGGGCTTGGAAGTTACCTTCACCAAAACCGCCGTCATCTACACGTTGGATCATCTCGATGAAGATAGGACCAAATAGGTTCTTCGAGAAAATTTGCAGTAGATAACAGTTTTCGCTTTGGCTATCTACTAGGATCTGATGCTTACGGATCTTCTCTTTATCTTCTTTAACCCAAGGCACACGGTCAAAAATGGTGTCGTAGTACTCTGGGATGATATCTAGTGTCGCAATCGTTGATTGGTCAAGCTTATCAAGTGAACTTACTAGGTCATTCGTTAGGAATGCTAAATGCTGTACACCCGGACCATTGTACTCATTTAAGTACTCATCGATTTGGTTGTTGTTGTTATCTTTACCTTCATTGATTGGAATCGAGAAAGTGCCACACGGCGATTTTAGTGCGTAAGATAATAACGCTGTTTTTTGACCTTTAATGTCAAAGTAACGAACTTCAGTAAAACCAAATACATCTTTATAGAAGTTAGCCCATGTTTCCATCGTGCCTTTATAAACGTTATTGGTTAAATGGTCGATACGGATGAAGCCTTTGTCTTCAACAATGTTTTGCTCGCTTAAATCTTCAAAATCTGACTCATAGATAGAACCTTTGTCGCCAAATTGCTCGATGAAATAAATTAAGCTGTCGCCGATACCGTAAATAGCAGGGTATGGTAAGTTTTTGTGAGTTGAGTCTGTCGCAGGTTTTGCACCGCGCTCAACAGCAACCTCGAATGCTTTTTGTGCATTCTTTACACGCCAACCCATAGAACAGATTGCTGGACCGTGGCTTTTAGCAAATTCAGCAGAGAAACCTTCACGCTCATTGTTTAGTAAGAAATGAATGTCATGCTGGTTATAGTAAACGATGTCTTTACCTTTGAATTTTTTTAGCTTTGAGAAGCCAAAATCAGTAAACACTTTGTCCATGTAATCTGCATCAGGTGTTGCGTATTCAGTGAATTCAATGCCCATTAGGCCTAACGGATTATTTACTTCGCTCATTGTCATTACTCCCGCAATTATAAGCACTGCGCTAAAAAGAATTATTGTTATGTAATGAGCGGATGATTAACCAGAAATTCAATTTGGGGAAGAGCACAGCGTTATTTAGCCAAAGTCCCTTTTGTAAATTTAATGAGACAATGGTTTTAATTTCATCATGTGAAGTGAAAATAGTAAAAATAAAGATCAAAAAGAGTAAATAAAGCGCCGTTAATAAATATTTAATGAACTGATATTTATAAGCTTTTTTGTATTTTATTCATTTTGTTTTCGCCAAATAAAGTTAGAGTGAATGTATCGAATTGTTTACATTTTTATGCTGGTTGTTAAGGGCTGGTATCTCAAGTTTATGATTAAACGAAGTTCAGAAATTGAGAGTTTTTAAATAGGAGTTATGCCATTGTATGGAAGCGTTCTTGAGTTAATGTTTCAAATTAGAAAGTAATATCGGAAAGATTAATGGCAGAAAGGGGAGTGTATGTGACTTTGCTACTATTAACTAGTAGCCTATTAAGCTATAAGTATCCCCACAGCTCTAGCTGTGGGGATTGAGTTTTATTGCTTTTCAGCTGTCACTTCTAGCTCTTCAGCTAAGATGTGCTCAGTAGTTTGTGGCTCGTGTTGGCCTTCAGCACCATGCATCCAAGCTACAAGTTTGTCGCTTAGTAAGTACATGATCACAGCAGAAAGTACCGCTGTTGCGCCTAAACCAATGAAGATACCCATCGCGTTGTCTAACGCTTCTTCACCTTCACCTAGGAATGAACCTACGAAACCAGCAATCTTGTTTGCAACCGCTGTACATAGGAACCAAATACCCATAAGCATTGAAGCTAGACGAAGAGGTGCAAGTTTACTCACCATAGATAGACCAATTGGAGATAAACATAACTCACCTAGTGTGTGGAATAAGTAGAATAATACTAACCACATCATGCTAATTTGTAGGTGCTCACCTTGACCTTGTGTCATTAACGCGAAGATCATAGTGATGAAACCAAGTGCTAAGAAAATAAGTGCAATAGCAAATTTAACTGGTGAATTAGGTTCACGTTTATCAAGCTTTAACCAAATAATGGCAACTAAAGGTGCAAATACAATGATGAAAATTGAATTTAAAGATTGGAACCATGAAGCAGGCACTTCAAAACCAAGTAACATACGGTCTGTGTAATCGTTAGCGAAAAGGTTCATTAAACCACCCGCCTGTTCAAAGCCCATCCAGAAGATGATGCTAAATACACTCATAGTAAAGATAACTTTAATTCGGTCAGTTTCAACTTTCGTTAATGGCTCTTTAGTATTTGATTCAGATTGTGCTTGAGATAGCTTAGCTGAAGGCACTACACCGATTTCGCCTAAGTATTTATTACTTAGTGCAAGTTGGAGAAGAACTGAGATCACCATACCTACGCCAGCTACGATGAAACCCCATTGCCAGCCCATTGCAGCTGCAGCATAACCCGCAACTAGAGGACCTAATGCACCACCTAGGTTGATACCCATGTAGAAGATAGTGAACGCGCCATCACGACGTTGGTCACCTTCTTTGTATAGATCACCTACCATAGTTGAAATGTTTGGCTTGAATAAACCGTTACCAATGCAAAGAAGTGTTAAACCAATGTAGAAAATATTTTCTTCTTGGCCAGCTAAATAGCTGTGAGGAATACCCATAGTGAAATGGCCTGCAGCCATTAATAAACCACCAAGGATAATTGCTTTACGTTGTCCTAATACGTTATCGGCTAACCAACCACCGAATAGTGGTGTGATATATACAGCCATTGTGAAGGTACCATATAGGCTCAATGCGTCTGCATTTGACCAACCAAAACCACCTTCTTGTACAAGCGCTACTAAATATAAAACTAAAATGGCGCGCATGCCGTAGTAACCGAATCGTTCCCACATTTCTGTGCCGAACAACAGGAATAACCCTTTAGGATGCCCTAAAAAGTCACCTGCTTTAGGTAATGAACTCATATTTACTTCCTAACTCTAAGTTTTTATTTGAGGCCT
This sequence comes from Pseudoalteromonas sp. BZK2, assembly GCF_014349195.1. Taxonomy (NCBI): domain Bacteria; kingdom Pseudomonadati; phylum Pseudomonadota; class Gammaproteobacteria; order Alteromonadales; family Pseudoalteromonadaceae; genus Pseudoalteromonas; species Pseudoalteromonas sp. BZK2. The sequence continues at coordinate 31,046 of NZ_JACSOG010000022.1, read as the reverse complement.
TATTGTTTTTGCTTTGGTCGTTCTAAGTAATTTATTCAGTGAACGGGCGGCCATGTTTTTTGATGCAGCTAAGATAATGGTTTGTTGCTCAAGTTATGAACTTAAGGGTATAGGACACACCCTTATCCTAGCTACAAGTGCGCTACAGTATACATAGACCTCTTGGTCAGGGGAAGATCTTGCGGTAGGTACACCATTTGTTGCGTTAACTTAACCTTACCAAATACAACCAATTTAAGATTGCTTGATACTTGTCAGTAATACTTAGCAATTCATTTTAAGTTTATGTGATGAGTTATTTTTGTTTGGGTAGGTGTAATTCATTGCAATGAAAGCGGATCTTTTGGCATCTGGATAGCTGAGCAAGTACTTTAAATTGTCCAAAATTGTTTACAATAGACTATTCAGCCGCTAGTAGTTAGCGTATTATTCTCATACTATAGGTTCCCGTTTTTTGAGGATGTAATGCGTTTAGATATCCACTGTGCTGACCGAATCGGTATCGCACAAGAGATTCTCAATATCTTAGTAAGTTATCAGGTTGACTTAAAAGGTATTGAAGTAGATTCGGTTAATTGTCGTATGTATGTCAGTTTTCCTCCTATTGAATTTGAGCAATTTCAAAAGATCATGCCTTCTATTCGCTTAATTGACGGCGTGATGGATGTTCGCACAACTGCATTTCTACCTTCTGAGCGAGAGCATAATGAATTAAATACATTACTGCGAGCATTGCCAGATGGTGTAATATCTATTGATGCTAAAGGCTGGGTGCGATTATGCAATGATGCAGCTTGTCGCGATTTACAGCTATCTGAAAATGAAGTTATAGGCGCTAATATTAATAACTTGCTGAAGGGCTTTAACTTTACTCGCTGGTTAGAGGGTAAAGAGGTGCTTGGTCAAACAACGCGTGTCGAAGTTGCTGGCGAAGATTTTATTGCTGATATTCTTCCTATTTCAGTTCCACAAGGTGCTGAAGGGGATGTGTTAGCAGGCGCCGTTATTAACATTAAATCGCAAAGTCGACTTGGTCAGCAAGTGAGTGCCTTTCGTCGATATGGCCAAGAAAGTTTTGCGACAATCCATAATTTTAGCACTGCAATGCGTCGTGTTGTTCGTGAAGCTCGCAAAATGGCACAGCTTGAAGCGCCAATTTTGATAACTGGTGAAACGGGGACAGGTAAAGAACTACTTGCACGGGCTTGTCATTATGCATCTAACCGTTCAGTAAAACCCTTTATTGCTTTATCGTGTGCATCGTTACCTGATGACGTGGCTGAGTCAGAGTTATTTGGTTATGCGGGCTATGAAGAAAACGCGGCACCAAAACGTGGCGTTTTGGAGCAAGCCGATGGTGGTACGGTGTTTTTAGATGAAGTTGGTGAAATGTCGACTCAATTGCAAACTAAGTTGCTGCGATTTTTACAAGATGGCACATTTCGCAAAGTCGGTGATGAAAACGAAGTAAAAGTGAATGTACGTATTGTTGCTGCAACGCAAAAAGACTTACCGGCCATGGTGCAAGAGGGGACATTTAGAGAAGATCTTTATTACCGGATTAATGTTTTGACCTTAGAAATTGCGCCATTACGTGACAGAAAAGCTGATATTGGCCCGTTAGCAGAACATTTTATTCAAAAGTATGCCCAACAAAATGGTCATTCTGTGCCTGTGATGTCTGAAGATTGTTTACGCTTTTTACAAGATTATCCGTGGCCGGGTAACGTACGCCAATTAGAAAATGCGATTTACCGTGCGGTGTCGTTGTTAGATGATAACGAACTGCGTATTGAACATTTGCAGTTACCAACCTTTACTCATGATTTAGGTTATCTTGAGTCTGACTTTGAAGGAACTTTAGATCAAGCGGTAAAACGCTTTGAAGCGACCTTACTTCGTAAGCTCTATCCGGCTTATCCTAGCTCTCGACAGCTTGCTAAGCGATTAGGTTTGAGCCACACCGCAGTGGCAAACAAACTTCGAGATTATGGCATTAACCGTAAGACAGTGAAGGTTTAAAAGTAACCCCCCACAATAATCGTTAATTAAGCAAAAAGCTTGGGTGAAAAGCCAAGCTTTTTGCTAATGTTTGGTACCCATATCTTTGGTGACACCATCAATGGCAATATTTTTGATACCGTCATTGTCAAATTTGATAACAATACTTATGTTATTGCGGGCAAAAAAGTAATCTCGGTTATCTAGGCTTATAACATAATCGCCTTTGACTGAGTCGCTAAATTTGCGCTTTTCGAGTTTTAAGGAGTGATCTGCTATTTGCCAATTGAAGCCTTCAATAAAGCCATTATTAAACTCTTGTACCCAAACTTGTTGTTCGTCTTTACTCAGTGTAATCGCAACGGAGTATGACTCAGGCAAAGACATGTCATAGCTTTTATCACCAATAGTGAATTTTTCGGCAGTTTGTTGCCAAGCAAAACCAAATTTAAAATCTTTTTCCACACCCGTTGGGTATTTTAAAGTACCGTTACCTGGAAAGTTGAAGTCAGCATATGCTGAGCCGGTAAATAAACTTGCAGAAAATAGAGTTACCAAACTGAATAGTTTCATTAGGCTTATCTGTTTTTATAATAATATATGCACAGATTAGAGCAGAATATTCGCCTTAGCAATATGCTGTGATACACTTTGTGAATTATCAACTGGTTAGACCTTTTATTGTGAATCTATATTTTCGACTAATATTATTGTTTTTTAAAATCAAACGTAATCGTGACTATCAAGGTTTACTCGACACGATAGATATTGAATTCAGAGCACTGCCGACTGATTGCGATATTAACTTGCACCTGACTAATTCCCGTTATTTAGCAATGATGGATTTGGCGCGCACTTGGATGACAGAAAGAGTAGGGTTGTTTCAACATGTAATGAAACGTCGTTGGTTCCCGATCGTTAATGCGACTGCAATTACCTATATTCGCGATATTAAACCAATGCAAAAATACACTGTTAGTACGCGTTTAGTTGGCTGGGATCATAAATACTTTTACATTGAACAAAAGTTTCACTCTGAGCGTGGATTGCATGCGATTGCCTATGTACGAGGGGTATTTAAACGTAAGAAAGGTGTTGTGAGCGTTGAAGAAATGCTTGAAGTTGCTGGGTTTGAAGGTGTAGCTCCTATCTTGCCAACAGAAGTAATGCACTGGAAAGAAATGTTAGAGCAAAAGAAACTCACAAATAAGTGATACCCAAGATAAATAAAAAAATGCCAGCTAAGCTGGCATTTTTATGGTTTTAAACACAGTTTACTCTGCAGCGCAAACTGCTTCACTAACAAATGTTAAGTCATTAACATGCGAAGGACCATCCATTACAAACGTTGCTTCTGCAGTGTTTTGGTCAAGTGAGTAGATTTTAGCATTTTCACCACTTTCGCGGCCTGAAACATAAATTGTACCATCATCTGCAATCGCAATACCTGATGCCCAATTTACACCATGCTCACCAACAAGTGTCAATTCTAAGCTACCTTCATCTAGCGTATAAAGTGCTTTACCTGTTAACACGTAAAGTACGTTAAAGTCATTTGAGTAAGCAATATCACCATCTGAGAAAGTATCACCAGGGTAAGATAGTTTACCAAGAACTGTCTTCTCACCTGTTTCTAAATCAAAGTCGTACATATATGTCTTACTTGTTGCACGAAGAGCAAGACCATCAGCGGTGACTGTTGAGCGGTAAATAGGGAATGAAGTCGCATCAACTACTTCCGCTTGTTGGTTAGTTGCTAAATCTAAGCTGTAAATTTTAGATGCTTTGCTGCTCTTATCTAGTTGCTCCATGAAATAAAGCACACCGTCTTTACTTGCAATATTTGAAGCTGTGTTATTTAGGCCTGCAACAATAGTGACAGAGCTTGAAACTGGGTTGAAATGATAAACATAGCCCTCAGTTTCTGAACCGAAGTTATTAATACCATATAGACCTGTTTCAACTGCACAAGGTTCTGGAATTTCTGTTAGAGAAACATTATCAATAAATGCGCCTAAAGAGTCTGATTTACCAGCACCAGCAAAGCTCAATACTGAACTAGTATCGTTTGCTTCTACAGTAAAGCTATATTTAGTCCAGCCTTTTGTGCTGCTATTAATGGTCGCTAATTCATTACCATTCCATAAAACTTTGGCAGCGTTTGTTGTCGCATTACCTTCAACACGAGCAGAGTAATAAAAAGTAAGTTCGTACTTTTTACCTGCTGAAGTAGCTACGCTCTGTGAAATTGAATAGTTAGCAGTTGAGTCTAGTTCCAGAAGTTGATTACCATCTTGAGCTGGAACAATACCTAATTTGTTAGTTTGTAACTCAAATTTAGCATTGTTACTACGGCTCCAGTTATCGATATTACTGAATAACTGCCATTGTCCACCATGGCCAGTTACTGTGTTATTTTCAAATGACCCGTTTTCAACTAGGTTTGTGCTTGCCATTGCCATACCAGATGCGATAGCTAAAGGTAACACTGCTAATTTAGAAACTAAGCTTTTCATGACAGTCTCCGAAGTTGTTAACATAAAATTAATATTTGATAGTATCATTTTACTGTTTTTTGCTGGTGTTTATCAAATAGGGAATAGATCTAAATTTATACTTTTTTAATTTTTTATATTAATCATTTGATTTTTAATAAGAATTTAGTTTGTAGGAAAATTCTGATTTTTCGATGGGAAAATAATAAAAAACGCAAAGCAATCCTTTTGGATTACCTTGCGTTTTTATGCTAGGTTAAAAGTTAATTGGGTTTAGATTTGTTAGCAAACCAACCTGATTTTTGATTGCGGCTTAATTTGCCTAATATTTTTATCGCCTTTTCTAAGGTAATTCGCTGATCAGCTATATCTTTATAAATTTGATTTGCTCTTTTCTTACGTTTAACAGCTGCTCCTGCATCAAGAAATGACTCAACCACTTGATTTAAATATTGAATAGGCAATGCTTGCTGTTTCTCAATGTTATCTTCAGAACTATATGCCTCAAGTTTTTCAAGTAGATTAGTGATTTCTGCTTGGCAGAACTCATTCTGCGCCAAGTGCATTTTTTTCAATGTGCTCAAATGTTGTTTTAATGTGGCCACTTCTAACCTATTAAAGGAAACAATCATGTTGAGGTTTGTTAGTGCTGTTCTGAACTCCTTAGCTGTACATTGTTGGTCAAATAGATGTTCAAGAGTATGGTTTATTCGCTGCCACTGCTGCCAAGCGTAAACATAGTTCAAGCCAGCGCCTTTAATGTTTTGCATACCAACAATAACTTGATGGTTATTTACTAAACCTAATTGGGCAATTGACCGCGTTAGTTCATCAGCAGATAAACTACTGTTTTCATGTAACACAACGTTAGATTTTATTGTATTTACAATAACCTCTTTTAGCTTTTCGCTATTGTTAACGATATCTTGCTTAAGCAACTCTAATGTTTGACGTTGTTGATAAACAAATAGATTTTGTAAAATAGCCGATGCTTCGGCCTCATTTGAGTTACCGGTAGCATCTTTCAAAAGAGCGTTAATATTAGATTTCTTAAGCGAGTCGCCGTTTAATTTTATGAGCTTATTAGCAAGAGTTAGATCGTATGCGTCGCTCAACCGAGCAATTAATTGTTCTTCAGTTAAAAAGTTGAACTGAGATAAAAGTTTATTAAATTCTTCTAGATCATTATTTGCAATAATTTTATCTAATCGCTCAATGAGTGCGTTAATAAAGTAGCTATAAAACCCATCAACGTTTGTACCAATTACAACTATTTTATCGAAACGCAAATCGTGACTTAAAATATCTGCAAACACTTTTGAGCGAGCCACACGGTCATTTCGGTTATTGATTAAAGCAATAACCTGTTTTTTGGGGTTGTCATTTAAATCATAGATCCCTAACCGTTGCCAATTCTCTAACGTTGCTAAACGTTCATTTGCTGACATGCTATTAATAAATGATTGTTCTACTTTACCCACTTTAGCTTTTTCAAAATGTTGTAAAACACCAATATCGGGAATGATTCTGGCCGATGTTTCTTTGTAAACATAGTCTTTACTTAAGCCAATATGCTGTGCCATTTTACAAACTAGCGCAATATTAGCTGGATGTTCTTGGTACGGGTATAAAGAACGTATATCGTCTGTAATTTGCAAGCCATCGGCCCAATGCACCTGGATCAAACTTGAGTTCTTCTGCTTGGCATTGACGTCTAAAATAGGAGCCATATTTTGTTCGCTGGTAAATACTAAGCTATTCTCGCCAATAAAGTGACTGGTTTCGTTTGCAACATCGATACCTGTTGGACCGAGTATATCTTCATGGTCTGGGTAGGCATTTGTTATGGTTGAGAAATTGTCTTTCATCCAGTTGCGAAGAATACGCACATAACGTGGTGTGAGCCCCATACATTCCCACAAAAATACGTCTGCTTTTACATTCTTAGCAAAGTGCAAAACATCTCCTTGCTCCCAAATACTGGCTTTATCGAATGGACGAAATAAGGGGATTTCAAACTGCTCACCACTTGCCCTTGCATAAATCATCGTAGCTTCACAGCCCGTTGTTTTACTTACTACTTTTAGACTTAAGCTGCTAAAAAGGGCCGCTTTAAGGCGTTCTGTTCCGGATTTCCCACGTGTTCCCCAGCCGCCAATTGATACAGGAATAAGTGCTCTGTCAGATTGAATCTGACGGCTGATTTTTATATGTCTCGCCCAAAAGTAAGCGATAAAGCTAATGACAAAAAATATTAGCTGACCAATGCTGTTTTGGTAAATTGAATACGCATACTCTTTAAAGCTTGACCCAATGTTAAAAATAAAGGGTGTAATTGCGAGCTTTTTATAAAGGTTAGCAATACCTGATTCGACAGGAAACGCTACATCAAACAACATTCCATATGGTTGGAAGTCTAGCGTAAAGCCCTTACTGCGAATGTTCTCTAGGTAGTGTTGTTGTTCTACTTCAGTACCATTTCGTAACTCATTCAATTTTTCGTAGTTCAATGAAATCCAACAGTATGCATATAAACGCTTAAATAAACTTGTTGGTGGTGAAGCTATCAAAATGCCATCAGGGGTATAGGATTTAGCTGGCGCTTTTAAATTATCTTGAGACAAGGTACTTAATAAGAAATCAAGTAATGGCAAGTGTGGTCGTGAGCTAAATTGATGCTCATCAAAACGAGGCTCACCGGGTACTTCTGTCTGGCTTATCTCTGCAACAGTACAACTTGGTACATGCATAAATGCACTAGGCTTTCTGGCCTGTAAATGGTTATAGCTTTGTCTTTTTCCGGTACTAGGGTTCTTAAATTCATGCCATAAGCGCCAGATTCTAAAGCCACGCTTATAACCCAATTGCACCTGCCATGACTTTTTCTTTAGGTTAACATTGAACGCTTCATAATGCTGAGCTTGTTTACTTAGTAGTCGACCAAGCAAATCTTCATCTACTTCTTTACAGTCAATGGATGTGTCTGAACTTAAGCTCACCTCTAATTGTGCAACTTGTTGCTGATGCATAAAACTGACTAACTGCTCTCGAACACGGCTAATAATACGTTTTACTGCAAGGTTAGTTTTTTCTTCAAGTTGTCGGTTTAATACATTTATAAACGCTTTAAATATATCTTGAGTGTAGTCATGATTATCATTATCAACTTGAAGGTTAAACATGATCCTCGGAGTGAGTTCAAGTAATAGACGTTGTTCTGCAAAGTTATCAGTTTCCTCAAGGAGTTGTTGCCATAACTTAAAGCCTAATTGCTGTTCACTAAAGCGCGGGTCTGATAACTGTTTAATTAATGTTAGTCTTACAGCTGGGCTGTTTTCAAGTTGCATTCGCTCATTGAGTAAATCGGTTACACATGACCAAGGCAAAACGGAACATTGCTCTATAACACTTTGACGAACACGAGGGTAAGCATGTTTAGCAAGTAAAAAAATCAGTTTACGGTTTGCCTCATTTAAGGAAAACTGTTTGCTGATGATTTTGGCAAATGAAGTAATTAAAAATAACTGCTGGCGATCTACTTTGCCGTTTTTATCAACGTCCAGATCAATATGAGAGCGCATAAAGTAGCGAGTAAAAGTGGGCCTAAGATTAATTAGTATTTCTAAAATATCGACTTTTGCTGCGTGTGGTGTTGTTGGCTTCTCTAATGACTGTAGTAAGTTTTCAACTAAATCTGCATTAAACTCAGGATCTTCGACATATTCATTAAGCAAATTTACCTGATTAGCTAACGCTCTAAATAATGAGTTTCGTGTTGCTTCATTGTCTGTTTTTTCTAGTAGGTTTAAAAAGAAGCCTTCTAAATCGAGCCTTAACCATGACTGAGCCATGTCATTTTGGTGATTACGTAAATAACGGTTTGTTAAATCACCGAGCTTTCCTATCAAAAACTTTAATGATTGCTCAAGTTCAGAGGTTTTATCTTGGTAACGATTAATCATTGCCCCTTCATCAAACCAACGCTGAAAAGCATCTTGATCCTTTTGCAGTTGCAACTCACTTGCCCCTAATGTTTTTGCATAATCAAGGATATGAAATTGCCTCTCGGCTTTTAATTCCGCATGACTCAAACGCTCAACAAAGCGACGATGATCGCCATCAAGTTTGGTTAATTGGTTTTGCAGCTTATCAATTTTGTGAGTTAAAAAAGCAATAGCTTGAAGTAACAACCAATCATCTTCGTCATTATCATCTGGCTGGTTCTTTATAAGCTCCCACTCACTTAATTCGTTAACGAGTTGCTTATACTTTTGGCGATAAAGGTCTAACCAAAAATTGGCTATATCGGCAAATAGTAGAGACTCAAGGCGCTCTTTTAAAACTTTACTGCTCATAGTCACTCAGCTCTAACAAATGGTTAAGTTGAAGTGTTGGAAAAATAATTTCATCGTGTGCATAGGGAGCAAAGCCCGTATGCAAGTTATTGCCAGATGAAAACTCAACACTAATATTGTGGTTATTCCAAACCCAATCTTGTTGCCAGCTTACTTTAAGCCAGCCTTGTGAGAAGCCCCCTAAGTCAATCTGCTTTTGCCATGCAAAGCGAGAGATATATTGCCATGTGGCAGTAGCACGATGTTCATCAGCGAAGCGGTAATAACTATCTAGCCCCAGCTGGAAAATATGGCCTTCATAATATTGATTCCAACTAGAGTTAAAACGTAAATAATCCAAGCTGCTCCAATCATCATTAGAACCGGAAGAAACACCAAAATTAAGGTAGTTATCGACCCAGGGTTGATATCTATATTGGTAGAGCCCTAACCAACCAGATGAATGATTTTCTCTGTAAAAATTAAAAATACCTGAGTTAAGCTTATCATCAGCGAGGTAGTCAGCTAAATCAGCGCTGCTATAGCGAACATAAGGAGTTATTTGCCATTGATGGCGATGCACTGAGTCTTGTCGCCATATTTGGCCAATACTAATGCTGGCATCAATCGCGTATTGACTATCAAATTGCTCTCGGCTCATTTGCCAGCGACTATTAATTTGGCTATCAATATACCAAGGCGTTGTTTCATCCTCCCAAGAGTAATATCCATTTAAATTAATAATATCAGTTTGCGTATCAATGAATGAGTAATATCCCTCTAACTGATACCATTGATTATCATCATTTATCCGAATTCTAGCGCCAATATCAGTTTCTTCGCGGGTGGGAATATCTTCAGCGCTTTGAAAAATTTGCTGTTGATCATAACGAGCAAAAACTTGCCAGTTGAGTTCATCTGCGTGTAGTTCTGTTTGCTCCTTAACGATTTCTACTTTTTCAGGCGCTTGATAGGTGATCAACTCTGGCAGGGCAGCTTTAGTCTGCGAGTAAGCAGAAATTTTATTGTTATGTTCGCTTAACTGCCAACTGTATAGGCGGACATATTCCAACTTTTCAGCTTTAACTTCGATTTTTCCTGCAGGATGAAAAAAGCGACGTTCTGTTCGTCTTTGTTCGTCGATTTCTTCCAACTTGATTAGCCTGTCGGCCGATAAAGTTGCTATTAGCGGTGTGTCCGGTATTACCGTGTAGAATAATAACTTGGTTGGTAGCTCTAAGTGCTGCCATTTTCCGGCTAGATATTGTTCTGCTTCTATTGTTAAGTATTGTGATAGGTAAGGGTTGAGCCATCTAATACTGATTATGTTGTTATCGAGCTCTTGCTTAGTAAAAGTAAATGGCACACTTTGTTGTTGTGAAACTGACCGGGTTTTCAGTTCATTAGCTAGGCGAAGTGAAACATTTGCGACATTGTCTCGTGCTAACTCTGCAGTAGAGAAGTGAAATTTAAAACGGATTTGTTGTCCAGCAGTTTGAGCTAGATCAATATGCAAAGTATGGAATGGTCGTAACTGTAACCCTTGCTCTGACGCAGACTGGGTGTTAAGCAAGGTAAAACGATCAGCAAAGCTACTTTGTGCAGGAGCTTGCATTTTAAATAGTCGAGTTCCAGCATAATCTAGCATGCTTTCAATAGGTTGCCACTGACCAAAACTTTCAATTCTATTCTGAATGAAGGTCGATCTAGCTGTTGCTGGTAAGGTCTCTAGACGTTGCAGTAGCTGAGTGTATTGATTGTCGTTTAAACGCCTTTTGCTTAATTGGTATAAGCCATTAATTAATAAGTCATACTGTGATGCGGTAGGTGAATAAACTAATGACATAAAGTCTATTGCAGTCAGGTTATTGGCAGCATCAGACTGGTAGTCAAATTGTGAAACTAAATCATTAGGGAGCAGGCTTACATCAAGATATGTCATATGATCAGCGCTCAAAGTCAGAGTTTCTCCGACTTGCAAGCTTATAATTAAGGTTGCCGATATAGATGCTAGTTGCTGATTATCTACAAACTGAATATTTGCTGGAATATCACTAAAAATTGGCATCAATTTATGCTGATATTGGCTATCGGCTTTTAGCCAAGCCGTTTGATATTCACCATTTTGTTTCGCAGCTACCCGAGCTTTGATCGCTAAATGAATAGGGTGCGTAGCAGTAAATTTCCACGGTTTCTTATCACTTAGCACGGTATTTTGTATTTTGCCTTGTCCATCAATAAGTCCAGCTTGCTCTGCTGTTACTAAGTGGTATAAAGGGTCATTTTGTTTAGTATTTGAAACCAAACTTTGAAAATTTAGTGCTGCGAAACTTGGTTCTGCGATGTTTTGCTGATCAGACTGATGAGCTAGCCACGTCGCTAAACGATTTTTCTGCTGTTTAACAGCAAGCCTGATCAAGATTTTTCTACAATTGGAAATTGACGATAAATTACCAGCGCACAAGGCAAATAGTTTGTAGTCTTGATGCTGCTCTTGGTAAATTTTAATCAACTCTAAACTTGCAAAATGCTGCAGTTGAGCCTGTTTTGCACTTTTGTATAAACCTTCTAAATAGCTGCTTGCTAAATGGAATTGTTTTTGCTGCCTCAAAATATCAATTCTTGCTTGCCATGCTTTTTCCGCAACTTGATGGTTACTATGCTGGCTTAGCTTTTTCAAAAAGCGAAGGGCATCCAATGGCGCAGATTCTGCTAAATCATTAGCAGTCATTAGCAGCTGTTCCCAATCTGTTATGTTTAATTGCTGCTGTGCGGGTGTATAAGGTTCAATTGATGCTAAATAGTCCGCATGCTGCTTGTGCAAGTAGTTTTTAATAATCAGCTCTGTGGTAGGGCTCTTTGCACTTAACTTGTTCGGCTGCTGGTAGAGTACTTCATCCATGGGGATATCAGCTAGAGTTCTTGCGTATAGTGCAAAATCAATATGTTCCGTTGTGTTTTTAACTGCTTGTATAGAAAGTGATTTTTCTTTTAAAGGCACAGAGAGTGTTAATGTTTGAAAGTGTTCTGTCGCTTTCAGGTTAACTAGCCAGCTTTGCTCACCTGCGGTGAATTTTAATTGTGTGTCATTGTTACTTTTTGCAATTAAGGTAAGCCAAGGCGTAGCTCGTTCTTTTACCGTTAAGTCAAACACTTGTGCAGATTGAGACAGAGCTGTTAAAAGTCTAGTCTGATGATTGATACGAGGGTAAAAATGGTGATCGACTAAACGCAGCTCAGCAAGCTCGGTGATGGTTTCACTTTTACTTTCTATAGGCAATTGGTTTCGATAGCTGCCAACAAGTTGTGAATCGATGCTCATCATCGAAAGCAAATTATAGTATCGCTTTACGTTAAGCGGGTCATTTTCAGAAAAAACAGTGTTACTTAACGACCCCAACGAGTGCTCTTGGTAAATTGATTTTAAATGATCATTGGCAGTATTTAGCCAATATGGCATTAGTTGCTTTTCTTGTTCTTTTGCGGCTGCACCATCATCATAAATTGCGCGGTGGCTTTGCTCTATTTTAACCAGTGAATTTGTTGCGCTTTTAATGGTTAGGTATTGGCCTGCGTCGATAGCCAAATAATCTGAGTTAACTAAACCAACATTCTTATCTGAATATTCAACAGCGAGACTATTAATCGTATTCACTTTTGCTGTTAAAACGTTATCAACATAGGCGTACACAACACCGTTTCGATCAGGAAGTTGCATATTCTGCCTAACAGATAGCTTTAATTTTTTTGCTGCAGGAAAAAACAGCGTAACTTCTTCATCTTTATGCAGTTGATAATAACGCTCATTGCCTTGCTGTGTGGTCAATAAAACAGATGGTTTTGCTAGTTTGAGTGCACGTCGAAAACTATCTCTTTTTGCTTGATAGTGACCGACAAGAGCCCTAAAACTAGCGCTTTCGTCAAGGTGATTCTGAATGGCAATTATACGATTATGGCCTGTTGCCGGAAGCTGGCATCGTTTCGAATTACAAAGTAGATCTCGATGAACTTGTAAACGCTGCTGAATGTATTGTGTATTTCCGGCGCTGATAATAAATTGATTTAATAAATCGGGATTTATCTCAAGCCAATGGCCTTCTGGTAGCCATAAATACTGATGCTGCTTGGCATCAAATTGCAACTCTTGAGTAGACGTTAAAGGGGCCAGTTTTGGCGTTGTTTGTAACCAAAGAGGGGGCTCAAGAACCGCATGCTCAGGCTTAGCAGCATACACCATGTTGATGCTGAATAATGTAAAAGTGACTAAGGCTATTATGATATAAGGCATTGGCTAAACTGCTTTAAAAGTTGGCTATTAGTTATTAAACGCTCACGCATTTGACGGCTTAACTCGATATGAAAAAACTGGCTATTAACAGGCGCCATGTCGGTAAGTATATTTTTTGTCCCTCCGAGCTCAAAAACATCACGACCAAATAGCATAACATTAGAGCCTACTTGATTATTTAAACATTCAGATATTTTTACAGTTGCTTTTGACGGTGTTTTAGAGCCATTGCTAACAATGATATCTGCATTACGCCCTTGTAAAGTTTTTCGCTTTTCCTTTGCAAACCCATGTACCTGATAAATAGAAAAAGACTCTACAGTCTTAGCATAGGCAAGAATAAATGCATTCGCACTACTAACTTTATATTTGCCAAAATCGAGTTTATTATTACTTTGATCAAGGGTATTTCTATGTTTTGAATTTGTGAGTAACACCTGACATTCAGCAAACACTGCCTTGGCTATTTTTAGCGTGTGTTTATCAAAATAGCGATGAGGTGCATATGCAATACAGTTATTACCAGTCTTCTTATAATGAATCTCGCCACCGGAGGTAACTGTATTTTTTGCTTTAAAAACACCATCCTTGTAATTGAAGTGTGTTAGTTCAGTGTTCGGCTTTAATAGCCAAGCATGAAAATCTTCTGTTAAATCATGCAAGCTAGTTTCCTCGGCACTGCATGCCGCCATAAAAGTGCAAAAAACCAGTAACATAGCATTAATTTTCATTATTCCACCACCTTACTTTTTGCTCTTGAGCAGGGTATTCATCGAGAATAGACAGCCAGATTGTTTCTGATGACTCGATTGTTATTGAGTGTAAAGTATCTATATCACTTGATACTAAGTGCGTGACACTTGGGTAGCTATTCAGTCGGCTATTCTTTGGGTGAATCAAAAAAGCATTAATTAGTTCAGATGGATAAAGCTGATATTTTTGCTTTTTAATACTGTATTCGCTCGTGAGTCCTGACTTGTATTTTGCTCTTTGTTTGACACTAAGTTCAACGGGAGCCTTATTATTTGATTTAGCAACTTTGAAAACAAGACTAATAGGGCGCTGATACTTATCTAATCTGAGTGTTAGAGGAGTCTTTTTATTTAGTTGGTACAGGCGTTGTTTAACCCAAGGCCGATTACCATACCAATTTTGATACATTGAGCGAGAACTGTCTTGGATTTGCTGTAGTTGTGAAACAGATAAATCCGCCATATTAGCTTCTTTAGCACTATTCCCCTTTAAACGATAAATTAGGCTGTTATCTTCAGAGTTAATATACGGCGTATAATTATTCTTATTATAAATACCGTAGTTAAAAACCTGAGCGGGTTGTTTAGGTAAATAGTACTTATTGGGGCTTAGTGTCAGTGCTACATTTGAAATTGGTAGCTGATCAAATAGTTCCCTAGATTGATAGTATGTGACTTGTGGATCTAACTCTGCTGGTGGCGTGAAAGTCCGAATATTCGAAAAGTGCCCCATCAATGTAAGTTCATAATGATTATTGGCGCGCTGTTCATACCACGCAGCGATATCATGAAAGTTTGTAGGTGATTCTGTCACCAAGCCGTGAGTTAAGGTTCTTTGGTAGTTAAAATCAGCAAAGCGGGATTTCAGACGAACATAGACATCTTTATCTGCCTTGACTTCGACTCGCCTTGCATTCTTTGGCGAGCGCAAATAGTAAGTTACTAACATTCCAACATCTTGACGTTGCGTGTTTTCGGCAATCAAACGATCAAACTCTGAAGCTTGTCCTTTCAATGTCACAGAATAGCTCTCGATTTGCTCGTTACTTTCATCAAACAAGGTGACATTTAGATGGCTTGTCTCAAGAGCTCGAACTTCAATATTTAAATGGCTTTGCGATTCAATATCAAAATTGACAGAGGATTGGCTGTTAGCCAAGTAACTGCCTGAGTAACTAGTTAAGATTGCATTACCAGATAAAGTTCGCCATTGCGTTAATAAATTATCTTCACTGCAGATTGTGACTAAGCCCGGATTAAGAGGCTCAGTTTGATAACTATTAGCTTCGTCTATTGCACTAAAGTTTACGGGTAAAGGAGGGGAAAACTGTAGTTTGTCATACCAAATTAACGAAGGAAGCAGCCCTTGTTTGTCTGTTTTGAATATCAGGCTATCGGTTTCCTCTAAGCGAATACTCGCGCAAAGACCCGGTTTCGTGAAATAAGAGCCTAGATCATGTTGCTGTTCACTAAAGTCATATGTGACTACATTGTAGGGTAAACTTTCATACAATATGTCTGATTTAAAATCTATGTCAGGAATTCCCTGGGGTGCAATCTTTTGCCACCAAAAGGCCATCGCATTTCTAATCTCTCCATCAGTTAAAGTATTTTCTCCCATAGTAAGGTAATCAGTTGCGCGTCTGCGTCTTTCTAAAGGACGCTTTAGCCAGCTGTTAAGCGGATCAATACTTTGCTCAGGAGTTTTAGCGTGGACCCTAACAACCACACCCTGTAGGTTAGTTTGTTCAGGGATAAGCGTTAGATCGAGACTCGCAGCATTAGGGTAATCTTTAATAGGTAAATAAAAAGATTGACCAGATGCGACGTTCAATGATTGTTTGTTTTCAATTATTTGTTTTACTTGTTGCTCTTGCGAGTTTGTAACCAATTTAGATGCATGATGGTAAACCTTGTCTAAAATGACATCTCCTTCTTGATCATATAGCACGTATTTAATTGCATAATTAACCGGTTGATCTAGTATGACCGACTGATCAAACACGGCATTTGATAAAATGCGCAGTGAGTGAGTACGTTGATTTGAAAATGTAAACTGTAGTGGCTTTTGACTACTAAGCCACTGTACATTTGAACGTGTTTCTTGACTAGTACGCGCATCAATGGGTTCAGCTGACTCAATCCATACCATTATGTTTCGTGAGAAATAAAAAAGTGCCACTAAAGCAATTGTGATTGCTAAAATAGCAAGTAGGCGTTTAATTAAGTACATATGCGCCTCCAGCCATAATGCTATTAAATAAGCTCAGATCAATAAGCTGGTTATTGGTTGGATTGTAGATTGCCACAATATCGTTATTGTACTTAATCATAAGCGCGTACTTGTCTGCATTTTCCAGCTTAATGGTGTGTAAAGAGCAATCTTTAATTTGCTCGCAGAAACCGCTTAATGATGTTAAACGCTGATGAGCTATATAGTTTTTAACGAGAGTTTGAATTCGTTGCTTTTCTTTAGTCGAGATTGCTTGCCAGTTTAGTGGCGACAAGGTAGCCAGATTTATAGTTTTTACCTTTGTATTGGTAGATATTGCCAATAATCGTTGCAATACGCTGTTTTGGTCGATTGAAAATTGTTCTTTAAAGTCTGATGCCAGCCATAATGTTGCCAGCTCACTATTGCTATTAAATTGTTGGTATCCTGATTGAGGTGAGCTGCCTATTTCAAGACCTCGCGTTGATTTTTGTCCTGATACTACTTGATATTCAACCCCTAAGTTATTCAGTTTTCCGTCGATTTGTTTCATTAGTGGCGAGGCCACATCGCTGATGCGCGTAGCTGAGAATGCAATTGCATTTGGGCGTACCCATGACGGCGCGCTATGGCTGCGGATTTGAATGTGTAAACTAGGCTGATTAGCTGTAAAGCGCAAATAGCTTTGATGAATAACATTAAATAAAGAGTCAATATTATCAGCCCCAAGTACATTAGCTTTAGGGTGCGCATAAGGGTGAGCCCCCGCAATTAATAAATTGGCAGTGTTTGCCTCGGAGAATAATTCAGCTGCAAAACTCAGCGTATTACTTTCAAATAAAGGCCTTGGTACACTGAGTGTGATAGCTTCATGAGCAGTCAATTTAAAAGCGTAAAGCCCTTGTCCTTGTGAGCGTGCTTCATTATTTTTAAGTGGGCTTAACAATAGATATCGACCACTGCTATTGTTGATTAGTTGCAATTGATAGTTAAGTAGTTCGGTTGTGCCATTGATTTGCTTTAACTGATTAAGCTTGTCTTCTGTCAGTGGGGCATTACCTATCTGTGTAATTAATTTATAGAGTGGCTTTAAAACTTCATACTCCCACAGCGCTATTTGGCTTTCTGATAGAGGTTGATACTCAAAACTACCTTTTTTACTAATTTGATAAGCAAACTCGTCAACAATAGTATTTATTTCTTCATTGATAACGTTAATTTGGGGGGTATTGTACTTATAGTTATCGCGATAAATGTTAGCCAAAATATTAGTATAGTTAGCACTATCTAAAAATAGTTCAAGCATAGAGCCCGAGTAATTCGCTGTTGGCAAACTGCTTTGTGTTGCTGCACCAAAATAAGTTGCCTCACTGCCTATAAATTGGTGAATGTCTCTTTGGCTAATTGAAGTTGGTAGTTGGTTATATATCCAATATTGGCTGTCGAATTTATTAGAAGGCTTTTCAACTAGTGCTGCTGTGAAGCGATTAGCCTCTCGAATTTGTAAGATTTCGTCACTTTGTAGTGCGTCAATGAAAGCTTGATAATAAAAGCTTTGTTGATCTTCCGTTGCAATCGTTTTTTGTGGCGTTTTAGCAGTGCCAAATAACATTGCTTTATTATTCATATGTTGAAAAATCAAGCTTGCAGAGTCACTCGCTAGACTTTCTGTAATTGGATAGGGAATAGTTATCAACAAAGGAGATTTTGGCGTTTTATTAAAAATAAATAGCCCTCTTTGCTGACTTTCGTAGGTATCTACCAAGTAAACATATTGCTCATCACTTTCAAGCGAAAAACCCAGCTCGCTAAATAAATAACCAAACTTTGCTATGGGTTGCTTGTTCTCAAGTGCTTGATTTAAATGGTAAACAGCATACTTAAAATCATTGATTGCTTGATTAGCTTTATAACTACTGACTGTTACTTTATCTGTCCGAGTTGTGTATAAGTAGCTCTTATATTGGCTTACTTGTTGATTTAAGGTGATGACATGTGGATTGTCGATATCTGAATGTACATCCTGATTAGACAGCAAAGAGGGCACTAACATCACTAAGAAACCTACAGTAATAGCGAAAATGCCGCCAATTACCGAAGTTTGAAATGTTGCTCTGATTACTAATCCAAGCGCGTTCTTTTGATATATTTTTAGTGCCAGTAGAGTTGCAAGCATGTAGCCAAATGCAAATGTGTCTGTCACTTTGAGCGTAGGGAAATACCAAACAACGACATAATTCAGTATTAACTTATAGACAAAGCCTATAGTGAAGAAGAACATTAATAGTCTGGCACCCTCAATGTTCGCATGTCTTAGCCGAGTAAAATGCACCAATGAGCTACCAATTATTAAAATAACGGCCGTTTCTATAAAAGAAGTTAAAAGCTTTGAAGGCTGAGTTAATTGCAGTGCAAGTAATGCCGGTAGCATTATTCCATTGAACTCCCAGCCGTACTTTATATTTGCTCTAGAAGCAATAAATGCAGTGATGACTAGTATGATATATGCTTTTGGTGCCGCGATGATTGAAGCGGCAACGGCTTCGTACATAATACCCAAATTAGCAATACTAAAATTAGTAAAAGGCATTAAGACAAAACGAACTAGCAAGAAAGTGATAAGTAATTGAATGAAAGTTACTTTAAGCCCGTACTTAAACCCTCCGTTCCACATCACGTTCGCTGTTAGTGCGATAATAATAAGGCCTAAAGAATAAAGCTGAGATGCATAATCAAAAGTAATATCCCATTGGCTTAACTGAGCGGCAATTAAAGGCCAAAACAATGTGTCCATGCAGACACGCACAAGAATACTAAGCAAGATTATGGCGAAAAAGCGATCCCGCCCAAACATTTCTCCATAGCCAAACTTTTCCATCATATAATGAGCACTAAAGCGCATTAATGCATAAACAACGATTGCCTCGATAATAATAACCGCAGCTGAGGTTGGGCTAATAATCAGTAAAGGGACTAGGTAGCCTGGTACAACAAGCCCCGTCAGAGGGAAACCAAAACGCAAATTTAACAAGCAGACGACCGCAGTACCTACCCATACGGTAGTAATAACAGACTGGCCTAAGCCTGTGCCTGCAGGAAAAAGCGCGAGTACAAAGTCCATTAACTTTGGTCCTCTTTAGTGGCTTCTTGCTCGTCTATGACAGCATGGTTATCAATAAATTCAAATAAGATACCTGATACTTGAAATGGTTCGCCTGAGGCAGTTTGCGAACTGTCGGTGTTCAGTGCTTTAATACTTAGCGTATAGTTTCGGTTATTAAGTTTGGCAGGTAAACTTATCTCAGCTTTGTTTAACGTCACATAACGAAGTTTGCCCTTGGCAACCTCAGTATCCAGTTTGCAACAGCGGCATAATAGATCTAATGCAGTCATCTCAAAGACTGCAATTTGATGTTGTTTTGCAAATTGCTCTAATGCGGCATTCGTCTGAATAACTTGGCCAAATAAGTTAAACAAAATATTAGCAGAACGAGTGTGGCTGAATACCATTTCTAAAGTTGTCATTTTTTGCTCCATTTCATCAATAGAGCGCTTAACTCGCTGGCTCGTAGGCTCATGCAGTCTCAAGTTAAGTAGTTGGTTAATTAGAGTTTTATTTTTTCTCTCAGTGGCTTTAAAAATATGGTAATGGAATAGCAATTCAGCGACTTGAGCAGCAAATCTATTAACATTCTTTTCAAAGGCTTGTTGATTGAACTGCGTATTTGGGATCACTGAAAGTGCCCAGAAACCGCGTACATCACCGGCATAAACAAGCGGTACCATAAATTCAATTTCATTCGCACTAACATGCTTAAAAAAAGGTCGAGTTATTTGCACTATCCCCAATGACTTTAACGCATTACTGTAGGGCGTTCGTTGATAATCTCTGCGCATTTCTTGTATGTCATCTAAATTACAATTCATTGCACGAATTTCTACAACTCGGTGATCATCTTCTTTGCGAGCAAGGAAAATTGATTTCTCTAAGTCTAATTGTTGACTAATTAACTGAATAATAGGGTCCCAAGGCGAAGCTTGATCTATAAAGCTTTGTGGTATGAAGCGTCCCATCATCTTTTGTTGGATATTATTTACCACAACATTAAGCTCTGCATCCTCTGTTACTTTGCGGACAACTAGGATCCAGAGAAGGGTGATAAAGGTAAGTATAATGTACTGGCCTATTGGGATATAAATCTGCATTGATTCAACGAAAAAATAACCAATTGTGCACCAGACAAAAATACTCATGAAGGCAATGAAAAATGAGTAAAAGAGTGATAGTTTCTGAAAGCTAAAAAGCAGAACCACCACTAAAATTAATTCAATAACAATAGAGTAGGTTGGTTTTAGCAGTGTTACTACAGTGTTCTTATCAATACTGTCAGCCATGTAAGCCGTGAGTAATAGTGGGTCATGTAAGCCGTTAAGTTTTGGCGCGTGTATTTGCACGTTAAATGAGGAAGCTTTTTGACCCACAATGATGACTTTATTTTCTAATTGTTCACTCATAACATCAAAGTTAAGCACTCTTTGAGCACTAAATTTTGGTAAAGCGGCCACGGCGAGCTTAAAGTCAATCAAGGCTATTTGGTTATTTTCATAATCAAATATTTCTTGCCAAATACTTATGCAATTCAAACCCTCTTGAGAAGGAATTTGAATCTGATAGGTTGCCCAAGCAATTACATGAGGGACACAATAGCTTTTGTTTGAGTACGGATAGAATACATTGTCTATCGGTAAGGGCTGCAAAGGTTCATCGGCTAAGACAATAATCGCTTTTGGTTTATAATCATGAAGTTTACTTACCAGCTGCTGGTGATTATTGCTCAAATTATCACTGTTGACTAATACGATATTAGTTTGCTGTGTTTGACCTAATGGCTCAAGTGCTTGGTATAAAAAAGCATTACTTGCCTGAAATAGGTTCAGTAAATTGCTGAACATTACAATCGCAAATAAGCTAACTGTTAACCAAAACGCACGTTGGTGCCTCAATCGTAACAATTGTTGAAATACAGCCACTGCTCCTCCTTAGTCAAGTAAAGTGAAAGTGAGCTTTATACTCGTATCATTACTTGCAGAGACTTTTAAAAAGTCAAATCCATGCATTTTACTGGTTTGCCATTGCTTATTTTCAAGACTGATTGGGTTTTGCCAAGTGATCATCGCGATATTGTCTAAGCGCGTTATTGCTTCGCCATTACTTGGCGCATATTGTCTAAATTGAAGCTTAATACCACGAGGCGGTAAGTTTTTTGGGCCAAGGGTAAAGTCGTCAGAAGGTAAGCTGAAATCATGGCTAAATACTTGCCACGAGTTATCACCTCCGTTGCTGATAACAACTTCATTTTCCGAAAAAGTAAGATCATCAATTTCGGTTGTATAAGTTAACAAGCTTTCTAGCTTGCCACCATTCTCAGATTGTAAGTAGCCATATAATGAGAAATCTTTACTCAATAATGGCGCCCCATTTTCGTCAATCAATTCCATCACTCGCATAGTGTGTCTAAAAGGAATGATTGAAGGGGTATTGTCAAACTCATCGCGGCTAGAGCAAAGAGCTTGAATCCCAGCGTAGGGTTTATCGGTGCAAGGAAAAACGCTATCACTAGTATGATCCCAGCGACTTACCTCAAAAGCTTCTGAGTCGTTATCCCAGTCTTCGAAATCGCCGAATACCATGATGTCTCGGCCTAAAATACTATTGCTAAGCTCACCACTAGTCACTTCAATATTAGACAAGTATGCAGCGGATGATGGTGCATATTGACGTAAGTCAATTATGTCACTGCTACTATCGAGTGTAACGGTCACTTGTGAAGTACGCTTTGTTGCTTGGTCTTTAGAGAAATATACTTCAGCATAATTGTCACGCGGTATTAACGTTACCGAGTCATCTGAGAACTCTGCTAGACGGCGCACTAAATAGTTACTTAAAAAGCCAGTGGTAAAACGAGGCTTGTAGTCTTCAATGTAAATAGGATAAGCAAAGGCACGATTTACTGTTTGTGTGTCTGCGTTTAGGTCAATCATCACCGCAACACCTAATAGAGTGTCTAATCTAGGTTGATCAAACACAAAGTTACCTAAGCCGAGTACTGCAGGAATATCATTATAAACAGCAAAACCCTGAGCAACGTGAGGGTGATGAGCTATTAATAAATCAGTATTTTGCGAAGAAAGAGCTTGGAACCGACCGTCTATATAACTTGTTGGCGAGTAACTATATTCATCACCGCCATGCATTTGTGCAATTATAAAATTATTAGTATCAAGCGCTTGTAGAGTATCATTTACTGCATTTGCATTGGTAAGATCTGCCGCTCCTCCTTTACTCTGCTCTGCAACATAATTAAATTCATGCTCATCTCCAGTGATAGAGGTTGCAGCAAAAAGTGTTAAGTTAATGTCCCCAAGACTAGCATTCACGGGTGCAAGAGCGTCAGTGTCATTTATTCCAGCACCACTGTGTAAGAACCCCGCATTTGCAACTTCTATAAGTGTGTCTTCAAGACCCGATTGTAAATAGTCATACACATGGTTATTACCGAGCCCCAAATAATCAACGCCTATGGCTGAAAGTCCTTGGAGTGAATCAGGTAAAGAAAAAAAGCTAAACTCTTTTGTTGGATGAACGGTACTAGGGTTGCTTGTTACTGGTGATTCAAAGTTAACGGAAGCAAAGTCTGCATTTAAAAATAGCTCAGCAACATCGGCAGTAATTGCAACACTATCTGCCCCAGCTGTTTCAGGGCGAATAAGTGCATTTTTAACATCGGGGATGTTTGTTCCCATAGTCGATAAGCTTGGATCTAAATAACGGCGTCCAAACATAGTATCTCCAGCAAAAATCAGGCTTTTACTGTTTTGAGCTTTTGTTTCTAATTGTACTTGAGAAGTTGCATAATTTGGTTGATTAACGATAACCCCTGCTTTTGCAAAGTAACCGTTTTGTTGCACCATTAAGGCATGGTTACCATAAGGCAAATCGCTAATGTTAACTTTGCCATTGGCATCTGATGTGTAGCTTTGTCCTGCGACTTTTATGACAACATTGCTTAAATTGGCTTTACTCTCATCCACCACTGATAGGGATAAATCAGCCTTACCAGCAAGTAAAGTTTCTCTAGCACTGATGGAATCTTGCTTTTGCTCTTGCGGCTTATCTTCATCAGGGTCTTTCACTTTACATGCTGTTAAGGTTAAACATGAAATTATAAGTAAATAGTTGATAATCTTTTTCAAAAGGCAAGCCTCGTTATCATTTTTTTTACATTGTATAGGTCAATATTATTATTGCTATATTGTATCTTTGTTGGTTATCGGGAACAATAACCGCTGGCTCTGAAAATTCAGATATTTCTTAGTCCGTTGAAATTTAGCAAAATAAATACGTCTTAAATTGAAGTTTAGCTCAAAAAAATGTTTTTTTTCAAAAATATAATTTGTTTACTAGGGTTTAACAAATATGATGCCAGAGTTAAAGAATAAATTTGTAATCGACTAAATGAAGATGAAAAAAAAGGCCATTAAATGGCCTTTTTGTGCGTATGGGCTTTCACAAAATGAAAGTTAGAATTTGTATTTAACACCGAACATAGCAACAACTGGGTCAATTTCTACCGTCGAAGTTAATGCCTTTGCGCCGTCAGCATAAACTGTTGCGTCTGTATCGATGTCGATTAGTGAAACCATGCCATGTAGGCCCCAGTTTTCACTCATCATGTAGTTAAAACCAGCTTGAGCTGCAAAGCCAAATGAATCATCTAGTTTCACTTCTACATCGTCAGTACCTAATGTTGCTTTTAAAGCCGCAGAAGGTTTCTCATCAAAGAAGGTTGTATAGTTAATACCTACACCCACAAAAGGACGGAACTTATAAGTTGAGTCTAAGAAGTGGTACTGGGCGATTAGTGATGGTGGTAATTGCTTAATATCGGCAATTTTATTGCCCGCTAAGCCACCAGTTCCTTGAACATCATGGCTAAATGGTGTCGCTGCAACTAATTCAAGAACCCAGTTGTCATTAAAAGAGTAATCAATCGTAATACCTAATTGGGTATTGTCATCGCCACGAAGTCCTAACGTTGGCGCTTCATTGATTTTTGAGCTGTCGTTATCAGGGTTTACATTAATTGCACCTACATTCACGCTTAAGTTTGCGTTTGCAACAGGAGAGAGTGCTAATAGTGAAGTAAGTAATGCAATGCTTAATTTAGTTTTCATGTTGTTCTCCGCGAACTACTTGTCTTATTTGGTTGAGGCTATTATTACTAAGTTGCAGCGGACAAAACCTGTTCTAGATCAAAGTTTCAAAAATGTTTGAACTAAGTGAAGCCATTTTTTGATTTAGATTAAGTTTTTAAATGGGAAGATCAAAAAAAGATTGACTTTTATTGACTCTACATTCAGTTGCGGCTGGTAAACTAACGGTGTTATTTGCTTATTAGGTGTTTTGCATGGCTGATCCTCAGCACTTATTTCTTCATGGCTCGATTTCAAAAGCGCTACTTAAATTAGGTATCCCGATCATCTTAATCAATATTTTGCAGTCGGCTTATCAACTGACCGATGCATTTTGGGTAGGCCGCTTAGGGGCAGAGCAAGTAGCTGCCGTTTCTGTCAGTATGCCAGTCACTTTTTTAGTGATTGCTATTGGCTCTGGGTTGGCAATGGCGGGCGCTATTTTATCCGCTCAATACATGGGAGCGGGTCAGCAAGATAAGGTTAATCACGTTGCTGCCCAAACTATGTTAATGGTGACAATTACCGCAACCATACTTGGCTTAATAGGCTATATGCTTTCACCATATTTTTTGACTTTATTAGGTGTTGAAGATCAAGTGTTTGGTGATGCCCTTAAATTTATGCATGTATCTTTTATCGGCGTTGTGTTTGTATTTATTTATGCCATGTTTCAAGCCTTAATGCGTGGTATCGGGCAAACCAAGGTGCCGCTCTATATTGTAAGCGGTACTGTGTTACTCAATTTTGTGCTTGACCCCTTACTGATTTTTGGTTTTGGTGACTTTTCGGGTTTTGGCGTAATGGGCGCTGCACTAGCCACACTTATCACGCAAAGCTTAGCGGCTGCAATCGGGGTATGGGTGTTTTTGCGAGGGCGTCACGGCATTCAACTTAAACTCTCTAGTTTTAAACCAGACTGGCAGTATATGAAGCAAGCCTTCTTTTTAGGAGCGCCTGGCTCGGTTGAACTCTCTGCGCGAGCCTTTGGTTTAATTATTATGTCGTTTTTGGTAGCTAGCTTTGGTACGCACACGATTGCCTCTTATGGTGTTGGATCTAATATTTTACAAATGGTGATGATCCCGGCAATGGGTCTTTCAATGGCTGTTTCGACTTTGGTTGGTCAAAACATGGGGGCGGGAAATCCACAGCGTGCAGCACAAATAACTCGATTAGCCTCACTTTGGGGACTGCTGGGCCTGACAATAGTGGGTGTTGTTGCTTATCTGTTTGCTGAATACTTGGTGGCCTTTTTCATTCCTGATGATGAGTCTGTGATAGCGGGTGGTGCAGAGTTCATTCGGGTTATGTGCTTAACTTGGGGCGGAATAGGCGTGCAGCTTTGTGTAGTCGCTGCATTTAGGGCTTCAGGCAACATGCTAAATGCGATGGTTGTGTCACTGCTTTCACAATGTGTTATTCAATTTCCTGCCGCGTATATTTTGTCTAAGCATACTTCACTGGGACCACAGGGCATATGGTATTCCTTTGCTATCACCAATGTACTTGTGGCAATCATTACTTATCTTTGGTTCGCAGCTGGTCGTTGGCAACGAACACAATTAACCAAAGAAGACAAAGACATTGCCAAGGTAACTCAAGAAACCCTTATTGAAGAAGGAAATCATTAATTTAAGTTTCACACTGCGGTCATAATCTCTCGTTGTAATAACCTAAGCTTTCTAACTGATTAGGGTTATTATGAGTTTGATATCAAATGCAGAGTTAGTAACGCACCAGTCGGTGCAATCTGAGGTGGTTGAAACATTACAAACCTTGCTCCGATTTAAATCGGTAACGCCCGCTCAAGCTGGTGCAATTGATTGGCTTGAAGGTAACTTAAGCCAGCTCGGCTTTGATTGTGAGGTATTTAGCTTTAATCATGTTACTAATTTAATTGCTAAAATCACCTTTGGTGAAGGCCCTATCGTTGCTTTTTCTGGCCATATTGATGTGGTCCCTGCTGCAGAAGGTGATTGGCGAGTTGATCCTTTTAGTGGCGAGATAGTCGATGGCAGTGTCTATGGCCGTGGCGCAGCAGATATGAAAGGCGGTGTTGCTGCGATGCTTTGCGCAACAAAACGTTTTTTAGCGCAAAATAGCAATAAAGGCGGCACATTTTACTGGTTAATAACCTCAGATGAAGAGGGCGAAGCTGAATACGGATCCTTGTTAATTGCTGAGCGTCTAGCCAAACAAGGTGTTGTGCTTGATGGTTGCCTAGTTGGCGAGCCGACGAGTCATCAGCATGTGGGTGATACCATTAAAAATGGCAGGCGAGGCGCGTTGTCTGCTCGATTATCTATTCAAGGTAAAGCAGGGCATGTTGCCTACCCTGAAAACACCATAAACGCTGCACATTTAAGTGCAGAGGTCGTAAAGCGCTTAACGGCAATTAGCTGGCACAAAGATGAAACAAGCTCGGCAACAACACTGCAAGTGACCGGCATTAATATAGCCAATGTGGTCGATAATCTTGTGCCTGCTCAATGTGAGATCACGTTTAACGTACGTTATAGTCATGGCTACAAAAGTAAAGACGTTAAAGAAGAAATTCAGTTTGCATTGGCAGATTTAGCATTGCGGCTAACGCTTGTTTGGGAGCGTCCGTGCGAATCATTTTATACCTTGCATCAGGCGAGCAATTGCTTGTTGCAGCAGCTTGAACAAGCCGTGCATGAAGTAACAGGCAGCTTCCCTATGCTTAGTACCAGTGGTGGCACATCAGATGGGCGATTTTTTGCCAATGAGCACACGCAAGTGATTGAATGTGGTGTGCGAAACCATACCATTCATCAAGTTAATGAGCATGTTCCTATCGCAGATTTAAAAACTATTGAGCAAATATACTTAGCTGCGCTTAGAAATATCTTTAATTAAAAAGAAAAAGTCGGCGAATATGCCGACTTTTTTAAGCTATTTTTAACGACTATTCGCGTGGCTGCCCTAAGTATCGTTTGGCTTTACTCGCTTTTACTTTATCTAAGTCGACAAGCACTAATCCATCAATGCAATTATTGAACTCAGGGTCGATGCTAAAACTTAAAAACTGTACGCCTCCTGGCTCGCAAAGCTCTGTGTATTGTTTGAATAAGGTTGGGACTTGCGCACCAATATTGGCAAGCACATGCTTAAGTTCAACAAAATCTTCTTTAATATCATCCCCAGCAAATAACTGAGCACATTGTTCTTTTTGTGATTCGGTATGGCGATATTCATTATTGGGGATAGCTAACACTTTTTTAGCACCATAATAATGCTGGTAATAGTGAACCAATAGCGATTTAGCTTGCTCGGGGAGCGCGTTAGATACGCTAACTGCGCCAAACAAATAGCGGTATTGCGGGTACCAGTTCACAAATGCGCCAATGCCAAACCACAAATAGTCTAGGCTCTTTCTACCCCAGTATTTGGGTTGCACAAAGCTGCGACCGAGCTCAATGCCCTTTTCAAAATACGGCGCCATATCATCGCTGTAGCTAAATAGGCTGTCAGTATATAAACCTTTGCGGCCATGTTTTTCTATAATGTCTTGTGCGCAGGCAAGTCGGTATGCGCCGACTAGTTCAAGTTGCTTAGCATCCCACAGAACGAGGTGTTGATAATCCATGTCGTATTTATCTATATCACGGCGTTTACCACTGCCTTCACCGACTGCCCGAAACGCAATTTCACGAAGTCGTCCTAGTTCACGGAAAATCGGTGAGCTACCACAGTATTGATATAAATAAATTTTCATACCATCAGAGGTTTCACCTAATAGCTCACACTCTTCAATGGCTTTTTTAAGGTCTTTCGTTGCTTCAGGACTGGCAATGGGGGTTTGCGTTTTTAACGGCAGAGGTTTTTTTGTGATAAGTCGATACAGTTGTTTTCTTATCAACTGAGCTATTTCTTTATCTTTTAAATTTTCGATTAAATATGACTCAGGTGGGATGGACGCGCCAATTTCAAACTCTAATGATTTTTGTCGTTGTTTGAACATCTCTTTGACTAATAACAAACTGGCTAAGGGTTTGTAGATCATTGAGGTGCCGTAGAATAACGGGCTGTTTTTCGCTTTGATGTAAATAGGCAAAATAGGTGCGTTGGCTTTTTTTGCCATACGTAAAAAACCGCTGTTCCACTTACAGTCTTTAATGCCCGTTGGACTTAAGCGCGATACCTCACCTGCAGGAAAGATTAATAATGCACCGTCTGATTTTAAGTGTTGCTGGATATTAGCGAGTTCTTTCTTTTTACTCGTACCAGAGAGGTTATCAACGGGAAGGAGTAACGAGTGCATCGGAGTGATTGACATCAGCATGCGGTTTGCAACGACTTTTAAGTCGGGGCGTACACTTGATAAGACTTTTATCAGCGCTAATGCATCAAGAGAGCCGATAGGGTGGTTAGCGACAATAACGACATTACCTTCACTTGGTATATGTTCCATTTGTTTTGGCTTGTAGCGCGTGTCAAAGTCAAGCTCATCAAGCACTTGCTCTACAAATTCAAGCCCCTGTAAGTGTGGGTATGCATCACCAAAGGCAACAAACTCTTGCTCATGTAATAAATAACCTAGGCCTTTCTTTACTAAACCTTTTACTTTTGGCGAATTTTCTAATTGTGGTAAATTTGCTTCTATTACTTTATCAACACTGATCATACAAACCTCAAACATAAACGCATTTAGCGATGAGGTTAGGGTAAGAGTTCGCTGTGACAGTTAGGTTGCAGTTGTGTGACTTTTTAAAGAGCGCTTCGTGTTCGAGGCTAAAATGGAGAAGACAATGATTTTACTTGTAGCTGTAACAGGCCGAGATTGCAGCCAATTAATTGCCCGATTACAAGCGTTATTACCAGAGATTGACGTACAGTTTTGGTCTGAGTGCACAGACTACGAAGCCGTAGAGTTTGTACTGGCCTGGAATGCGCCCGCTGATTTATGGCCTAAGCTGGTAAATTTAAAAGCAGTTTCTTCATTTGGTGCAGGCGTTGATAGCATCGACTTAACAAAGATAGCAGCGCATGTTCCTGTTGTTAGAATTGTTGATGATAACCTTGCTAATGATATGGCAGAGTATGTATTGGGTCATGTATTGGCGCACAAGCTGAGACTCAAAGAATATTATTTAAAACAATCAGCGGGTACTTGGAAGCCAAAGCGAGCGTATTCACATCAACATGTGGGTATCTTAGGTTACGGTGAACTAGGTAAAGCCTGTGCAAAGCGTTTACTCGCAAATGGTTTTCAAGTGAGTGCTTGGTCTAATAGTGAAAAACACGACGTTGAAGTAAGCACCTATTACTCACAGCAGGGGTTAGATGACATGCTTGGTCAAATTGATTATCTCGTGTGCTTACTACCACTTAACCAACACACTCAGGGCATTATCAATAAATCACTGCTGGGTAAACTACAAAGCCATGCGGTGCTAATTAATGTTGCCAGAGGCAAACATGTTGTCGATGAAGATTTACTCGAGGCACTTAATAGTGAGCAATTACGTGGCGCCACCCTTGATGTATTCAGCGAAGAGCCTTTACCTCAGGCGCACCCTTACTGGTCTCATCAAAAGGTGACCTTAACGCCTCACTGTGCTGCAATTTCAGATTTAGAGTCTGTCTCGTTGCAAATTGCAGGTAATGCTAAGAGATTAACTGAAGGTAAAGAACTAATAAATCAGGTTGATAGAACAAAAGGTTATTGACACATTGTAAATTTGTTTAATAAACGTCTTGTTAACATCTGTAATTTTGCTATTCTGGAGTTGCTCAATAAAAAAACAATAATAAAAGAGGCGTTATGAAATCTAATCAAAGTGGAGCTAAATTTAGTCTGGTCGTCGTGTCAGTTATCGTTTTAGGTGTGTCAGCATGGTTTAACCAAGCTAATGCATCGGAGCAACCAGTTCAGGACATTGAAGTTAGTCAATCATAACCACACAGCATGCTCATCGAGTGCAGCACGTTTAGATGCTGCACTTTAATCGCTTATTCAACTAACTTCTTTTTGAGTGGATTTCTCTGTTCTCGTGTTTCTTCTCGTCAGATTTTTTAATCATCACATACGTTGCACCACTACCACCATGATGCTTAAGAGCACTGTGAAAGGCTAAAACCGCTGGAATTTCTTGCAGCCACTTATTGGTATAGCTCTTTAAAATACCTGGCTGTGATTTATTTTTGATACCAATCCCATGGCGAATAAGTACGACACGAATATTTCGTTTATGACAGTCATCGATAAAATTAAATAACGTACTACGTGCACGTTGAAGAGGCTGACCATGCAAATCAAGCGTGGCATCGAGTTGATATTTAGCTAAACGTAAGTTTTTATATACTTGGCCTTGTACGCCATCTTTTTTAAATGCCAATATGGCATGAGGATCTAACAGCTCGACGAACTCGCTGCGCAAATAGTTTTCATCAATTGCTAAATCACACTCAGCTGCTTTACGTTTTTCTTGTTGCGCTAAAGAAGGGCCTTGCTTGGTGGAATCAAATTGAACAGTGTCATGCTTAAGAGGTTTTACGTCTTCCATAGATGAGAGAAATAAGTCGAAGTCGTTTAATGACATAAGGTACCTCCAAATTAATTATACCCAAACCACCTCAAGGTGCGAGTTTCAGTTGGAATTAAAAGCGATTTAGGCAAGGCATTGATTGCAAATAATAGTGGTTCTATTGTTAAAATCAATAACGCAGTATAAATCGCTTTTA
>NZ_JACSOG010000021.1:0-81599 GCF_014349195.1 Pseudoalteromonas sp. BZK2 | reverse complement strand
TAATTAAGTAGTCTATTTTGAGGCAATAAAACCTCGTTGATAACAAGGCAAAAATTTCGTTATTTAGTTGTTCTAAATGAGAAATTTTTAACGCAGTTAACGACAGGTTTAATCCCTCAAAATGATTAAGTATTATTGCGGGTTGGTATTTAAAAAAGCCCACTCAAATTGAGTGGGCTAAGCAATGCTAAAATAGCATTTAGGGGGAAACTCTTAATGTGAAACTTGCTGCCAAGCCATAGCCCAGCTTTTTCCTACACCTGGTTCAAATAGCGGGTTGTGTGAATCTTTAACACGACAAAACTCGCTAAATGGCCATGGTTTACACATATAAATATGGCCTGTTTTAGGTTGTAAAACCTTAATTCCTGCACTGTAATCGTTGCATGCTTGAGGATAAACATAGTCATAATCTTGCAGACTATCTTTTACTCGCTCTTCACACTTGGCGATACAATTAAACGCCACTTTTACATGCGTAATACCCGAGCCTTCTAGGGCATAAATTTGGTTTGAGCGATAGGCTACCACTAAACCTTGATCAGTCATTTTTCCAGCTTTTACTAGCGGAATATGCACATTAATATGCTCAGCAACGGAGCGCGGCCAATTATGAGGCTCACCTTGATCCGTACTGACTATTGGATATTCGAATGATAAATCGACTAGCTCTCCTTGCATGTCATAAAAGGTCACAATCACCCTATCACCAACAAATAGTTGGGTATGATGATTCAAGCAACCAATCGGCAACCACTTCCCGGAGGCCATTGACGTATGCATAAACAAAGTATCACCCTAAGAACAACTAATAGGCATTATCTAACAACCGTACAAAATAAATACTTTTTAGTTTGAGGCAAAAGATCCAAAGCACTAGATTATGTGCTTATCAGCGGTCCCGCTATCATAGTTTAAAACCTTAGACCGGAAACTTTGCGTCCTAACTTTTCAGTTAGTTTGCCAAAAACAAGACTGAGTATAATCGCGACCGAATCACAAATCAAACAAAAGAATGTAACCAAAGGTCTTATATAGCAAATAGTTACTAGCAAAAGATGCAGAAACAAAAAAGCCAACCGCTCGGTTGGCTTTAAAACAGAAAGAGCTTTAGTCTTTCACCAGCTTTCTTCTGGTCGTTACTCGGTGACCAGAACGGAATATATTCAAAAAGCCATTACCTACATCACTCATGATAATGTACAAACAAGGTACTAGTACTAAAGTGATTAGAGTTGCAAACATAACCGCAAAACCAAGTGCAACCGCCATTGGAATTACAAACTTAGCTTGCAAGCTGGTTTCGAACATAATCGGTAGTACACCGGCAAAGGTTGTAATTGATGTCAGGGTGATTGCTCTAAAGCGCGCACAACCTGCTTCAATAACCGCTTGGCGAGTTGAAATACCTTCGCGGCGTGCTTGGTTTACAAAGTCTGTCATAACTAACGAGTCATTAATTACAACACCGGCCGCAGCAATCAAACCAAAGCCCGACATCAAGCTAATATCTAAACCAAACCAGAAGTGACCCCAAATAGCACCGGTTAAGCTAAATGGAATAACCGACATAACAATTAGAGGCTGCGAATAGCTCTTAAGCGGTACAGCAAGCAAGATATACACTAAAATCATACCGCCGATGAAGAACATGATTTGCTCATTAGCTTGCGCTTGTTGTTCTTCAATAGAACCACCTAGCTCAGTTTTAACTGACGGGTACTCTTCTTTTAACTGTGGCAACAAGTTCTCGTCAACTTGCTTAACAACTTCGCCCGGCTCAATCGCTTCTTCATCGATACTGCCGTAGATATACACAGTACGATAGCCACCTTCACGGCGAATATAGCTAATACCTGGTTTTTCGTTCAGTTCAACAACATCACCCAGCATCACCTCTTGACCTGCAGGTGTTGTGATCACGGCGTGCTTTAATGATGCAAACGCTTCACGTGTTAGTTTCGGGTAACGAACCATAACACGCACTTCTTCACCGCGACGAATAACACGCTGAGCTTCACCACCGTAGAAACTTGCACCTACTTGGTTAGCAATGTTGGCAAGGTCTAAACCTAAATCATATGCCACAGGTTTTAAGCTTAATTGTACTTCTTTGCTCGCCGGATCGATGGTCGAACTAATATCAAACAAGCCTTTTTGCTGTTGTAATAGTTGGATGAAACGACGACCTGCATCATTTAAGGTATCGATATCTGGGCCGTAAAGTAAGTAACCAAACTCACCATCCATACCACCGCCATTTACATCATCGTAAATTTGCAGTGATTTCACACCTGGGATGCTTGGCATTTGTTCACGCCAACGACGCGATAATTCGAATGCGTTATACGGGCGAAGCTCTTCATCTACCAGCGGAGCAAGTAATTGTGCTTCAGTACGACCTTGGTTAAACACTAAGATATCGCGAATTAGCTTTTGGCCAAACTCTCGTTCTGTCTCTTGATCTACCTTGTTAACCATGGCTTCGATTTCACGAATAGCATTAATTGTTTGCATATCCGAGGCATTTTCATTCATTTCTAAACGAATTTGCGGAAAGTCCTGAGGTACTTTTGGTGTTGGTACCACACGCACTTGGTTTGATGTAATTAAGCCAAACGTCAAAATCAATAAACCGACAAACGCAAATAGTACAAACCAGCGCCATTCAACACACAGCTCAATAAAACGCTTATATGGACCATTTACAAAGTTAAAGAAACGTTTGTTAAAACGCGCTCGCCAGCTATTAGGATTAATTGGCGGAAACTTAGTATGGGCAATGTGTGCGGGTAAAATAAGTTTCGATTCAATCAAACTAAATATCAGGCACAGAATAACCACCACGGCGATACCAAAGAAGAATGCGCTCTCTGGACCACTTGATAATGTAAACGGTGCAAATACAGCAATTGTTGTTAAGACACCAAATGTTGCTGGGGTAGCAACGCGTTTTGCGCCATTTACCACGTTTACAACACCACCGCCTTTTTTCTCAATTTCGGTGTAGGCGCTCTCCCCTATGACTATGGCATCGTCGACCACGATCCCGAGTACCATAATAAAGGCAAATAACGACACGATATTAATACTGATACCAAATAATGGCATCATCATCATTGCACCTAAGAAACACACAGGTAAACCAATCATTACCCAAAGTGCTAGCTTAAAGCGTAAGAAGATAGACAGCATAATTGCCACCAAGATAGCCCCTTGGAAAAGGTTGGTTTTCATCATGTCTAAACGGGCATTGAGGTAATAAGTCATGTCCATCAGTGGCACAAGACGAAGACCGGCTGGTAGCTCTTTATTCTTTTGTTCAATAAAGGCTTTAACTGAATCAGCAACCGGGATCATATTTTGTTCTTTAGTTGCTTTTACAGATAAATAAACGGCATTTTCACCATTAAATTTAAAATAGCGTTCACCTTCAGTGAATTGGTCTTTGATCACAGCAATGTCGTTTAGCAGTACTTTCGCGCCATTAGCACCAATTTTTACTGGGATCTGGCGGAACTCATCACCGCTGTAATATTGATTTTCAACACGTACCGAGATAATACCTGCGTCAGTACGTAATTGACCTGCTGAAATATTTGCAGAGTAACGACGTACAGCACTGGCCACCTCACTTAAAGTAAGGTTGTATTGACGAAGTGAATCTGGGTCAATTTCAATCGCAATCTCATCAAGTGGTACATCGTTTTGTACCAGCGACACATTAGATAACTGCAATAACTCATCTTCAATTTTGTTTGCAACAGGCTTTAACTCAGTCAGTGGAATATCACCCACTAGCGTCATACCAATCACGTCTTGGCGAAACTCAACTTGGCTAATTGTCACCGGCTCCATGCCGGCAGGGAAAGTCGCAATACTGTCTACTCGTAGTTTCACTTTATCGAGTACATCCGTGAGCTCTGCATCTGTGTTGATCTCTAAACTTGCAGTGCCACTATTTCGGAACGAACGATATACACCACGTTTAATTTCGGTGACATCTTTTAGTGACTCTTCAATTTTGATCAGAATACTTTCTTCAATTTCCTGTGGTGAGGCACCCGGATAATTGGCCTGTACCTCGATATAGTTAATTTCAATATTCGGGAACATCTGACGCTGAATAGTGAAATAACTAATGATCCCCATGATGATGATAAACACCATCATTAAGTTAGCAGCGACCGAGTTATTGGCAAAATAGGCAATAAGGCCAGACTGTTTTTCTGTGTTTGTATCAGTCATAGTGCTACCTTAAAGCTTTTCAACCGCTGCAGTTTCTGCATCGCTTGTCATTTCTTTCATTCCAGCAATCTTCACTTCCATACCCTCTTGCGGATACTCAGGTAGCGTCAGAACCAACTGGTCATTCACTTCAAGGCCATCGCTAATGTAGAAATACTCACCTTCTTCACGCACTACGGTTACTTTACGTGGTTCAAGTTTATTCTCGCCGTTCACAATCCACACCGTTTGGTTATTCACTAAAGACTGCGGTAAACGGTAGATGTTTTGTAATGTTGCACCGGCAAAGTTCACTTGAACGTAAGCACCAAATTTAATTGGTTGTACGTCATGCTTTAATCCGTATGGGTCATCAACACGAACAACTAAGTTGCTCATACGCGTCGCGTTATCAACAACGCCTAGGTCACGGTCAATTTCGGCTTCACGAGTAAAGCTGTTTAAGCCTTTATTGATAATGGTCGCTTTAACGCCTTTTAAGCGTTTTGGCAAAAATACACTATCGAAACCAGCAATTGGTACAATGATTTCTGCACTTTCAATATTATTAATTTCAGCAACTTGGCTGCCTACATTGATGTATTGACCGACACCAATTTCACGGCTGATCACCAGTGCATCGTAAGGTGCTTTCACCTCACAGCGAGCAAGGTCACGCTCGGCACGTTTTAATGCCGCTTGCGCTGATTTAACAGCTGCTTGTGCACTTAAAACTTGAGGTTTACGTAGGAATAAGTCGGTGCGCTCACGCTCTGGGTAACGTCTTGCTTCATCCTCTGCCACTTTAGCCTGTGCTTGCTCTTCGATCAGTGCCGCTTGAGCACTGGCAAGTGACGCTTCAGCTTGTAGTACAGCCGCTTCGTAGTTGTCTTTTTCGATGGTAAATAACACTTCACCGCGAGCTACGATGCCACCCGCAACAAAGTTTGGGTGCCAGCTTGTAACTTCACCAGCCACTTGCGAGGCAAGTAAGGTACTTTCAAGCGGTTTCACTTCGCCGTAACTATTAATAATCACTTGATGATCATCACTTGCTATTGGCTCAACCTGTACTAAAGGACGCACATCAACTACATCCTTGTCTTTAGGCTCTTGAGCAATCGCGTTTATTGCCTTAAAACCAGCAACACCAACGATTAATGCAACAAACGGTAAGATCCATTTTAATAAACTTGTGCGCATAACTTACACCTATAATATTTTCACTGGCCCTATCATACCAAAGCTGACAGAAACATTAATGTGACATTTGTAAGGAACTGTTACAAAAACAGATAAATTGGCAACACAAAAACCAAAACTTATCTAAGAACAATTTGTTACAAACAAAAATCACTTAATATCAGAAGCTTACAACACTACTTTCACACTTGTTAACAAACAGCCTTTTATCAAAGGGTTAATTCATTAAACTTGATTGAGAAATAATTAAAGGAACGAGTTAACAATGAAAATAACAAACATTGCGCTGGCACTAAGCTTAGCGTTTGCCATGAATGGCCACGCCGCCGAAACAAAAAAAGAAGAAAAGAAGCCAAAAACACTGGCTGAAATGATCAAAGATAAAAGCGAGTTTGCCGGTGTTTTCAGCATTTACCAAGATGCGAAAACCGGCGATAACTTAATGGTGATCGACCAATCTCAACTTGATACACCATTTGTGTACTTTGCTCACACCGTTGATGGTGTTACTGACGCAGGTCACTTCAGAGGGGCATACCGTGAGACAAAACTAATTGAGTTTCGTAAATATTTTGACCGCATTGATATTATAAGCAAAACACCACGCTATAAATTTGATGAAAACTCAGCCCTAGCACGCTCTGCCGATGCCAACATCAGCGAAGCTGTGCTTGCGAGTATTAAAATCGAAAAAGAAGAAGACGGTAAAATTGCTTTTAAAGTTGATAAGCTCTTTTTAAGTGAAGCACTGCATAAAGTATCACCGTGGGCAAACCCAAAAGATAAAAATGCCAGCAAACGCTTTAAACTTGGTAAGTTAAACGACAAAAAATCGCGTATTGTTAAACAGCGCCCTTACCCAAATAACCTAGATGTTGTGGTGGATTATGTATTTTCTAATGCTAACCCAACAGTACGAGGTTCAAAAGCTGTAAGCGACCCTCGTAATGTTTCAATTAAAGTACAGCATTCATTTGTCGCGTTACCGAAAAATGATTATCAAGCTCGCCAAGATGACGCACGTATTGGTTATTTTACTAACGAATTCGACAATATGACATCAGCAGATTGGGCACCTTATGAAGATGTCATCAAGCGCTGGGACTTACAAAAGAAAGACCCATCAGCTGCACTTTCAGAGCCAGTTAAACCGATTACTTGGTGGATTGAAAATACTACGCCAGTTGAGTGGCGAGACACTATTCGTGATGCAGTACTAGCATGGAATAGCTCATTTGAAAAAGCAGGCTTTAAAAATGCCATCGAAGTAAAAGTACAACCTGATGACGCTGATTGGGATGCGGGCGATATTAACTACAACGTATTACGTTGGACTGCATCACCGCGCCCTCCATTTGGCGGTTATGGTCCTGCCCTTGCGAACCCATTAACCGGTGAAATCTTAGGCTCTGACATCATGTTAGAGTATGTTTTCATGAAAAACCGTTGGATGTACGACACCTTATACACTCAAGGTGCAGCCACGCTTGAAACTAGCCAAAGCAGCACAGACTTACATTGCTCATTGGGCCACAGCATTCAAGAAAACATGCTACTTGCTAAAGGCTTAGGCACAGGTGCGAGCATTGAAGACAAAGAGATTTTACGCCAAGGCTTAACTCAGCTTGTTTTACACGAAGTGGGCCATACCCTTGGTCTTAACCACAATATGAAATCATCTATCCTGTGGGATGAAAAAGAAGTTCACGATAAGAGTAAAACGCAAGGTATCGTAACAGGTTCTGTTATGGACTATGCACCAGCAAACATTGCCCCTATTGGCATGCAACAAGGTGATATCTTCCAAACAAAACCTGGCCCTTACGATGATTGGGCGATTGAGTACGGCTACAGCCAAGCATTGGCTGATAAAGCAGCTGAGCAGCAGCGCCTTGAAAAAATTCTCGCACGCTCATCTGAGCATGCTTTAGCGTTTGGTAATGATGCTGATGATATGCGTGCCCCAGGCCGCCATATCGACCCACGTGTGATGATTGGCGATATGTCATCTAATCCTGCCGCATATGCTGATGACCGTATGGAGCTTATCAATAAGCTGTTTACTGAACTTAAAGACAATGCCACTGTTAATGGTGAGTCATACCAACAACTTGTTACCTCAGCCAACATTTTATTTAGAAGCTATAGAACACAAGCAGGCGTGGTATCTCGTCAAATTGGTGGTGTTTATGTAGAACGTAATGTGGTGGGCGATGACAAAAATGGTGCACCATTTACGCCAGTACCACTTGAGCGCCAGCAACATGCAATGCAAGTGTTAGCCGACAAAGTATTCTCGCCAAATGTACTTTCGAGCATGCAGCCACTGTATAACTACCTGCTACAGCAGCGTCGTGGTTTTAATCATTATGGTAAGAACGAAGACCCTAAACCACATGGCATGATTTTAGGTATGCAAAAGCTGGTACTTGCTCAGTTGTTACACCCAGCAGTTATGCTGCGTATTTCAGACAGTGCGATGTATGGCAACGAGTATTCACTTAACCAATTTATGAATGACTTAACAGCAAGCATTTTTATAGACAGCAAAAAAGCAAATACCCTAAGTCACAATCTACAAGTTGAATATGTGAATCAGCTAATCGCGATTGCTGGTTTAGGCAAAGCGAGCAAGCACGATAACCTAGCCAAAGCTGCCGCGCTTTATCAGTTAAATCAAATTGCTGATATGAGCGTGCCTTGGGGTGCAGACACCGCAGCTAAAGCGCATAAGCAATATATCGATCGCTTAATTAGTAAAGCCCTCGAAGCATAATCTTAGCAACACAAAAAAGGCTGCCAAGTGGCAGCCTTTTGTTTTTTAAATCAGCCTCTATCAATACACGATGAAGGTAATATATCTTTTGGCACAGTCGTTTTATTCTCACCAACCGCTTGCATACCCGTTACAGGTTTATCAAACCCACAAAGCCAAGCGATAGGGCTTGTAGGGCTTCCGACAACAACCGCAGGGCGAAAAGTTAATACTGTATTTTGCAAAGGCATAGATACCTTATTGCCCAAGCTAATATGAATCGCTCCGCCTTCAACAGTGATCCCCGTAATCCGATTACCAATTAAAAACTTACTTGCAGGGACACCTGCTTGCTCATTGTTTTTTGGAAAGTGGCCTTGCTCCAAGTAAAAAGCTGTAACATCTTCTCGGATTGTAGAAGCCATTGCTAAGGGATCCGCTAGTTCACTGCGCTGAATATATTGACTGTATTGTGGTAATGCAACAGAAGCTAAAATGCCGATGATGGCGACTACAACCATTAACTCAATCAGCGTAAATCCTTTATTTTTCATACTATCTCTCCCATTAAGAATAGAGGCTCATATGCTCCCATTAAGAAATGGGCAATTAATATCACCAATAAAATACTAAATACAGTAATGAGTCTGTGGATATGCGCTGTGATATCGCCGCGTAAGCTTTCAAGCTTATTGACTACAAGGAGCTCTAGCTCTTCGGCAATATCCAAGCCATTACTTTGACATGCTTTTAAATGAGATAACTCACGATTATCACCTTGTAATGCACCATATAATGGGAACTCAATTAGAGCGACTAAAGCGTCATAATTGTGCCTAATTTGTTTGGGGATTATTAGCCCTAATTGGGCTGATGAAGCATTCAGTAAAGTCAGATTTGCAAACTGTCGAAGTGCATTTACAGTCAATATAATAACCATCAAGAACAAGCCGAGCGCAATACTTGCTACCAGCCAGAACCTAGCTAAATTAGCCATGTGCTCTGTAACTTGCACATCAAATTGGCTAAACACATTTGAGAATGAAGGAATAACAAATTGCTGATAAATAAAGTTAACGAGGATGAAAACTGAGAAAAGTACACCCAGATAAAGCAACTTGGTTTTATAGTCGAAAGAGTGCTCTTTTAGTGTTGATGATAACGCTGCATAACTTAACGCTAACCTTTGCTGCTGTTCACCTTCAGCTTCTTTAAGGTCTTTTGCAAGCTTAGTGGCTAATGGACTATTCTTTTGTCCATCATTATAAATTTCTAAGTGTTGCGGGGCACTAAGCGCTTCTTGCTGTGCTTTATTTAGGCCACTTATTGGCGATAATAATCGACATAAATAGCCTAATTGATTCCAATTCATATCTTATCCTTTCGATAGCGATAAGATAATGTGCCATAAAGCAACGAGTTAATAAACGGAATATTACTTAGGCATTTAAGCCATTGCAGGGCGTGATTTATAATACTGAATACATCCTAATTGCGCTGCATTAGTCAGTAATATCATCACAAAGGTTAGTATGTGAGACACACTTGGTGTCGCCATAGCAAGTTCGGCAGCGAGGCCACAGCTTCCAGCAACAAACTGTAGGCTAAAGTAGCGCGCACTTAAATTACTAATATCACCACTTTTAATGGTTTTATAAGTCTGCGGCATAACACGAATAGAGCTCATGACTAAACCTACATAAGTTAGCCAGTTAAGCACCGTTGCTGTTTCATAATGAGGGTTAAGCAACAAACCAAAAGGCACGACCGAGATGGCTAATAACCCAGCTAGCTGCATGCGTTGCTTTCGTTCAGCATTGTAACGAACAAAGTAGTAAAGAATCACACCACTTAGCATGCCGGTAACAACAAACGGCAAAACCATGTAAAAACGCTGAAAAAACAGATTAAAGGTGATGAAATACACACTTTGCGCAACACCAAAGCTCATCATTAACAGCGAAACGCCCGACACACTGCGATTTTTACGGATCTTATTTAAAAGCGGATAAAAGCTAAACGCTAAAATAAAGCATGAAATAATCGGCAAAAAGTGCGCCAAAACAGACCTCTCTCGTTACAATTTAGTTAATAAGTTAGCAATTTATAA
Source organism: Pseudoalteromonas sp. BZK2 (assembly GCF_014349195.1). Classification (NCBI taxonomy): domain Bacteria; kingdom Pseudomonadati; phylum Pseudomonadota; class Gammaproteobacteria; order Alteromonadales; family Pseudoalteromonadaceae; genus Pseudoalteromonas; species Pseudoalteromonas sp. BZK2. The sequence continues at coordinate 71,304 of NZ_JACSOG010000021.1, read as the reverse complement.
ATCGCCCATGAAAGTGCAGTAAACAACTGTTTTTAAAGCGATTTAAAAGAGCGCGGCATTGTAATGAGAGAGTTTTAGAATGCAATAAAGAATAAAAAATATACAATTGACTATTGGCAAGATATCCGTACAAGCTGTTTACAGCTGATGACACTAACGACTTACTTGAATAGTCACTGCAATATGGGTACATTGAGCGGATAGTATTCAGGAGAGAAAAGCTATGAAGCCAATTTTATATGTAATTGTTTTATTTTCCTTTTTGGCTGGATGCGAGAGTACAAGCCAACAGTCAGCCCCCCCTCCTAGCGTTGCCAGCTTACTAAACAATGAACATTTTCAACAAGTTGAACTAAAAGACCCTGAACTTTTTACCTTACCAGCCGAGGAACAAAAACGCTTCCTTAACTATTTCACAAGACACCAAGGTGACTATTTAAGAGATGATCAAGTTCTTTATCAATACTTAGAAAATAAGCTCAGTAATTTTAATTATTTTAGCGCCACCTTAAATGCCCAACAGGCATTACAAAATGAGCAAGGCAATTGCATCAGTTTAGCAATTTTAACTCACGCATACGCGCAACTAGTCGGGCTCAAAACTGGTTTCCAAGCGGTCTCAAGTGAGCCTGTTTATAGTAAGCAAAATAATATAGTGTATGTGTCAGGCCATTTTCGCACCAAAGTCTATGCCCCTTTAAGTGAAGAAGATAATTATTTGGTACCGCCAGGTACTGTCATTGACTACTTTCCTGCTCGTGGTAGTTTTTATTCCGGCCGCGCTGAACTAAAAGATTTAATTAGCCGTTATTACAGCAACTTAGCAAGCGACGCACTTATTGCTAACCAATTTGATTTGAGCTACAGCTATATTTTAAAAGCCAATGAATATACACCAAATTCTGCTGCGCTTTACAATTTAGCTGCCGTATTACATCGTCAATCGGGTGATTTAGCTGGAGCAAAACATATTTATCAAACAGCGATGCAGCATGGCTTTAAAGATACGAATTTACTACATAATTACGCAGTGCTGGCCGAGCAACTGAATGATCAGGTTTTGGCAGAGCAGCTCAATTCACAACTTGCTATGCTTAGACAAGACCCGTTCGAGTTACTCGCTACAGCGATTAACGCTCGTAACAATGGCCAATTTTACAAAGCAAAACAACAACTCGAGGAGGCTATCGCATTAGCTCCGTATTTATCTGAACCATATATAGAGTTAGCGATTGTAAGTTATCAGCAAGGTAATGAACAAAGCAGCAAAGAATGGCTAGAAAAAGCCATTGAGATAGAAAATAAAGACGAAAAACTAGCACTTTATCACGCCAAGCTTTTCGCCTTAAAAGGTCAACACTAGTTTATAACGAGTAATAAAAGCTTAGCCAAGCGCGTAAATCATTTTCAAAGTCGTCGCCTTCTACTCGGGCGACGCCAAAATCAAGGTTTACATCATTTAAACCTGCAGGCCCCATGCCAAAGCTAAAGTCTCCTTGCCACTTGAGACCGTAACTTTGTGCATAAACTCGGTTATCGACCTGATGCTGTCGGTAATAAAGCCAAGGTAATGAATCTTTGTAACTAATACCCCCGCCATAGCCTTTATAGCGGTTACCTAATTGACTAATAAACGGCAGCTCAGGGGCAACAACAAAGCCACTTTGCGTGTCATTATTAATTAAGTTTGACTCATAACCGCCAAGCGCAAGGCTACTGTCATCGCGATATTGCTGAGCAAAATTAACATAAACGGGAATATCATAGGCATAACCGCTCAATACGGTAGCAAAGTTATAGCCCTGCCAATTATTCGAGTCAGCATCACCGGATAGCCACTGGGCACTTACGGACTGAGAAAAACCATATTGCTGTCTATCATGTTGCCATTTTTGTTCAAGGCCAAGGGTTAACCATTGATCATCCTCATTACTAAAGTCACTGTAGTTATAGCTCAAACTCGGTGTAATACTAAGCTGCTGAAACTGCAACGGGTAACTCAAAGCTAAATGCGCCCCTGTGTTACTAATGTTTAGTGGCATTTGTGAGTGGTACTGTTTTGCTGATTCAAGGTCGTAATCAAATAACAGCGCTTTAAATTTTAAATCAAACGCTGAGTACTTAACGGCCGCGAACACCCCTTCTAATGCTTTGTCATGTAAATCAGCACTATAGCCTGCCTGTAAATCGAGCTGCTTTAAAAAGTCATTGCTTTTTACTCCAAGGGTAAGCAGTGAAGATGAAGCCGAATAGTACTGAGATGCCAACGAAAAGGTTGGTTTTTGCTGCCAAATATCATAATCGGCTGGCTCAGTTGGGCTTTGCGGATAGATTTTCGCCTCAGGTAATACTTCGCTCGTTACTTGCCCTCGTGGTGGCGCCGCACTTTTAGCAAATTCAACAACCTCTAATCCTTGTGGTTGCTCAGCAAAATGCTTGATATTCGGCCCTTCAGCAGTGATCGATAAATACAAAAGTTCACCATTATTCATTGCCATTGGGTGTGCAACAGCTTCTTGGCCTTGCGTTAATTGGCGTAGTGAATTGCTTTGGAGATCATAATGATATAAATCGAGAGCTTTATTTTTACCGGCAACAAAATATAGCCCTTTGCCATCTGCTTGCCAATTAGGTTGTGACAGATACTGATAGCCCTCAGGCATTGGCACAGTAAGTGATTTTTGAGAGCTTAAGTCTTGTATATACAACTTCCAATTGGCATTCAATGTCGCTTTTAAATAAGCAAGTTGAGCTTTATTAGGGCTTAGTAATGGATAGTCATAAACCGTTTCTAGGGTTTTCTCAAATAAAGGGGTAGAAACACCCGTATTGAGGTCAAGGCGCACTAGCTCAGAGAAACCATGCTGAGTTTGCTCAGCATAAACAGTTTGCCCGTTATCACTAATACTAAAGCGGCGCAGCCCCGCATGATGCGTCAAAGCGCTCACTTTACCAGTGTCGATATCATAGCGGTATAAATCAGAAATACCTTGAATGGAGCCTTTAGCAACTGTTGTTGTGGCAGTGAAAAACAGAGTATTTTCGTCTAACCACTGCGGGTTTTTTATACCTTGCCTATTAATTTGTTGAAGCACATGTTTTTGCTTACGCTTAAAGACATTGGGGGCTTTATCTGCGATATCGACAGGATCATCATCAAGTAACGCTTGTTGCTGCTTTGCAAAATCATCGGCAGCCTGTTGATTGTCATCAGTGCTATAAATGACTAAACGGGTTTCGTCATCTTTGTTGCGCTCAACAATCGCAAGTTTACTGTTATCTAAACTTAAAACAGGGTTCGAAGCGTATAAATCAAGCTCTAACCAAAGCTTGCTTGTAAGTGTTTGCTCACTTACCTCTTTAGCCATTGCTTTATAAGTATATTCGGCAATAAAACGACGATATAGGCGCTCAGGTGAGTCGCCAAATACCCCGCTAAAGGCCTCATCAAAATCACGTGCTTTAACCGCTTGCATACGTGTCCAAACTGCATCAAGAGTTTGCGCTGAATAGTTCTCTTCGAGCCAAGCAAGAAAGCGAGAACCCATTAAATACGCCATTGAGCCAGCTAAATAGCCTCCTTCGGTACTACTCAATTGGTTATATTGTGGCAGCGCACCTTGCTGGGCAAATTCAACCAGTATTGCTTCTGAAAGGTTATCGTATAAACGGCCTCGGCCTGTCATTTTCGACTCAAGCAGCGTTGCATAGCCTTCGGCAGCCCAGCGCGGCATTTCGCCATCAACTAAATCGTAAATATCCCAACTATTACGAATAACCTGACGTACGTCGCTTCGAGTAGGCTGAGCAAGATGCACTAAATGAATATATTCATGCAAAATCAATAACTGCTGCCAGCCATCAGTGTTAGAAATCACCGTGTCGGATTGCGGGGGCGTAGTAAACAAGGCCATTAAAGGCTTATTAGTTACAGGCAAAGCAAAGCCATTGGAGGCGTTAAACGGGTCGAAAACCAGTACATCGACCACTTCATCAAGGGCACGGTTTTGCTGTTTTAAAACCTTATCACGAACAATTTCAAGCTCTGTTGCTGCTGAACGGGCCCATTGCTGATTCTCAGTACTAAAATGCACGTTAAAGTGTTCGGTATGAATGGTTTGCCAAGTTTCTTGGCTTGAAGCGTGGCTAGCAGCAAGTAGTGCCGCAGTTAACAGGGCTTTTTTCATCACAATCCTTGATTAGCAAGTTACTTAATTTAAGGATTAGTATGCGATGCTTTTTAAAAAGGCTGAAGTTAAAAAGTGTAAGAAATTACTCGATTTTAAGTGGGCGAACCAAGCCTAGTAATTGATAAACAATAAATATTGTCGCTGCAAACATAATACTGCTTCTCAATGCACCAAGACCCGCAAGAGCCATCGCGCCAGTCACAAGCAAAGCAATACAAGTCACTGCACAACTTACGCAAAGACCTTTACACTCCTTCTTATTGCGAGCATAGCAAAGCAATCCGACAACACCTGAAATAGCTAAAATAGGTAGTAAATAAATCATTGCGAACCTCCATCTGTAGCTTTTGAGAAAGTATACTCAAAAACCCAAACAGGTCAATGATATTGATAATTATTTTCATTTAAAGCCAATTCCGCTCGACGCCTTCTATTTCATATAGGGCGAAATCAGCAAACTGCTCAGCCAGCTCTGCTTTTAAATAAGGCATTGATACTGAACCAGAAGCAAGTTGTATATACAAGCTTTTAAGCTGTGATCGGCGCATTAAATAAGTGCTTATTGTGGTGACACTTTGTGCTTTATAGATTTCAAAAACACGATACTGCACACCCAGCATGCCGGTTTTAAATACGGCAAAAAAGCGGCCGTCATGTTGATACATAGCCACACCCGTTTTTTGATAATTCAAAAACACACCGATCATCAAAACTAAGCCCACGACAATGCTCCACAGCATCGTAGCAGCATCAAATAAGACATTGAAAATTAAAGCAGAAAATATAGTAGGTAGGACCACATATAAAAACGTATTCTTATAAAGTAAAGCGCGCTCAGGCTTAACAAAGTTAAGCTCTGTTAAATCAACAAACCATGGAAATAACCAGCCACACACGGCTTGCACTTGCTCTTTGGTGATTACTGGCATCACTAACGTTTGTTTATTTTTATGTGCCGCAACCCCAGCAGCCATACCACCACTACTCACTTGTGGACAAATTAAGGTATAGCGATTAAGCAGCCGAGCAATAATATTTTGCTTGATTTGCACACTTTGAATTTTCGACACGCTGATCGAGAGTTGCTGGCGCTCAAATAAACCTGCCACACGCTTAAACTTATCGTCCTGAAAATACAGCTGAAAGTTAAAAAAGCGCACCAAGGCCATGACAACAGAAAGTAAAATAGCACATAAAACAATGGCAACAACCATGATTAACACAGCGATTGCAGCGGCACTACCAACGAACGCAGCTTGCTCATTCAGTATGGCCTCTAGGCGGTTTATGATGGTTTTTTCGAGGTACTCAAAAATCACATTCATAAATGGAGCAAGTGCAGCCAATGCCAATATTGCCATGTTCGACATCAAACCAAACTTAGCAATTTCAGCATTGCTGATCGTTAAGGTTTTCGGTTTATCTGTTGCTTCGCTCTGCTCAATAGACGGCTGTTCTTGCTGTTGTAACTGAGCCTTAAATTCCATAACTTGTTCACGAACTTGCTCGGCATAGCTAAGCTTAACTCCCGGGATCACAGCTTCTTGAGCACTACTACCGGCGGCATCGAAAATACAATTAACTAAATTAACTGGCTGAAAATAAAAAGGTTCGGCAATGTTTACGTTCTGTACTCGAGCAAATTTTAGGGTTAGCCGCTCTTTTTTAAATACCCCTTTATTGAGCAGTATTTCGTGACCATCCGTTATGCGGTATTTAAAATTACGATAATAAGCAAAGGCATACAGCACTAAAACTAAAGAGGCCACGGCAACAGCTATTTGCCCCCAAAACAGCTTTTGCTCAACTTGCGTAACAAATAACACCAAAATAGGCAGTAAATTAAGCAGCCCATCTTTTATGAAGCGCAGTGCAAAGTGAACAATAAAATACAGTAGCGCCCATGGCGACACGCGTTGCCATTGTTGCTCACTCATCGGCAAGCTCATTTTCTTGAGTTGCTGCATTATCACCATAACTTTGCACGAACTGGCGGACATCATTGCATTGTTCGTCCGTTAACCCACTGATATGTAAATCAGCACTCATGCCACCGGCACTGTAAAGCCTGAGTGTTGCGAGTCCTAACTTTCGCTCAATTGGGCCGCGATGAATTTCGGTGTGTTGCACGCGAGAAATAGGCAATAAGGTGATTTGTTGCCAAATTAAACCTCGCTTAAAGGCAATATCATGCTCTCTTACTGCCACCCCTTTGGCGCGAACGCTGTAAAGGTTGTAAACCATTGACAGTATTACCAACAATGGCAAAACCAAAAGCCAAGGTGTAGCAATAGCTTGGCTAATGGCTGGATTAAAGTGCCGTACTGTAATGATCACGGCCATTAAAGGCACATAAAACAACAACCAATTTAGTTGTACATGCCATATCGCATTATCTGCAAGTGGTTGGAATTGAATCGTTTGATGCTTTGGTAGGGTTTCTATTTGTTGATTACTAAACACGGTAATTCCTTGTAAAGGCCAGCGGTGCCGGCCTTACGTGCTAACACTGAGTTATTATATGTTATAAATTATACCCAGCGTAGTTTTGTTGCAAGTGTATGGCTTGCTCCTGGTGCAAGTTCAACACTATCATCAAGGACATTAGCCGCTTCTAAACACAGCATGACGTGATATTCGTCATCAGCAAAATTAGAAAGACGTTTTGATTTATCAATCCATGGGTTCCAAAGTACACACGATGTTGAATTTTCGCGGCCTACTTCAATAATGCCATCAGGTGTAATGATACGCTGAGTGTCTTTTGCTTCGGTGTAAACCATGTCTGTTTCACGCGCGAACGACACTAACTCATTTTGCTCAAATGGACCTTCAGCAAATTCGATGTATTTCGCGCCTTGCAGGCCATCTACTTTTGTTTCTTCAATTGCTGGTGTTGGGAAATACGTGTGCAGTGCTTGAGTGAACTGTACAGTTTGGTTATCTAAGTTTGTGGTTGTTAAACGTAGCTCTAAGCTAGAGGTTAAAATAAACTCGGCCAATAACTTAGTTTTATAAGGCCAATACTTTTCATCAACTTGCGTCATCGGTAATGACAAGCTGATATAAATAGAATCGTCTTGCTCTTTCACTTCTTCTGCACGCCATAAACTTGTGCGAGCAACACCATGAGCTGGCCAGCCTTCATGTTGGCTTACTCCGAACCATGGCCAACAAATCGGAATACCGCCTCGCACACCTTTGCCTTCTTGGAAATCTTCTAATTCTGAGACCCATAATAGTGGCTTTTTATCGGTTGGCGTGAACTCAGTGATCTGCGCACCTTGCAGAAAAATAGTAGCGCGACAAAACTCACTAGCAACTTTAATAAATTCAAGCCCGGTTTCACTTTGCTCAATCGTAACTGATGGCGATAACTTCATAACTCGTCCCATTTAATGAAAGAAAAATCCACCTTACCCAATGCAGTGGCTTTTAGTAAATAATATTTAGTTATTTGTATAAATTGTTTTACTACAAAGTGATGGTGTCACCTCGTAGTTGCATTTTAAGTGTTAACAACAATTACTCCATCTAAATTTCAACTTTTATGTTTTAATTTCTACTCTAATTAATAAATAAACACGATAACAACCTTTATGGCCGCAAATTATAAGACACATAGTTATTATTTATTTGAACTCAATTTATTAGATGTGTAATATTTTGCGATTGCGGTTGTTCCACGCCGCCTTATTTAAGAGACAGAAACATGCAAAAGTATGACGAGCTACTAGTGTCGCTGCGCAAAGTGATCAGAGCCATCGACCTTCATTCAAAACAGCTCAATAAAACCTCAGGCTTAACAGGCCCACAATTACTGATTATGAACGAGGTTGCACAAACCGATGGCATAACCGCTAGTCGCATTGCACAAAATGTAAATTTAAGCCCGGCTACGGTTACCAATATCTTAGACCGTATAGAAAACCGTAACCTGATCACCCGTGTACGTAGCCAATTAGATAAACGCCGAGTTAGTTTGCATCTCACAGAAGCAGGTAAACAGCTATTAGAACAAGCACCTCAACCTCTGCAAGAGCACTTCATCGAAAAGTTCTCAGCACTCGAAGAGTGGGAACAAAGCTTATTACTTTCATCAATGCAACGTATTGCCGCAATGATGGATGCAGATCAACTTGATGCTTCACCACTACTTGAAGTTGGCGCAATCACCAAGACATTAGAACCACAGTAAAAATTAAAACTGATTGATTAATATTAATTTTCTGTGGCTAGTCTTGGGTTCAGCATGAATATCAACTATGCTTGGTAGTACCCATTCCAACACTAGCGAAAATTCATGCTTAAACTATCAAAGTTAGCCCTCGCAATAGCCTTGGGCACAACTTCAAGTCTTAGTCAGGCATCTGAAATTGATGACCTTCAAAAACAGCTGCAGTTACTGAAACAGCAAATGCAGCAACTGCAAAGCAAACTTGATGCTGCAGAAGAAAAATCACAGCAACAAGCCGAGAAACAAGCGCAAATTGATGCACAAGTAGCAAAGCAACAAAAGCAACTTGAGCAGCAAACAGCGGCTGTTGAAGCTCCTAAAAAAGAATCTGGCATTAAGGTTGGGGGTGCAGTACGTACCAACTTCAGCCATACATCCTATGACGATGGTAATAAAAACCGCGGTGGCGACTTCGACTTTGACATCTTCAGACTAAATTTTGCAGGCGATGTCGGTGATGTACAGCTTAACGCTGAGATCCGTTTTTTCGATTACATGACTGCAGTTAAATATGCCTATGCAGCCTATGACTTTGCTGAAGACTGGCAGGTGCAGGCAGGTATTACCAAAGTGCCTTTTGGTAACTGGCCTTACAACTCGCACAACTATTTCTTTGGCACTACTTATTATATAGGTCTTGAAGATGATCATGATTTAGGTGTTCTATTCAAGCGCAAAATTGCTGATAACTGGCAAATTGATCTCGGCTTTTTCAAAAATGATGAGCTAGGTGGTGTTGACGGCTATGTAGACGATAGAAGCGACCGCTACTCATATGATGTTGTCGGTTTCCGCTCTGCTGATGAAGGTGTTTATGCCGAACCAACCAATCCGATTGGTGAGTACAATACCTTCTCTGGCCGTTATGGCTATCATTTTGAGCATGACGGCGGCACCACCGAGCTAGGTGTTTCTGCGTTATCAGGTGGTTTGCATGACGGCGAAGACAAAGCCGGCGATTACTACGCTTGGGCACTGCACTTAAACAGTACTATTGGCCCATGGAATTTCCAGCTTCAGCATGGTGAGTATAACTACGATATCGACAACGTCGACCGTATGGCTGTGGGTGCTTATGCGTTTTACGATAGCATTGCCGCAGAAGCAACCATGACTAATGCCAATATCGCTTACAGCCTGCCTGTAGAGTGGGGTCCGGTAACAAACCTGCAGTTTTATAATGACTACGGCATTATTTATGACAAGTCAGATAACAGCGAAGATACATGGATGAATGTAACAGGGGTATCTGTTGCCGCAGGTGGCTTATTCACTTATTTTGATTTTGTACAAGCGAAAAACCAACCATTTGTTGGCGGCTCAATTGCTGGCGACAGCGACGACACTGAAACTCGCTTCAATATCAATATTGGTTATTATTTCTAGAAATAGCCAAAAATAAGACCTACAAGCCCAGTTTAAACTGGGCTTTTCATTTGTTTGAAGTAAGTTTACCTATAGTGTTAGCTAATAATATTAAGCTGAGCTAAAGTTAAATAAACAACATGGTGTAGACTATGTTGCTAAAACCAATAAATACAAACCACCTTGATCATAGGTATCGAGCAAGCACTACAACGATTTAAGTTTTATCAGGCCCAACTTTATTGATGAATGTGAGAGCGGCGTTTAACGCCTATAAAAATGGCTGCTATCAATTACTCGGGTTATTGATGGTGGGTTTAGGTATCATAGGTATTGCATTACCTGTGATGCCTACGACTATCTTTTTTATACTAGCATTGGCGTGCTTTACCCGCTCATCACCCAAGCTTTCTGCCTGGCTGCTAAACCACCCAAGATACGGCCAACCGTTAAGGTTTTGGCAAGAGCATAAGGTTGTCCCTACCCGTGCTAAGTTATTAGCAGGTTTTGGTATGGCTGTCGGATATGTTTTTTTACTACAAAGTACCGCGCCAATTTGGGTGATGTATCTTGTGGCATTGATTGAGTTGAGCGTATTAGCTTATTTAAGTAACCGCCCATCTGCGCCCAATAAACCAACCCTAATTCAAGTTAATATAACCACACAGATGCGCTTGATGTTGCTTGCCTGTTTTCTCAGCTCGCAGCTAGCAGTTATGGCTTATCTCGCTATTCATTTCTAGCACAAAGAAATGTAAAGAACGTAAACCTGCTTGTTATCGGTAATACAAATCATTATCATATTTGTATCTTTAACGAATAAACCGCATTATGTTCTCATTTAACAAACGCAACTTTTATAGCGTTAGCCGTGCCTTACATATATACCTCTCAACGGCCTTATTCTTTTTACTTATTTTATTTTGTGTCAGCGGCATCATCCTTAACCACGTTAGTTGGCTCGAAAATGATAAACATAATGGTCAGAACCAACTACTTGTTTCTGCTGAGTTATTTGAAAAAGCGCAAACAAACCTCGACACATTGCCAAGCCTTTACCCTGAAATAGAGCAATACATGCAACAGCAGTTTTCACTCAGCAATGTAAAAAGTATTGAGTGGGAAAAAGAAGATGCCTTGGTGATGCTCGACTACCCGCTTCCGGCTGGCTTTGCCTACGCCGAAATCGATTTTCAAACCGGTGAACTTAATATTGATTATCAAACCGGTGGCTTTATGAGTCTGATCGGCGACTTACACAAGGGCCGTCATACAGGTGAAGCATGGAGCTGGGTGATTGATATTTCAGCAGTTTTGATGATTCTGTTTGCTGTCACCGGATTATTTATTCTCTTTCAAAACCGTAAAAAACGTGCCGCAGGTCTTTGGTTAACGCTTCTTGGTGTTGCCACGCCTTTGGTTATTTATCTAGTTTGGGTGCCTCAACTTAAAGGAGTATCTTAATGAAACAAGCCCACTTACTCGTTGCTCTACTAATTGGCTGTTTATTCAGCCCACTGAGCTTTGCAAAAGATCCCAACCTCACCGTTGAATTTACCTTACCTGAGCTAGATGTTTCTCCATATCATCGCCCTTACGTGGCGTTATGGCTAGAAACACCTGAACGTAAACACGTTACCACGATTGCACTTTGGGTCGAAAAAGCTGAATGGTTTAAAGACTTACGTCAGTGGTGGCGAAAAGCCGGTCGTAGCAACGACAACTTTGATGGTGTGACAGGTGCAACAAAACGCCCAGGTACTTATACGATTGAATGGCAAGGTAAAGATTTAAAAGGTAATCCAGTTAAACCTGGCAGCTACCTACTTAATGTTGAAGTTGTACGTGAAGAAGGTGGCCGAGATTACACCCGCGTTGAAATCGACTTAACAAAAGACGGCAAAGTCACAATTAAAGGCGAAAAAGAGTTCGCGACTAGCTTTGTTACCATAACCAGTAATTAAGGACAAACAATGAAATTAAAATTATTAAAAACAGCGCTGATCGGCGCTGTGACCTTCACAGCACTTGCATCTGGCTACGCACAAGCACATGCCCGTTGGTTAATGCCATCTCACACTTCTTTATCTGGTGAGAAAACTCACTACGTGATGATCGATGCCAGTATTTCTAATGAGTTATTTAGCCCAGATAAAGCATACCGCCCAAAACAAAAAGGCGCAGAGTATGACGACAACTTATTAGTTGCCCTTGCACCAAATGGTAAGCCGGTCGAAGAAACGATTCGCGCATACTATTTAAAACGCAAAAACTCAGCGGCAGTGAGCTTAACGCAAGACGGTACTTACCACATTGCTATGCAGCAAAAGCCAATGCTAATGACTTTCTATAAAGACAAAGATGGCAACCGTGGCCGTGTGTTCGCAGGTAAAAAAGAAGCAGACCTACCAGCAGGCGCAACCGACGTGCGCACTGTAAAATCAATCGCAACTGTTGATACTTTTGTCAGCCGTAATGGTACTTCTAAGCCAACATTGCTTGGTCAAGGCTTAGAAATTTCAGGACCTACTCACCCGAACGATCTATTTGCTGGTGAAGAAGCTAAGTTCCAATTATTAATGGATGGCAAACCAGCTGCCGACGTTGAGCTTGCGATTGTTCGTGGTAGTGCACGCTACCGCAACGAGCGTGACGAAGTGAAAGTAACAACCGATAAAAAAGGCTTCTTTACGGTGACATTCGCTCACGCCGATATGTATCTAATTGAAGCATCTGTTGATCAAAAACCAACTGAAGCCGATATCGATAACGTACGCTACTCATTATTCACAACACTTGAAGTAGCGCCTGAATAATAAGCTGATTAGGCCTCAATAAAGGCCTAATTCAACTTTCGAGGAAGACTGTAGTCAACCGTGTGATCGCAGCTACCGTCTTTCTCGCAATCATTTACCCCATCACCATCGACATCCCAGCTTGGGTGCATGCCTCTTAATGTACTTTTTACGACGCTGATATCGACAGTAAATTCACTTTGCTCATCACGGCGCGCAGCATTGCGCATTAGAAACACCCGAATCACATAATCGCCATTATCAGGAATTTTAATCTCGGCATGGTCACCTTTTGCCGGGCCTACAAACAAAGCTGTTGGGTTGCCTTGTGGTAAAATATTAAAGTAGTTGCTTGAATTTGATGGAGCAAAATCAACCGTTAAAGTAGTGCCTTTATTAAGGTTAATTTGATATTCCAGCAACTCATAACCTTTGATTGCGTCTTTAACTTGCCAGCTTTGCTGCACAGCAATATCTGAAGCTAGCAACTCATAATGACGACTATTTGGTAAATTTTGTTCAGCAAACACCAAACTACTTTTAGCCACCGAAAAACAAAACCCTATTAATAACAACAACTTCATATTTTACCTCCTTTTAAATTCTCTTTTAAAGAATGATAAACGCTATTTTTACAATTTTTAATTCTTTTAAAGTGAACCTATAGTTACTCCATCGCAGACACACTGCTCAACTAAACAGGATACCTACTATGAAACTTTTTACTTTAATCTCAGCTCAACCACACTTACAAAATATTAGCACTTTATTGGCGCGTATTGGTTTATCGGCCATCTTTTTACTAACTGGCTTTAGCAAAATAGAATTCTTTGATGCAACTGCACAGTACATGGCATCAGTAGGTTTACCAGAGTTCTTACTGCCGTTTGTGATTGCTTTTGAAATTGTTGGCGGGTTATTTATTTTACTAGGGTTTTTAACACAACTAACCGCTATCGCTTTTGCTGGTTTCAGCTTAGTCAGCGCTTTACTATTCCACTTTCAACTTGATGATCAAATGCAATTTTTAATGTTCTACAAAAACATTGCGATGGCAGGCGGCTTTTTAGCATTAGCCAGTGTTGGTGCAGGCAAAATCAGCCTAGATCAACTAGTGTTAAAACGTAGTCAGGCGTAATATTTCTACCAGCCAATGACCTAAGTTGTTGGCTGAATTTGTTTTTAAGGGAGCGCGAAAATGGCAACGTTATTAACAGCAACCAGCCACGATATTGGTGGGCTAGATGTAAAACGCATCTTGCCGCATTTTGACAAAAAAATGGTAGGACCATTTATCTTTTTTGACCACATGGGGCCGAATCACTTTCCTCGCGGTGAAGGCATAAATGTGAGGCCTCACCCTCATATTGGCCTATCAACGCTCACTTATTTATTTACTGGCAGTATTTACCATCGCGATTCGCTAGGTAATAGCCTGCAAATAGAACCCGGCGATGTTAACTGGATGACCGCAGGTCGCGGTATAGTGCACTCAGAAAGAGAAAGCCTTGAAGTGCGGGCGAGCGAGCACGAAATTAATGGTCTGCAATGCTGGGTTGCTTTACCTGAGAGCATGACCGAAATAGCACCACGCTTTGAGCATATCAAAAAACAGCAGCTGCCTGAGAAAATCGAAAAAGGCGTGCTGATGCGACTCATTGTCGGTGATGCATATGGTTTAAGCTCCCCAGTGAAAAACTACTCTCCGATGTTTTATGTCGATACAGTAGCAGAGCAAGGCAGCCAAATTACTAAACCTCATCCTCATCATGAAACCGCCGTGTATGTTATTTACGGTGAAATTAGTGTGGGTGATACTCGCTATACCCAAGGTGACTTTGTGCTACTTGATGACAGCGAACACGAAATAACGACTCTAATGCACAGCCGCTTTATTTTACTCGGTGGCAGTAAATTCAATAAAGTCCCGTATTTACACTGGAATTTTGTTGCTTACAGCAAAGAGCGCATCGAGCAAGCAAAACAAGATTGGCAAGCACAGCGTTTTGCTAAAATCCCCGGTGATGATCTTGAGTATATTGAGTTGCCCTCACCTAAAAAGTAAACTTTTTCAGCATTTACAGGTACTATTAGGTAGTTAAGTAAGCAAAGGAACATCATGCTAAGAATTACGCTAGAACAGTGGCGCATGTTTCGTGCTGTTGTTGAATTTGGAGGCTTTAACCAAGCCTCACAAGGTATTCATAAAAGCCAATCGAGTATTCATAACGCAGTTGGCAAAATTGAATCTGCGCTCGATGTAAAATTATTCAGCATTCAAGGCCGTAAAACCGTGCTCACTGAAGCCGGCGAGATGATGCTACGGCGCGCCAATTACTTACTCGATGAAGCCGCTAAAGTTGAGGCCATTGGGCAAACTTTGGGTGAAGGTATCGAAAGTAAGTTACGCATTGCCGTTGATGCTATTTTCCCACAGCAACTGCTTTATAAGGTACTTAACGACACTTCATCGCAATACCCGCAGCTGCGTATTGAGCTGCATGAGTCTGTACTAATGGGGGGCAATGAACTGCTCGAAAACGATCAGGTTGATATTGCTATTACCGGCTTTCCAATTGCGGCAAGCTTTCACGAAGAGTTATGTGATATCGAGTTTATTGCCGTCGCCCACCCAGATCATCCCTTGCATGCGATAGAGCGTGAAATTACCCTCGAAGATTTAAAATCACACCGCCAAATTGTTGTTCGCGATTCAGCGAATAAGCACAAACAAGATGGTGGCTGGTTAGGTGCCGATCAGCGCTGGACCGTCACTCATATGCGCACTTCGATTGATATGATCAGTAATGGATTGGGCTTTGCGTGGTTACCAAAAGTCGCGATAGAAACACAACTTGCGACAGGGCAAATGAAAGCACTTAATTTAACTCATAACAGCAGTCGCAGCGCTAAGTTACATTTGCTCTTTAAAGACGGTGACAAACTGGGTCCTGCAGCACGCTCGTTTATTGGCGAGTTGCGTTATCAAGTAATGAAAAACCTATAGCTTCAAGGGCGTTTCAGCAATACCTTTAACGCCCGGCTCAAGAATAAACACGCCACCACTGTGCGGGTAATCAGCGAGCACGGAGTCTTCGAGCCCTACTGCCGCTGTTGTCACCGCCAGATGCGTGAGCTCTTCACCTACAAATGCGACACTCGTAACACGCGGTGCGGGTAAGCGAATAAACTGTACTTGCTCACCGTTTGGAGCAAAACGATACACGCCATAACCATTCCATGCAGCAACCCACAGATGATCTTCGCTATCAACAGTCATGCCATCAGGAAAACCCATATTGTCAGTAAAGCGAATAAACTCGTGTTTATCAGCAAGCTCGCCATGCTCATTCAGAGTAAAGCGGTAGATTGTTTGTTTATCTGAGTCTGTAGAATATAAAAACTGACCATTTTTACTTACCGCAGGGCCATTACTAATTGTGTAGTCATGATCAACCGCTGTCGGAGCCTGACCATGACCAAAACGGTATAACTTGCCACTATCGGTTTGCTCTTGAGAGTCCATTGAGCCAAAAAAGCCAAAGCCTTGGCGAGACGTTTTACCATCGTTTAAGCGGTTTTGTGAGGGTTCGTGGTCGATTGAGTAAAGAAGTTCGCGGCTAAAGTCTTCACTATTTAGTTTATAAATGCCTTTGGCAAAGCCTGCGATTAATTCAGCTTGCTCGGTTTCCATCACCCAGCAAATCGGTTCTGGCATAGTAAACTGGCTAACGCGCATCGATTGACACTGTAAACGAAACAAACGCTGCCCTAAAATATCGACCCAAAATAAACAGTTATGTGCCTTAGCAAAATAGGCACCTTCGCCCAATTGGCATTGGCTAGAAATGATTATTTTAATGGTGTCATCGAGCATTTTCTTCACTACACAAAAAGCTGAACTATTCTCATTCTATCTGTGTATGAAAATAAGTGCTAGACCAGATAAACCCGCAACCAGCAAGATGATACCGCGAATGGCCTTTTCATTGAGGTTATTGTTGATCACAAACGATAAGCCCCAGCCAATTAAAATGGCGGGTAAGCAAAAAAAGAACAGCTTTACATCGCCCATATCGGCAGAGCCTGTTAGCATCAATACAATTATGCCAAACAAGTTTATAAATACAAAAAAGGCACTCAGGTTTGCTTTAATTTTGTCTTTATCTTCAGCTTGATAGAGAAGCCCCATCGGTGCCCCACCGGCAGACGTTGTGGTGCCTAAGAAGCCCGACGACATTGACGCAAGTAAGCTTGTAATGGTAGAAATTTTTGGTTTCATACCTATGATAGACAATGCCACCACTATCAAAATACTCACTCCTAGCAAGAGTTGATACTGCTTCGCATTGACATACCACATCACCACAGCAGCAAGAATAACTCCCACTGCACCACCAATAATGGAAATGCCCGTCTGTTTCATGTCTATCGCACCGCGGTGTTTAATCATTAACACCGACGTTAAAAACAGCGCATTCAAAATCATTGGCCCAGGCACCAGCTCTGGCATCAGCCAGTAAAGTACAGGCACACATAGCATGCCTAAACCAAAGCCAATAACACTTTGCAGGCAAGCGCCAATAATCAGAATTAAATAAACAAGTACAAAGTCGGTCAAACTTTCTTACCACCTTCCTAACTATTAGATTCAAATGTTTAAAATAATTATTTATTATTATAGTACTATTTGGATCGTGTAAAATTTTTTCTTTGGTTTAATTTAACTTAAAGCAACTAACAATTTAATTAAGTCCAACCTGCATCCACTATCAGTGATTGTGCTGTCATCATGCGGCTGTCATCAGCAGCTAAAAATAACGCGGCATTCACTATATGGTCTGGTTGTATTGTTTCGTTAATACACTGACTTAAACGAACATCTTCAATCATTTCTGGGGTTAGCCAATGAGTCATTTGGCGCTCTGTCATCACCCAACCCGGAACCAGTGAATTCACACGAATATTGTCTTTACCGTATGAAGCAGCTAATGAACGGGTTAAACCTTCAATTCCCGCTTTTGCGGTTGTGTAGGCTGGCATGCCTGTTTGCTTAATACGCCAACTTACCGACCCCATATTGATAATGCTACCGCCGCCCAAGCGCTGCATGTGTTCAACTACAGCTTGCGATGAAAAGAAACACGGGCGCAAGTTAACAGCAAACTTATCTTCCCAATATTTCACATCCATATTCTCAGCGGCATGACGGGTGTCATCGGCTGCGTTATTAATTAACACACCAATGTCACCCTGTTGCTGACGCGTTTGCTCAATGGCCGCTTTTAAGGCTTCAACATCACGAATATCACAATGGATAAACTGCGGGTCAAACTCATATTTACCCGCTAATTTTGCGCATAACGCATCGCTTTGCTCGGTTGCAATATCAACAAAGGTGACTTTCGCGCCCTGCTCGCAGAACCGCGTTACCATTACTTCACCAATTCCCGATGCACCACCAGTAATAAACACACTCTTACCAGCAAGGCTTGGGTAAACTGTTTTTAGCTCGTTTGAATTTGGCATGATAACCTTTTGTTTTAAAGTAATTACAACGTCAAGAAGCGATACTTATTGAGCCGCTTCTTTATCAGCGATTTCTTTTTCAATAAACGCCATTGCTTCATCAATCATGTACGTCATCATGTTTTTAGCACGTTCAGGATCGCCGCTTGCAATCGCGTTATACACTTTAAAGTGCTCTTCAGCGATCGCCTTTTTATTACCCTTAGCAGGTGTAGTATGTTGAATACTTACGTGTAATGCAGTGCGAATAAAATCACGTAATTGATAGAAAAAACGGTTACCACTGGCATGTAAAATTGCCGTGTGGAAGGCAAGGTCTGGCTCATGCATTACGCCTTCTGGCTCTTCTGCTGCCGCTTGCATTTTATCGAGTGCCATTTTAATTTCTGCAATGGCTGCTTGGTCACCTTTTCTGGCTGCAAGTGCTGCTGCTTGCGGCTCAATCGCCAAGCGCACTTGTAAGAATTCTTTAAGTACGTAAAGCGATGGGCTGCTTTCTAACAACCATTTTAATACGCTTGTGTCGTATAAGTTCCAGTTCTCCGCCGACTCAACACGAATACCTTGTCGTGGACGAGAAGAAATCAGTCCTTTTGCAGCAAGCATTTTCACTGCTTCACGAACAGCTGTGCGGCTAATACCATACACTTCACAAAGTTGTGCTTCGGTTGGTAGCCCCGTTTCAGTGTTATAATCACCAACAATTATTGCTTTACCAAGCTCATTGGTAACTTGTTGTGATAGGTTTAAATTTTCTAAACGCGCCATGTGTGTTCCTCAAAAGATCTGAGTAATATGATACATCTATAAAGCTATTCCGTCATCCTGGAAATAATTGATTAAAATCAATAACAAGCAAAAAACAGCCTAATACAAGTGTCTATATTTCAAACAATGCAGTCACCATTTTACCTACAGACTGTCACCTTATTTTAACAAATCTCTTTCACTTACCTTATTTATAATATAATATTTTTATTCAACAACTAAAAAAGCAAAATTCTCTTTCAAAATTAGGTGGAACACACGATGGTCGAACTAAGTACCTTAGACTGGGCAGTGCTAGCAGGATTTTTTGTCCTGTTACTAGGCGTTGTCGTGATGTCTATGCGACAAAAAGAAGAAGACACCGCTGATTACTTTTTAGCGGGTCGTAATGCAAGTTGGTTAGTGATTGGTGCCTCTATTTTCGCATCGAACATTGGCTCGGAACATTTAGTGGGCCTTTCAGGTTCAGGCGCACAATCGGGTATGGCACTGGCTCACTGGGAAATGCAATCGTGGATCATTCTACTACTCGGTTGGATTTTCGTGCCTTTCTATTGGAGTAGTAAAGTCTACACCATGCCTGAATTCTTAGAGCGCCGTTTTAACTCTAAATCACGTACCTTCTTATCTGTTATCTCATTGATTAGTTATGTATTAACCAAGGTTGCGGTAACGGTTTATGCCGGCGGTATCGCATTTAAAACAATCTTAGGTATCGAGAGCATTTGGGGCATCGACTTCTTCTGGATTTCAGCGATTGGGCTTGTGGTGATCACCGGTATTTATACGGTACTTGGCGGTATGAAAGCCATTATGTGGACCTCGGTGTTGCAGACCCCTGTGCTCATTATTGGCTCCTTGGTCATATTAGTTGTTGGACTAGATAAAGTAGGTGGCTGGGCAGAAGTTGAGCGTATCAACGATGCTAATATGCACCTTATTCGCAGTGCTTCAGATGCTGAATTCCCTTGGCCAGGCATTATTTTTGGTTCATTCATTATTGGTTTTTGGTATTGGTGTACAGACCAATACATCGTACAACGTGTTTTATCCGCAAAAGGCATTAAAGAAGCCCGTCGCGGTACCATGTTTGCTGGTTACTTAAAATTACTTCCTGTATTTATCTTCTTAGTACCAGGCATGATTGCATACGCATTGAATGTTAAAGGTATTATTAGCTATGAAAGTGCTGACCAAGCTTTCCCAACGTTAGTTGCTGAGCTATTGCCAGCAGGTGTTAAGGGGATTGTAATCGGTGGTTTAGTAGCGGCTCTTATGAGCTCTTTAGCATCATTATTTAACTCATCAGCAACCTTATTTACCATTGATTTTTATAAGAAATTCAAACCAGAATCATCTGAGAAGCACCTTCTGAAAGTAGGCCGTATTGCCACTATCGTGATTGTTGTATTAGGTCTTCTGTGGATACCCGTCATGAGCTTAATTGCCGATGTGCTTTATGAATATCTGCAAAGTGTTCAGTCTCTTATTGCACCGGGTATTGCTGCGGTATTTTTACTCGGTTTATGTAGTAAACGCATCACTCCAACAGCGGGTTTTGTGGGCTTAGTATCAGGTTTTGTGCTTGGTATGATCCGCTTAGTGTTACTGCCATTTAAAGATGATTTAACAGGTTCATCATTTGCGTGGATCACCACAATGAACTGGTTATATTACTGTATTCTGCTATTTGTCGTGGTCGTTGCGATTATGATTGTGGTGAGTATTTTCACCAAACAAGCAGACGAAGAACAATTGAAAGGTCTTACTTTCTCAAGCCTAGATAAAGCAACTATGAAAGAAGTAGCTGCCGGCTTAGATAAGTGGGATTACATTCATACCGCGGGTATTATTGGTATTACTGCCTTTATTTACTACCGCTTCTGGTAATCGTTCGTTCCCAAAGTTGTAGGGCGCCAATTGGCGCCATTTTTTAATCAGCGAGTTCTGGTGAAAACACTGGAAAACCGTTTTTATCCCACGTAATAATGCGTGCTCGCGCATGGCGATTTGGGTCTGTAAGCGGTGTGCCTTTCAACTCTTTATAGTCACGACTGTGATAAATCATTAAATCGGTTACACCATCTTCAGCTTTTACAAAACTGTTATGCCCAGGGCCAAAACGACCTAGCTCAGCATTGGTGGTGAACACCGGCTCAGCCTTTTTATGCCAACTAGCAGGATCAAGTAAATCAGCATTCACATCAGCCCATAGCAAGCCCATCGCATATCGATGATCGGTGGCACTGGCTGAATAAGTGACAAATATTTTATCGCCATGGGTAATGACTGCAGCACCTTCGTTCACCTTGTAGCCTTGCACTTCCCAATCAAGGGTTGGCTCAGTAATCGCGATAATGGGTTCTTTAATTGATGTTGGTGAGTCCATTTCAGCTAACCATAAAGCTGAGTTATAAGTTGCAGGCTGGTTCTGCTGCGCCCAAATCATGTAACGCTTCCCCTTGTGCGTAAAACTTGTGGCATCAAGCGAAAAACTATCAAGGTGGCTAGTTACTTGCCCCATTTCTTGCCACTCACCTTGCATCGGATTAGCACTGTCGTTTTTAAGTGCATACATACGAATACTAAACGGTTTTTCGATATCACCTGCGGCGAAATAGATATACCAACTGCCATCAATCTGATGTAGCTCAGGGGCCCAAATGTTGACACTCATTGGGCCTTTATCGCGCTTTTGCCAAATAACCTTCGGCTCAGCTAATTTTAAATCGTTTAAACGACAAGCTTGGCGTAGTTCAATTTCATCAAATTTCGGCGAACTACCTATAAACGTGTAACAGCCACTTTTATCATCGCGAACTAACCAAGGATCAGCACGTTTGAGTACAATGGGGTTATCAATTGGCGCTAAAGTCTTGCTACTATTAGCATCAGCAAAGGCTGACAATGGCGAGGCGCTTAACGCACTAAGAAGCGTTAGCCGAGATAATTTTTTGAGCATAATGTGTCCTGTATTTCGTCTCGATTTTATTGTTAATATTGTATTACATATTATATAGTAGCTGAATGAACACAAGAGTTAAAACAACAAAAGGTATTCAAGCATGAGACCCGTAAGTAAGGTGACACACGCAATGAAGTGGCTTTCAACAGGGCTACTTTTTTCTGCCGCAGCCGTATCTGCAAAGCAAGTTGAAGTTCACGACCCGGTAATGACCAAAGAGGGCGACACGTACTATGTATTTAGCACAGGCCCAGGCATTACCTATTATGAATCGAAAGATTTAACCAACTGGAAACTTACCGGCCGCGTTTTTAAAGATGAGCCAAGTTGGGCAAAGCGTATTTCACCAAGTTTTGATGGCCACTTATGGGCACCCGATGTGTACGAGAAAAACGGTAAGTTTTATCTTTATTACTCAGTCTCTGCATTTGGCAAAAACACCTCAGCAATTGGTGTAACGGTTAATGAAACCCTTGACCCATCATCACCTGATTACAAGTGGATTGACTACGGCATAGTGGTTGAATCTGTGCCTGAGCGTGACGATTGGAACGCTATCGACCCTGCCATTATCGAAGATGACAATGGTACACCGTGGATGAGCTTTGGTTCGTTCTGGGGCGGCCTTAAACTAGTACAACTTGATGATGACATGGTGCGCTTAGCAAAACCTGAAAAATGGCATCACATTGCGAGTCGCCCAAACACGGAACATGGCCCAATTGAAGCCCCTTATATCTTTAAAAAGAATGGCTATTACTACCTGTTTGTTTCGTTTGATAAATGCTGCCGTGGCGTAGAGAGTACTTACAACGTGCGCGTAGGCCGCAGTAAAAACATCGAAGGCCCATACTTAGATCAACAAGGTCGCTCTATGGTTGATGGCGGTGGTAGTTTAGTTATTGAAGGTAATAAAGATTGGGCAGCCCTTGGTCATAATGCTGCGTACACCTTTGATGGCAAAGACTATTTAGTATTACACGCCTACGAAACAGCCGATAACGGCGTGCAAAAGCTACGTATTTTACCTATGAGTTGGAAAAACGATTGGCCGGTTGTTAACCCAGCCGACCTAAATAAGCTTAAAACCAAGCTGAAAAAGTAATTATTCAAACCTGTAGAAACGGGTCTACCCTGCGTTGACCCGTACTATCAAAAACGACAAACAAACGCGATATAAAATCGCTGCTACGCCCCTTGTAGCAGCGGGTTTACCCCGCGTTGAACCCCGCGTCGAACCCAACGTTAAACCTCAACAAAAAGAAACAAATATACGCGATATAAAATCGCTGCTACGACCCTTGTAGCAGCGGGTTTACCCCGCGTTGAACCCCGCGTCGAACCCAACGTTAAACCTCAACAAAAGAAACAAATATACGCGATATAAAATCGCTGCTACGCCCCCTGTAGCAGCGGGTTTACCCCATGTTGCCCCCACGCATCGAACCCAACGTTAAACCTCAACAAATGAAACAAATATACGCGATATAAAATCGCTGCTACGACTCCTGTAGCAGCGGGTTTACCCCGCGTTGAACCCCGCGTCAAACCCAACGTTAAACCTCAACAAAAAGAAACAAATATACGCGATATAAAATCGCTGCTACGACCCTTGTAGCAGCGGGTTTACCCCGCGTTGACCCGCGCGTCGAACCCAACGTTAAACCTCAACAAAAGAAACAAATATACGCGATATAAAATCGCTGCTACGCTTTATAAATTGATTTATCAAAGCTAAGGAAAGCCGATGAACAAATCATACTTACTCAGAAAAGGCAGAGTTTCTGTAGCAAATCATTATTATGCGCTAACGTTTGTTTGCCACAACCGAGCAAATCATTTAAATAACTTCTTCGTTAACCGTCAGATTATCCATCAAATGCGGCAACTTGAGACTGAAGGCCTAATTAATTCAAATACCTTCGTGTTGATGCCAAACCACATGCACTGGTTAATTCAATTATCTGATGTGTATTCATTAAGTGAATTTGTTCGAAGGTTCAAAGGGCGAACCGCGTCCATTTTTAGGAAGTTCAATCAACAAAGGCTATGGCAAAAGGGGTTTTATGATCATCAAATTAGAGATGAAGATGACTTACTCAGCAATGCACGTTATATAATTGCCAACCCATTAAGAGCTGGTTTAGTGAAAGATATTGCGTGCTATCCTTTTTGGGATAGCACTTTCATGAAGTAATATTCCAGCTATACGAAATCAACCAAGGTAATATCAACGAGCATGGGGCTTTGGCAACCTTGTTGATGCTTATCTTCAATAAATGCGCTGTACACATCGCGTGCCAGATGTGCAGGGATTAAAACTTCAAAGCGGCTGCCTTTATTCATTAGTTGTAATGCTTCTTGCAAGCCCACTATCGCCTCTGCAATTTCGTACTCTACAGCGGCGCCTTGCTTGCGAGTATCAAATAACACCCGACCATTTGTAAGGGTAACCCGTTGATGTACAATCACCGTGGCATCCCAACTAGGTTTATCTCCCTGACCTTGCTCAATTACTCGATAACCAAGCCCTGTCGGTGTTTGGTAAAAACTGTGTTGCTCAGCGCTGTTATCTAAAAGCGACGGTAAAACATGCTCTTTAGCCGTCGCAAACACATTGTTGCTTAACATAGCCAACTCTTTATTGTGCGTTGATTAAACGAATACCATAGATACCACCGGCAACAGAGTCTTTGTCGGCAGCAAAACGTAAAGTAAGCGTTTTCGACTTTTTCATTGCTTCTGTTAATGGGTAATCAATGGTGTAGAACTCATCCGTTGGTTTACCTACAGGCAAACTAACTCCAGCTAATTGCTCACCATTTAAATTAATTGAGAAATGACGGTTCACATCGCCAATAAAATAGCGAATACGCAAAGCGACCGCTTTTTGTTCTGGGTTACTAAGCTGATACTCAAACCAACCTGTCGCATCGCGCCAATGATGACCATTATTAACACCTGCGCGGGTTCCCTCACCTTTAAAGTCGTGTTCGACTTCAGGTTGTTGCTCACCCGGTGTAATTTGATCAACGGTTAATAAACGAAGCTGTTCTTTCGCTTGCTCAGCCGCTTTTGCATCGGCAACAAATTGCGTGAACTCAGCTTCGCTTTGCTGCGGCCAATACACTTGATAGCGACTATCGTGTAAGCGGAAGAACGGAATTAGCTCTGTGCTCTTTGTGTTATCGATACCTTGCTTGGCAATCGCCACATTTTTATCGGCGATAAATGCGAGCTCTTGGCCCGGTTTACGAGTGAGATCAGCAATAAATTTTTCTGGCTCACTCAGCATGATTGGCAGAGCTTCAGGCGGACAAGTCGGCCCCGCGGCGATGTGGCCCATGCGGCTATTATCGGCAACAAAGTTAAGCTGTTCATTTGCAAATGCTTGTACTTTGGTAGCCATAACAACAGGCCCGTACATCACAGAGTAATAATGCTGACCATCAGGTAGCTGCTCAGTATAAAGCTTAGGACTAAGTTCAAAAGCAAGCTTATCACCACTTTGCCATGCATGGCTGATGCTGTAGTAACCGTCTTTTTCGGTTGCGCTTACAGCTTGTCCATTTAAAGTAAAACTCAGCTCACCCTGCAGCCAAGACGGTTTACGAATATGAATTACCGGCTCAGTGCTTTGCCCCTCAGACAAACGATTCACGGTCAGTGAGACCTTGTTATCATCTGGGAATTGGCTGTCTTGCGTGATCTGTAAGCCCTGCTGTTGCCAGTTTAACGTGCTTGGAATAAACAAGTTTACCCATAGCTCTTTACCGGTATTACTATAAATCAGCTCACCATATTTGCTGTGATTCTCAATACCTGAGCCTACACAACACCACATTGAATCTTGCACTGACGAATACATGCGGTAATGCCCAGGGCGCATTGAGGTAAAGTAAACAAGACCACCATGCTCTGGGTGTTGTGAAGATAAAATATGGTTATATGTGGCGCGCTCATAATAGTCTAAATAACGCGTATCACCGGTTTTTAAGAATAATAACTTACTCAGTTTCATCATGTTGTAAGTGTTGCAGGTTTCTGGGCCTTCAACATCTTCAACCATCGGCGTAAAGTCACTTTTATCATGAAAATGCTCACGTACCGAGTTACCGCCAATTGATACTGAGCGCTCTTGGCTGACTGTTTTCCAGAAAAAGTCAGCACCTTGCTGCCATGCTTTATCATCGCTGGCATTTGCGACCTTCAACATACCAATAATTTTTGGAATTTGCGTATTGGCATGCAGGCCCGTTAACTTATCTTCTTTGTGTAATAAGGGTTCAATAATGATGTTATGAGAGAACTGACGGGCTAGTTTTAAGTAGCGCTCATCATCACTAATAAAGTACATATCAGCAAAAACATCATTTAAGCCACCATGCTCTGAATACAGCATTTGTTGAACTTGTTCATCAGTTAGCTTGGCAGTGGTCGCTAAAAACCATTCGCCTAGCTTAAATAGCATTTGTTTGGCTTTATCACTGCCGGCTACGTCGTATGCATCACGCAAGCCATGGAAAATTTTATCTATGTTATAAAGCGGTACCCAGCGGTCGTTTAAACTGAATAAGTCGGCTTTGATTTCACCCTTTTCAATCTGCTGCCACATTTCATCGCCATTTGGGATACCGCCTAAGTAACCACCTGTAGCTTGCTGGGCGCGAGCCAGCTCACTCAGCATATAATCTAAACGCTGCTTTAATTCTTCGTCACCTGTGGCTGCCCATGCAAGGCTCAAGGCTGAAAGATAATGACCGCCAATATGGCCATCAAGGCCTGTGCTTTCCCAGTTGCCATAGTTAGGCGCTTTTGGCTCAAGGCCAGCTTCACGCAGATAAGGAGCAAGCAGCTGATCAGGATGAAGTGCTAATAAATAACGCACATTCGTTTGCTGCGCATGTAAAAACGGGCTGGCGCTTAAACTTACTTGGTTTAGGGCAAATAAATGTTGTTCGCTGGTATGTTCAGCATGCTCCACAGCAGCAGTTTGTTTACTGTCTGTTGGCAGCTCACTGCAACCGGTCACAGTTAAAATTGCAGCGCAAACGCTTGCTAAATAGCTAACTTTGAATGTGTTCATACTGTTGTCTCCCAGCGAATTGTTATTTTAAAGAGCAAAACGCACACACTTAGTTAGTGTGTGCGTTTAAAGGGTGGTTATTTTGGTAGGCGTTTATGAATAACCATATCCGTATAGTACTCATCGGTAATTTTGTATTTTTTCAAAATCAAACCAAGTAAGGCGTGGAATACACCCGGAATGATAGTTAGCATCAGTGCTAAGCCCATAAGGGTAAATTCAGTTTGCTCAACGTTAGGCTTGTACTCAAAGAATGCCAGTAATAAACCACCTGCTAAGCCAGCTAAGCCACCCCCTGCTTTTTGGCAGAATGAAATACCACCAAATGATAGGCCCGATGCACGAACGCCGTCTTTAATTTCACCGTAATCTACAGCTTCAGCAATGGCAGACCAGAACACTGGTGCATGTAAATCAACAACAAATGACAAGATGATATAAAGCACAAACGCCATCATTACATCACCCGGTTGCACCACAAAATACATTAGCAATGAGATGAATAGCACGGCGATTTGTGATTGACGGAATAGCTTCATTTTACAGTAACGCTGGGTGATCCACGTACTTGCCACCATAGAGACAATAGATGCTGCAATACCCGCACTGGTAAAGGCACCCGCTAAATCTGGTACACCTAAGTAATAGGTTGCGTAATACATAGCAACACTGCCACGAATCGCATAGCCAAGCGTACCAAGCACACATGCTGCACACAGGAGTAACCATTGGTCGTTTTTAATAAGTACTTTTAATTGTGTAAGTACACCTTCGGTTTGTGGCTCATGGGTAATACGTTCGCGAGTAGTAAAAAAGCAAAACAAAAATAGTGCTACGGCACAAGCCGATACTAATGCCATTGCCAGTTTATAACCATACGACAAGCTGCCATCTCCCCAATATGAGGCAAGCAGCGGTACTGAAAATACGATCACCACATTGGCAATCTTAGCGAAGAACATACGGTAGCCATTAGCTGACAAACGCTCTTTAGGATCGGCAGTTAATACACCAATGTAAGAGATATAAGGGATAGCAACACCGGTAAACATCAAGGTCGCAAACAAGTATGTGGCATAAGCCCAAGCTAACTTCATGTTGTAGTCGAAATCAGGCGTGGTAAATAACAGTACGACCGACAAACCATATGGCACAGATAAAAATAAGAACCAGTGACGGAACTGACCCCAACGGGTTTTCACTTTATCGGTGATCACCCCCATTAAAGGGTCGGTAAAGGCATCAACAAAACGCGCCACTAAAAACAACACACCCATATCAACCGGATCAAGCCCGTAGATATCGGTGTAAAAGAAAGACATAAAATAGAATAACGCTGCAACCATGACATTTACTGCCATGTCGCCGGCACCAAAGCCGACCTTTTCTACAACGGATAACTTTTGAGATTCCATACAACAACACCCTAATTGGTCAATAATGAGCCGCCGCTCACTATTTCAAGCAATGCTAAAAAGTTTTCAACACTGCGTATCAAATAAATTTACAGCCTTAGATATTACACAGCTTGGCCATTGCGTTCGTTATTTTTGTAAATTTAATGCTAATCCAATTAATAGTATTATCATACTTATCAAATCGCAACTCTTTTCGACCGATGGTTTGGTTTATAAAAACCAATAAAAAACCCCAGCAAAGCCGGGGTTTTTAGGTCTATAAAAGAAATTTAGAAAGAATAACGTGCGCCTAGTGCGAATGTACGTGAGTAGATACCGTTACCAAAGTTAAATAGGTTGTCGTTACCTTCACCGTAGTAGCTTTGATATACGTCATCTAGGATGTTCGTTGCATCAAAGGTTACGACAAAGTCATCATTCACATTGTAGCTAAATTGGAAATCTAAGCTTTGCTCAGGACGATTCCAGAACTGAATTGGGTTAGCAAAGATTGCCGCTTCGTTACCTGTGTAGAACTCAGAACGCCATACATATGATAAACGCATATCGAATGAATCACGCTCGTAGATACCTACGATGCTGTACGATTCATCAGAAACACCGGCCATTTGCGAATCAACATACCCAGAGATTTCACCTAGCTCATTGAATTCAGGTGTATCTTGCTCTGAGTCAAGCATCGTGTAGCTTGCTTGCACACCAAAACCATTTAAGTACTCTGGTAAGTTTTCTGGGAAGTAAACTAAACCAACTTCTAAACCAGACAGTTCACCGTTTGAAGCATTCACGGGTGCACTTAATACATATGGGCGTGTTACGCCATCATCGCCTTCGCGCACAACTTGCTTACGACCCGCAACAACTAAGCCTTCAATTTCACGGTAAAAGTAAGCAGCGTAAAGTGAGCTTGTATCTGCGAAGTACCATTCAAGTGATACATCATAGTTCTTTGATTCTGTTGGTTTAAGATCTGGGTTACCACCATTACCTGTACCGTAGGTAGCACCTTCTGTTAAAGGATCATACCAGTATTGCAGCGCGTTTAAGTCAGCAAAGTTAGGCATACGTAGTGTTTCTGTGTACGCGACACGGCCCACTACATCATCAGTGATGTTCCAGTTTAGTACTAAGCTTGGTAGTAATGCGCTGCTATCAGCACTTGCTGAGCTTTCTTCAAATACATTTGAGTTCATACCGCCAGACTCAGCAACAAAGTCCATGTCTTGCTCATAGCTTACATAACGTAAACCAAACTCACCGCTGATATCTTCCGTTAAGAAAAAGTTAGTTGTTGCATATAGCGCGTACGAGTTTTCTTCGATATCAAATGTTTTGTATACGTCTTCAGCTTCAAGGCCATATACGCTACGGACAGCATCGCCGTTATCTAGCATGTAGCCACCGTCAGCAGTTACAAAGCTATTGAATACATCAGCACGGCCATCGAAATAGTCATCAACTTGGAACACAATGCCTGTACCATCGCCAGATGCACCCGCCGCTGCTAGCTGTTCAATTAAGCTAGCCACAGAGGTGTTAGCAATACCAGCCTCTTGACCACGCGTGTACTCTTGCGCAGTTCGTTTTTCGTAACGACCGCCGAACTTCACTTTATCAAAATAAGTACCACCAATTAGGTATTCAGCATCAAATGTGAAAGTTAATGCGTCACCCGCGTTACCGCCGCCATTGTCATAAACAGTACCTGCATTCCAGTTTTCGATAGCAGCCATATCTGCTTCGTTTACCGCTGTGTTTGGATCATCCCAAAACGCAATACCTGGTACGCCGTCTTTATCGTTAAAGTCTACATCTAAGCCATATGCAGTGCGGTCAAAACGCATTGCGAAGAAATCTGTTTCGTACTCACTGTCTTGGTAAACAACTTCTGTGTTGATGGTTAGGTAATCGCTTGCTTGCCACTCGGCACCTAATGCATATAAGTAGCTATCTGTTTTACCATATGAAAAGTCACCACTTTGGAAACCGCCAGCACCAATCGCTTGCTTTTCTTTAACTACGTTAGTGCCATCAAACACCGTTGGTGTTTCGATGAAGCCGTTACCGTTTTCGAATGTATTTGAGAACCACATCGCGTTTTGCGATTCGTTTTCGTAACCTGTGTAGAAACCTTCAGCTGTGATTTCGAGTGTTTCATTAGGTGCCCACTGTAAAGAGACAGACGCAGCTGGACGCTTACGAAGACCAGTGAATGAAGTACCAAAAATAGCATCACGTGCAAGTAAGTATTCAGTTGGCTCACCATTTACGTCTAAAGTAGAACCTGCCGCAGTCGGTAGACCTAACTCAGTACCTTGAGTCCAAAATTCATTTGGTACACGTGAGTACGGTGAGTAGTTGTACTGTGGTTTATCAGTAAAGAATGGGAACGCTGCACCCGCTGTGATGGTGTCATCGCGGTAATGTGTTTCAGCATAAGAAATATTGAAAAGTGCGCCAAACTCACCAGCGCCGTCGATTTCCCAACGGTTAGAAAGTAACGCACTGATATTTGGATCAACTTCATCTGGTTGATCTGAGTAAATCGCACGTGCCGCTAAAACAACTTTTTCACCTTCGAAGTTGAAAGGACGGTGGGTTTTGATATCGATCGCACCTGCGATACCACGTTCAATTTGATCCGCCGAACGGGTTTTATAAACTGTTACACCCGAAAGTAAACTTGCAGGTATGTCTTGCAGCGCCACATCACGACCCGCACCTGTAAAGATAGCACGGCCATTCACTGTGGTATTAACATCAGTAAGACCACGGATTGAAACCGCACTTACTTCACCAGCACCACGGCCTGTTGTTTGTACACCTGTCACACGTTGTAGTGCTTCAACTACGTTGTTATCAGGGAATTTACCAATATCTTCAGCAACAATTGCATCCACGATTTGAACGCTTGCACGTTTTTCATCTAGCGCTTTGTTTAAACTGCCGCGAATACCTGATACTTGAATAACTTCCATCTCATCGACGTTATTCTCAGGAGTGTTTGGTGCTTCCTCCTGTGCAAAAGCAAATTGACAGGTAAATGCCATAACTACAGCACTGGCTATGTGTGTTCTTTTAAACATAAGCGGTGTTCTCCAAATTATAGTTATATCGGTCCGCTGAACTT
The DNA here is from genome assembly GCF_014349195.1 of Pseudoalteromonas sp. BZK2. Classification (NCBI taxonomy): domain Bacteria; kingdom Pseudomonadati; phylum Pseudomonadota; class Gammaproteobacteria; order Alteromonadales; family Pseudoalteromonadaceae; genus Pseudoalteromonas; species Pseudoalteromonas sp. BZK2. The sequence continues at coordinate 39,821 of NZ_JACSOG010000021.1, read as the reverse complement.
TCCCCATTCAGTTACCGAAGAGTGACCACTGCATTGTGCATCGTGTGTTGTCAAAACGGTGCGCGAGTGTGTCTACATTTATTATGTTAATACATTGCTGCCTGAACTTTAATCATATTGTATGATTATTTAACAGTCAACTCAAAAAGCCAAATTAAAATTAGTGCCATAGTGTTTACAAAAAACGTTGTAATTATAACACGTTACAAACTAAAAAAGGGCTGCGTTTTTATCTTGGGAATTTATGTAGACCCATTATTATCAGTCACTTAGCGTTTATTTGTTTGCTTGTTTTATTTGTCTTTTGTTCATCCAGAGCAACAAAAAAGGGCTAACAAGTTATTTACCTGGCGTTTTTTGGTGCTACTATGATAAAAATACAATAATACAATATAGAGTTATTTTTTGCTGCACTTTTACTGGTTTGTTTCGATGTAAACAATCAGTTACTCAGTATAATCAGGCATACACTGTGTATTATCTGGTCATTCAGAGCGAGCTCTAAGTACAAAAGCTGCAGTTCGAACAACAATTATTAGTCACAGAGGACACTCATGAAGAAATTGAAAGCGTTAGCGCTGCCATTGCTTTTTTCGAGCAGCTTAGCCGTTGCACAAAACCCATTATTCACCGATGTATTTACTGCAGATCCAGCAGCACTTGTTCACAATGACACCGTATACCTTTATACAGGTCATGATGAAGCACCTAATAATGATGTGTTTTTTGAAATGCACGACTGGTTAGTCTTTTCATCAACAGACATGGTGAACTGGAAAAAACACGGCCCAATCATGAAAGCAACCGACTTTAAATGGGCTAAGGGCGAAGCATGGGCTTCACACATGATTGAGCGTGATGGCACTTTCTATTTCTTTACAACCGTTCGTCACAACGACACAAAACCAGGTTTTGCAATTGGTGTTGCGACGTCTAAATCACCAACAGGTCCATTTAAAGACGCGATTGGCCATGCATTGGTTACCGATGATATGACCAAGCATACGCCAAATGATTGGGACGACATCGACCCTGCTATTTATACAGAAGAAAACGGCGATACTTACATGTTCTTTGGTAACCTAATGCCAAAATACGTAAAGCTAAGCGACGACTTACTGTCTCTTGATGGTGAAATTAAAACGCTAGATTTACCAAACTTTACCGAAGCGTTATGGGTTCATAAGAAAAACGACAACTACTATGTATCGTACGCATGTGAGTTCCCTGAGAAGATCTGTTATGCCATGAGTAAAAGCATTCATGGGCCGTGGGAATATAAAGGTATTTTGAATGAAATCGCAGGTAACAGCGAAACCAACCACCAATCAATCATCGAGTACAAAGGTAAAGACTACTTTATTTACCATACTGGTGCTGTACCACCGATTGATGGCAAACCAAGTGGCGGGCGTTTTCGTCGCTCAGTGGCGATTGAGCCACTTTACTACAACGAAGATGGCACACTTAAACGTATTATCATGACCACTGAAGGTCTAAGTAAACAAGACAAGTAATATCAAAAAGGGCTCTTTAAGAGCCCTTTTTAATGTTTAAATGTAATACAAATAAACAAATTTAACGGAAAATCCTCTCTTTCAGATAAGTAAAAAACTTCCCTAATAGCGCAAAAATACCGAAAAAAACGCCAAAAATGACAACTTGAGAAAATTAAAATCACACTGTACATATTGTAAACACTGATACTTCATGTTTACATACCAATTACCTTTGCAAAAGTATTTGCACATTTTAAATCATACTATAAAATTACAATACTACGTTCTTATTAGTTTGATATAGGCACGCGGCAATTTTATTGACAACAATCGAATAAAAAAATGAATCCCAGTTTCAAGAGGACACATAAAATGAAATTAAATAAATTAGCCATGGTCATAGCCTGCTCTTTGGCTGTTACAGGTTGTGGCAAAGAAGATGGTACTAAGCTTGACACAGCACCAGCGGTTGCCGACCCGCAAAGTGCAAAACCGACAGTAAGCAGCAGTGTTGAATACACTGAATCAGGTAGCGTAATGGTTACCAATGTAAGCGTGCACGATCCTTCTGTCGTTAAAGTTGACGACACTTATTATATTTTTGGTTCACACCTTGCTGCCGCTAAATCAACTGATCTCTTGAACTGGGAAATGATTTCGAGCCTTTCAGCTAACGCAGCCGTTAATGAAAGCCCATTATTCGATTACAACTACACAGGTGAAATTGCCGAAGGTATTGAGTGGACAGACGGCTTCACAGGAAACTGGGCTGCCGATGTAATCAAAGCACCAAATGGTAAATTTTGGTTCTACTATAACCATTGTGCACAAGACAACCCAGATACCGCAGATGTGGTTGATGAAGTATGCTGGAACCGCTCTTACCTTGGTTTAGCTGAAGCTGACAATATTGAAGGCCCATATAAAAACAAAGGTATTTTCTTACGCAGTGGTTATCGCTCAGAAGCTGAATTTACAGCTTACCCACTTGATAACGGCCAAACAACATGGAATGGTGCCGTTGATCCTAACGCAATCGATCCAGCGGCATTCTATGATGCTGACGGCAAACTTTGGATGGTTTACGGTTCATACTCTGGCGGTATTTTCGTGCTAGCAATGGACGAAGAAACGGGTATGCCAGAAGCTGGCCAAGGCTATGGTAAAAAGCTAGTAGGCGGCGACTTCCGTGCAATGGAAGGTGCATTTGTTATGTACAGCCCAGAAAGTGAATACTACTACTTATTCTACTCAGTAGCTGGTTTTGCGCTAAATGATGGTTACAACATTCGTGTTGCTCGTTCTAAAACACCAGATGGTCCTTACCTAGATAACGCAGGCAACGATATTTCAACATTGGGCGGCTTAGAAGTTGGTGAAAAACTAATGGGCGGCTTTGAGTACACGCAAGAACTTGGCGAAACAGCACCAGCATGGGGCTACCAATCACCAGGTCATAACTCAGCTTACTACGATGAAGCGACAGGTCGTCATATCTTAGTTACGCATACGCGCTTCCCGCAAACATCGACTGAGTTCCCAACCATTTCAGAAGCGCACCAAGTTCGCGTACATGAAATGTTTATAAACTCATTAGGTTGGCCTATGGCTTCACCGCAGCGCTATGTGCCGCTTGAAGGCGACAACATGGTTGTGGCGGATGAACTTTATGGTTATTACAAATTTATCAACCATGGTAACGATGTAAATACAGATGCTATTCGTTCAATGCATATTGCACTAAATGAAGATCACTCAGTAACCGGTGATGATCCAGGCATCTGGTACATGATTGATGACTCAAATATTAAACTTGAGTTAGATTCAGGTACTTACTTTGGCGTGGCTAAATGGCAATGGGATGATGCAACTAAAGCAATGGCTGTTACTGTATCAGCTACATCAAGCGAAGGCGCTACCATTTGGGCAAGTAAACGAGATGAAATCACAGATACAGCAAACGTTCTGGGCACTGTTCAAGAAGCACTTGATATCAAAACTGAATTATCAATCGCTGACGAAGGCTACTCATTACCAACCAAAGGTAAAGACGGTGCTGCAATTAACTGGGAAAGTAGTGATGAATACTACATCACCAGTGAAGGCTCAGTATTCATTCCAACCCCAGATCGCGGTGATAAAGCGGTTACTTTAACGGCTAATATCTCTTTAAACGGCGAGAGCACAACCAAAACATTTAATGTAAACCTAGAAGCGCGCCCAGAATTTAAAAATGCGATTGCACACTATGCATTTGAAGACTCACTCAGTGATGGTTTAGGTAACCTGGATGATGCGGGTGTAACAGATAACAACCTATTAAATGTGGGTGCTGGTACAGCTGCATACGCAGAAGGTAAAACAGGTAAAGCATTTAACTTTGACGGTGCAACGGGCGTACGTTTACCTGATGAGTTAGTAACAGGTGATGAGTACACTATTTCGTACTGGTTTAAGCCAATAGTACTGACTAACTTCACGCCTACATTCTTCGCATCAACGTCTGATGCACGTTGGATGAGCTTGATCCCAGGTAGTACACACTTTACAACAACACCAATGCTTTGGAGCCGCTATTTAGCTGATGATGGCACAGATATGTGGAACCAAATCATCTCTGACTCACCAGCGGTAATGGATTGGAATCATATTGCCATCACTTATGCTAATGGCACAGCAACACTTTATCGTGATGGTGTCCTTTCTGGTACTATGCCTCGCCCTGATTTTTTTAGCACACAAACAGGTAACTTTGCGCTGGGTGTGAACTACGGTTGGGACTTACCTTTCCAAGGTCAAATTGATGAGTTTATCGTCTATGACTACGCGCTAAACGGCCTAGATATTAATGGTGCGGCTATCAATAACCTGACAGATCCAACTAAATTCGAGAGCTTCATTACTGATGCGCTTGATTTAGGTGATGTTTCTGCAGTACGTGATAGCTTTGAATTACCACGAGTAGGTCCATTTGTATCTGGTATTAGCTGGACGTCAAACAACGAAGAGTACTTAAAACCGGTTAATGGCACAGCTGTTGTTACACAACCTAGCGCATCTGCTGGCGACCAAGTTGTAACATTAACTGCAACCATTAAGTACAAAGACTTTACGGATACTAAGTCATTCGATGTAACCTTAAAATCACTTGCACCTGCTGAATACAGCTTCGAAGGTGACCTAACTGCATTAAACGGTGCGTATGCAGCGGGTAAATCAACGGGTGGTTTCATCAATAATACAGGCGGTAGCGTAAGCTATGTTGACGGTGTAATTGGTCAAGCAGTATTCCTAGAAGGTTCAGGTGTTCGTTTACCGGATAACCTAATCACGACTAATGACTACTCTGTATCTATGTGGCTTAAACCAGAAAGCTTCACAGATTACACAACAGCGTTCTTTGCCGGCGCAAGTGCAAACGCATGGTTAAGTTATGTACCATCGATGGCAGGCTCAGCGCTAACGCGTTTATGGGCAAATAACGGTGCCTTCTTCGATAATGCAGAACTAGATAGCCGTATTCCAGCAAAAGAATGGACACATGTTGCATTCACTGTTGATGGTACGAACGGTGATGTACTGAAGATGTATGTTAATGGTGAACTACAGCTAGAAACCGATGGCTTCCCACGTGTATTCACGGTTCCTGGTGAAACAAATGAGTTTGCTCTAGGTGTTAACTACTGGGATACGCCATACCACGGTGCTATCGATGAACTGAAAATTTTCAACGGTGCGATTAGCGCTGAAGAAATAAAAGCACTCTTTGATGCAGCTGCTGCACAAGAGTAACAAAGTGAGGTGAGCTGCCTCACCTCAACTATTTGTTGTCTGGAAAGGCCGGGTGAAAACCCGGCTTTTTTCTAAAGCTTTAGTACCTTTTGCCGATACATACATATCATTCACTTTCATCGCTCTCATTATGGCTATTAACTCATTAGCAAGTGCGTTAACTAACTCAAACGCAGATACAGCAAGCAGTAATACCAACTCAAAAGTAGGCTACAAACTCAGCAACCAAGAAATGAATAAGCTCTCTGGTCGTGAAGTAGAGCCCGCTCAAAAAGAAGAAGTATCTAGCGAACTCCCCGCACATATTCGCAAAATGGTTGAACAACTTGAAAAGCTCAAAGAACAACTCGAACTTGCCAAAGAGCAATTAGCCAAACTGCAAGCACTCAAAAACCAAGAAGATGAAACTGTAAAAGTGCAAGTTGAAACACAGACCAAGATGGTTATGGAAATCCAAACGCAAATAATGTCTCTTAGCCAATCAATTAGCGATGCGCTAAAAGAAGCTGGTATTAGCGATCCCGGAGTGCTAATGAGTGTGTTAGTTTGATGAAGGCTTTGAGCTTTAAGTCTCAAGATTTGCTCTTGCAACTTTCCCCTTGCTCACTCCTCATATAACACCCAAAAGCGAGTCAAAACCCAGTGAATATGCGGGCTCTGAAATATCGAGTGCGGAAATACGAAACTTCCTTTGCGGCTAAAATCAGTTATCTCATCTGTCATCCAGGCACACTACCACAATAGAGAAAAGTTAAACATTTAACTTTAAAATCAAAGCCATAACATTAAGAAAACAAAAGATTTAACCTTCTAATAAGTTCGAAATTAAAGCTCTCCTAGAATTAAATCAAAGCTTAACCTTATCAAAACCCCGCTGAGCAATACTTTATTAGTATAGAAATTAGCCAACTCAATCGTACTATGGACTCCCCCTATCAACGAAGTGAGGGCGTGTTATGCGTCAAATTTTATTACTTTCTGTAAATGGATTTACGCTACAAAGGTTTTTATTAATGACATGTCTTTGGATGTGCTTTTTTGCCACAGCCGATGAAACAAACCCAATTCTTACCGCAAGATCATGGTTAACTTTAGTGGACAATGCTGAATATATAAAAAGCTGGGAACAAACTGATCCACAATTTAAAGCAAAGACTCCACAAACAAAATGGCTTAAAGCATTAGATTACGCGCGAGTTCCTCTTGGTAGAGTGATGTCTAGAACTTACTTTTCCACTTCAGAGTATTCATCACTTTCGGGATTACCTGATGGCGAGTATTTAGTTATTAAATTTAAAACCGAATTCATTAATCAAGACAGTGCCATGGAAACAATCAGTTTGAGTAAAAATAATGGCCAGTGGCAACCTTTAGGTTATTTTATTAATTAGGAGTTTGTAAAGGTTGAGATGGATTATGTTGGGTTTCGCTTCGCTCAAACCAACCTACCCGAAGAATGAGTAGGGCGAGTAATATGGTAGGCGTCACGCTTGCTTGGCACGTCATGAAAGCAATACCCTACGAGCAGACAAACATATCACCAACATACCCCACCGCTCAGCTAAAAACTGACAGCTGAAGGCTGACAGCCACAAAAAAGCCACTCATAAATGAAGTGGCTTTGGTTGAGTCGATTTTTTACTTATAACTTAATTTGGTTCACGCAGATGGAACACTTGGCACTTGTTACCTAAATCAGGTTGTTGTGCGAAGTTAGTGTTTTCAGCTAAACCACAGTTACTTAAACCAAGCGCTTGTTTTGTGTAGCGGTTGATGAGCATCACACCACCACCTTCTACTGGAGCAATGCGCCACTGTGCTGTTTTCGCCGCACAAGAAGCCATCTCTACGTTGGCACCGGGTACTAAGGCGTTATCAGCCACCGCAGCACAGAAATCGCTGTCAGCGCTTTGTTTAAGGCTTACATAGCCTGTATCTGTTGGTGTGAAGAACCATTGCTGTGCATCTTTATGCGTGTAAGCTTGTTGCTCAACATTGGTACCCGCTTTAACCGTACCAGCCACACTAAGTGCTTTACCACTTTGTTGGCTTAATACTACAACACTGCCCATAGGGCGTAATTGCCAGTCGCCACACGCTGTTGCGTCGCTTTGCTGTAAAACCGCTTGGTTTTGTGCGGCAGAACAACCAGCAACCGCTAATGGCTTGCCTGTGTAACGGTTGGTAATAGAGACATTACCATCTGTACTTGGTGCTACTTTCCATTGCTGGCAGAAGTTATTACGCCATGCTGCAGATTGTACTTTAGCGTTATCTGCGTCATTACAGCTTTCAAGCTCTAAGAACTTGCTGTCTTCACGGTTAGCTAAACGAACAAAACCATCTGTTGTTGCATCAATAACCCATTGACCATTGGTGCTTGCACACTGACGTTGAACTGCACGTGCATCTTGTGGATCAGCTGCAATGTCTAAACATAAACCGCTTGTTGCATTCACTAATTGGTAACGTTGACCTTGCACTCGCGTTACCAGTGGGCCGTATTCACCTGATGGCGGAGCTACTTCAACGCCTGGTGTTAATGGTTTACCAAAGCTTGGTGCGCCATCGTCGTTCCAAGTGAATTTTTGCGCACGTAACGAACGAGTCGCACTACAACCGTGCTCTACCGAATCATTACCGTGATAAACTAACCAATCTTCTGTGCCGTCTGGCGATGTGAAAAAGCCGTTGTGACCTGGGCCAAACACTTCTTCTGTACGCTCAAATACTGGTTTGTCGTATTTTTTCCAGCTGCTCGCTTTAAGCGGATCGTCACCAACAAGCTCAAGCATACCTAGTTTGTAATCAGGAGTATTACAGAAGCTCGCTGAGTACGTCATAAACGTACGGCCATTGTGCTGTAAAATTTCAGCGCCTTCAGTTACTTTGCGACCACTGATTTCCCAATCTAACTCAGGACGCGTGATCACCGTATGCGGTGAGTTCTTCTTCAGAGTCCATGGGTTTTCCATTTCAGCAATAATGTTTAATTGCTGATCACCCTGCCATTGTGAGTAGATCACATACAACTTATCTTTGTACGTTAGGTAGTTACCGTCGATGTTCCATACGTTAGGCATTAATGCGCCCTTGTATTCGTATGGACCCATAGGATCGTCACCGGCACTTTCTAGTACGTTTAAGTGTTGGTTATCTAAAGTGCCATCAGTACCGGCTGTGTACATCATGTACCAACGGTAGCCGTTTGGCCCTTTTAGACGATGGAATTCAAACGCCCAGAAGTTACAGCAACGCTCAGGGTTTGCATCAGACCAAACATTGATAGGTGTTGCATCAGCAAGGCCCGCTAATGTTGGTGATTTACGCATCACTAACTCAGAAGTCCATGTTGTTGTAGTTAGGTAATAGTTACCATCCCAATACTCAAGCCATGGATCGGCGCCATTTGGGAAAAGAGGATTAGTAAAAATACCATTATCTTGGATTGGCGCTTTTGCTGTGGCTGCGATATCTGCTTTGGCTGTGTTGTCTTCAGCCGTAGTCTGACAGCCCGTCAGAGCGCCAAACGACAAGGCAAATACGCTGGCTAAGCCAGCCTTTTGCATTGCGCTTTTAAGCTTTGTTGTTTTCACGATTGTGTTCCTTTATTTTGTACCAAATTCGTACACGATGCGTGTTGAATACACGTCACCTGGCAGTAATGTTGTGCTTGGGAACGTTGGCTGATTAGGTGCATCAGGGAAATGCTGTGGCTCTAAACAAAAACCACTTCTGAAATTATGCACTAAGCCAGACGCTTGCTGAGTACTACCATCTAAGAAGTTACCTGAATAAAACTGTACTGCAGGCTCTTCTGTGTAAACTGTTAACGTACGGCCTGAGTTTGCTTCGTAAACCGTCGCAGCTTCTACAAGCTCATTGCTTGGCGTGTCTTTAAGCACAAAGTTATGATCATAACCTTTACCAAGTTTCAGTTGTTCGTTGCTTGCTTTGATATCTTGACCGATTGCTTTAGCAGTACGGAAGTCAAACGGTGTGCCAGCCACATCCATCAACTCACCAGTTGGGATCAAGCCGCCATCGACAGGGGTAATTGCTTTTGCGTTAATTTGCATTTGGTGATCAAGAATGTCGCCTTTACCCGCTAGGTTGAAGTAGCTGTGTTGCGTCATATTGATTATGGTAGGCTTGCTTGTTGTAGCAATAAACTGCATATCTAGCGTGTTGTTGTTCGTTAGCGTGTAAGTCACTTCTGTGGTCACTTCACCCGGGTAACCTTGGTCACCATCAGGGCTCACTAAACTTAAAGTAACGCCAGCGCTGTTTTGCGTCGTGAAAGGTGTCATGTTCCACACTTTTTTGTCGAAACCTTGCACACCACCATGTAAGTGGTTGTCACCGTCGTTGGTTGCTAATTGGTATTCAGTGCCGTTTAAGGTGAATTTACCGTTTGCGATACGGTTACCAAAACGACCGATGATTGCACCGTAGTAAGTTGTCGCCTTTGTGTATGCTTCTAGGTTATCTAAACCCAGTACAATATTACCCATTTCGCCTTTTGCATCTGGCGTTTCAATACGCGTGATAATGCCGCCGTAGTTAATTACATCAACGCTAATACCATTGCTGTTAGTCAACGTTACTTGATTAACTGGGGTCTGATCAGCAAGTACGCCATAGGCCGTCATTGATGCTGAAGGGGAAGTCGTCATATTGTCTCCTTGATGAGCACACGCTGGTGTAAGGGCAATCCCACATGTCACCAACAATGCATAAAGCCCGCGCGACTTTTTCGTGTTCGAACTGGCTGTTTGATGAGTTGTTTTTAAACCTTGGAAAACACATTGCAATGACATATGAATAACCTTTTTGTAATTGTATTTATAGTTTTATAATACAAATACAGGTGTCATTGCAAATTTAATCGCTAAAGTTGGATTTTGCCGTCTTTCACCATGATGCAATCCATCCCCGCACTTTTGGCGGCTTGGTAGCCAATTTGCGTGTCTTCAAACACCACACATTGACTTGGTTCAACACCTAAAAGCGCTGCCACTTTTAAGAATGTTTCTGGGTTCGGCTTACCTTTACTAACATCACTGGCAGTCACTAAGGCACCAATTTTATTAATTAAATTCGTATCTGTTAGATGATCAATTGCATGTTCGCGATCAGCCCCCGTGCCCACGCCCATTGGCAATACACCATGGTACTTTTCAAGTACTGCGACGGTTTCGTCAATCACCAGTGGTTGGTGCTGTAAATCAACCCAAAACTGGTGTTTATCTTTTGCCACAACTAGAGGGTCGTGTTCTAAACCAAATTTTTCGTTAAGCATTTCAATTGTTTTAACGGTCGGAATGCCACCTAAGCTGTACATATAGTCGTAATCGAATGGGTAGCCATAGGCTTCGCAAGCTTTTTGCCATGCCTGTAAGTGACTGCCCATTGAGTCAATCAAGGTGCCATCCATATCAAAAATAATGCCTTGGTAGGCGCTTAAATCGATCATATCTACTCCTAAAAAGTTTCGCTTCACAATAGCATAAGCCAGCGAAGAGCGTGGCTCATCACTGGCTTAATCGACAACAAAATTTGGGGTGAACGTGCTCACACACAGCACGTTCTAGTACATAGAGTACTAATTCTTACAGGCCACGTTTTAGCATGTAGTAAGCTGCGTTATGACGAAGCTCTGTTTTGAAACCACGGATCGTCGTATCGTTATCGATGATCATCGTTTCAACGCCAGCCATTTCAGCAAAATCGATAATCATATCGGTTGTTACTGCTTGGCTGTATGCAGTGTGGTGTGCACCACCGGCGTGGATCCATGCAGCTGATGCTACAGATAGATTTGGTTTTGGTTCCCAAAGCGCTGAAGCAACAGGTAAGTGAGGTAAATCAGCTGGCGGAGCCACTGTGTCTACTTCGTTAATTAGAATACGGAAACGGTTACCCATATCAATTGGTGATACGTTGATTGCAGCACCTGGTTTTGCAGTAAACAATAAACGACCTACATCACATTTCACACCAATAGTGTGCTGGTGAACTTCAAGACGTGGTTTTTGCGCTGCAATTGAAGGACACACTTCTAACATGTGCGCGCCAAGTACTTGGTCAGTCTCACCCATGTTGTAAGTGTAATCTTCCATGAATGAACAACCGCCGTCACGGCCTTCACCCATTACTTTCATGATGCGAACCATAGCAGCTGTTTTCCAGTCACCCTCACCACCGTAACCATAGCCTTTCGACATTAGGCGCTGTGTAGCAAGACCCGGAAGACCAGAAAGACCTGATAAGTCTTCAAAACAGTTTGTGAATGCTTTAAAGCCGCCTTTCTCTAAGAAACGCTCCATACCAAGCTCTAAACGTGCTTCGTTACGTAGCATTTTCACTGCGTAATCGTCTTGTAGAGTTTCGTCAGCAATTACGTAGTCTTGCTTATATAGCTCTAACTGTGCATCGATTTCGTCTTCTGTGATTGTATCAACCACTTTTACAAGCTCAGCGACACCAAACGCGTGTACTTCATAACCAAAAGTAATTTGCGCTGAAACCTTGTTACCTTCAGTAACTGCAACTTGACGCATGTTGTCGCCAAAACGCGCAACTTTAAGTGTTTGGCTTTCTGCCCAACCTTTTGCCGCACGACACCAGTCATCTAACTGCTGTTGTACGTCAGCACGTTGCCAGTGACCTGCAACCACTTTACGCTCTTTACGCATTACAGTACCGATGAAACCGAACTCACGGTCACCGTGTGCACTTTGGTGCGTATTCATGTAGTTCATGTTGATGTCAGACCAAGGAAGGGCTGCATTGAACTGAGTATGAAGGTGTAACCAAGGCTTACGTAATTCGCTTAGGCCAGCAATCCACATTTTCGCAGGTGAGAAAGTGTGCATCCATAATACTAAACCAACACAGTTAGGATCCGTATTTGCCGCTTGGCAAACAGCGTGAATTTCTTCAGGTGACTTAACGGTAGGCTTACATACCAAGTTTACTGGTAGGTTCGCTTCGCTGTTTAAGCCCGCTACAATTGCTTCGCTGTCTTTGGCAACCGTTTCTAACACCTTAGGACCATAAAGATGTTGTGAGCCGGTAACAAACCAGACTTCTTTCGTCATCGTCGTCATGTTAATAATCCTCTAAATTCTTGCTATTTGCTCTGACCGTAATACGCGTTTTTACCGTGCTTACGTAGATAATGTTTATCCATCACTGCTTTTTTAAGTTCAGCTGCGTGTGGATCTAAAGTGCGTGTTAAATACGCCATGCGTGCAATCTCTTCGAGTAGCGCGGCATGGTATACAGACTGAGCGGCATCTTTACCCCACGTGAAAGGCGCATGACCCGCAACAATCACCATAGGTGCAGCTTTCGGATCGCGGTCTTGATACGCATCAGTAATTTGAATACCGGTTTCTAATTCATAATCGCCATTCACTTGCTCATCGGTTAGCTCACGAGTACAGGTGATATCACCGTGTACATAGTCAGCGTGAGTTGTGCCAAGGCAAGGAATGCTTTGTTTTGCTTGCGCCCATGCGGTTGCATAGGTCGAATGCGTGTGTGTTACACCGCCAATTGCATCGAAGTGGCGATATAAATGAACATGCGTTTTAGTGTCAGAAGACGGACGCATAGACCCTTCAACAATGTTGTTTTCAAGGTCGACGATCACCATGTCGTCGGCTTTCATTTGGTCGTACGATACACCACTTGGTTTAATCGCAATAACGCCTTTGTCGCGGTCGATTTGCGATACGTTACCAAAGGTATAAATTACTAAGCCACGACGCTTAAGCTCCATGTTCGCTTCATAGACTTCACGTTTTAGTTCTGTAAAACTCATGCTTTGTCTCCGTTTACATAGCTTGCAAGTGCTTGGTAGTTGGCATAAAGCTCGTCATACACAGCAACGCGCTCAGGGTTTGGTAAATACTGATGACATACAGACGACGCCATAACTTTTTGAGCATCTGCTACTGTTGCGTGCTCACCCGCAGCAACCGCAGCCATAATTGCCGCACCCAATGCACAGCTTTGCTCACTTTCTAAAACGTCGATTGGACAGTTCCAAACATCAGCACAAGTTTGCATTACGTAGTCTGATTTTTTAGAAATACCGCCGATAACAACCACTGACTCGATTGGCACGCCTTCGCTACGGAAACGCTCAGTGATAGCACGTGCGCCAAAGGCTGTTGCTTCAACAAGCGCTTTGAAGAACTTAGGTGCATCAGTGCCCATTTTTAAGCCTGTTAATGCCATGGCAACGCTTTGGTCAGCATCTGGCGTACGACGACCATTTACCCAATCAAGCGCAGTTACATCGTTGCTTGTTACAGGCAGTGCTGCCGCCGCTTTTGATAGATCAACTAAGATTGAATCTTCTAGCTTGTTAACTAACGCTTGTTCAGCGTCAGATAGATTTGTAAGTTGGCGAGTTGGCCAAAGTACTAGGTTTTTGAACCATGCGTATAAATCACCAAACGCAGATTGACCGGCTTCTAAGCCAACCATTCCAGGGATCACTGAGCCATCAACTTGACCACAAATACCTTTAACGCAAGTATCACCTAGTTGTTCTTTAGACGTTACTGTGATGTCACAGGTTGAAGTACCCATTACTTTGGTTAGAACACCAGGGCGAACATTGGCTGCTACTGCGCCCATGTGACAGTCAAATGCACCGTAACCAATTACGATACCTTGTGGTAAACCTAGCTTCTCGGCCCACTCTGCAGTTAAGTTGCCAGCAACTTGGTCGCTTGGCTCTGTCGTTGCATTTAACGTATCAACAACACCATCTAATAGTGGATCGATATTGCTGAAGAAACTGTTTGGTGGGAAACCGCCCCACTGCTCGTTCCACATTTGTTTGTGGCCCGTTGCACAACGACCTAACTTTAATGCTTCAGGGTGTGTTGTGCCGCACATTAGCGCGGTCATCCAATCGCAGTGCTCAACCCATGAATAAGTGGCTGCTTTAACACTGCTATCAACGCGGAATATATGTAATGCTTTGGCCCAGTACCACTCAGAAGAGTAGATACCGCCCATATGTGAAAGGTAGTTCACATCGTTGTTAGTTGCAGCTGCAGTGATTTTATTTGCTTCTTTAATAGACGTGTGGTCTTTCCACAAAATGAACATCGCATTTGGGTTTTCTGCAAATTCTTCAGTTAATGCCAGTGGTGTACCTTGGCTATTAATTGCTACAGGTGTTGAGCCTGTCGTATCAAAGCTCATACCCACTACTTTGTCTGCAGTACCTGCTGGAACTTGTGACCAAAGACCATTAACTACTTCTACAAGGCTATCAATATAATCTTGTGGATGCTGACGAAACTGATCTTTACTTGGGTCACAATATAAACCTTGTGCCCAGCGCGGATAGTTTACTAAATGGCTGGCAAGTTCTTCACCAGTCGCAACATCAACGAGTAATGCTCTTACCGAGTCTGACCCGTAGTCTAATCCCAACGTATAACGAGACATAATTACCTTTCACTAATTGCTTACTAACATTGTTAGTCATTATCTTTATTTGTATGATAATATCAACAATACCAGATTGTAAAGGTATTATAAAAATATTATTAACAGGATTATTTGCTGCTGGCGGGCGATTTATTGCGCAGTTTCTCTGGAAGATTAGATTGTTTTTTCAGCACAAATAATAGGTTAAAGCCACTACATTAACTTTTGTATGATAAGAATGGGATAACTATGTCTAGTCAATTAGAACAACTTAAAGCAGTGACAACCGTTGTTGCTGACACGGGTGATTTTGAAGCAATCAACGAATATAAACCGCAAGATGCAACAACGAACCCATCACTAATCTTAAACGCGATTCAAATTGAGAAATATCGCCCACTTGCTGCCGAAGCCGTATCATGGGCAAAAGCACAAAGCAGTGACGCAGCTGAAGTTGTAACAAAAGCAGCTGACAAGCTAGCGGTATTAATTGGCTCTAAATTAATGGAGCAAGTGCCGGGTTTAGTTTCAACAGAAGTGGATGCGCGTTTATCATTTGATACTCAAGCAACCATTGATAAAGCACTTGAGCTTGTTGCTCTATATAAAGAGCAAGGTATCGACACATTGCGCGTGTTAATCAAAATTGCTTCAACATGGGAAGGTATTCAAGCGGCTAAAGTACTTGAAGCGCAAGGTATCCGTTGTAACCTAACGCTGGTATTTGCATTTGCTCAAGCACGCGCTTGTGCCGAAGTAGGTGCTTACCTAATTTCACCATTCGTTGGTCGTATTCTTGACTGGTACAAAGCACAAGATGCAAGCGCTGATTTCGACGGCGCTAACGATCCAGGCGTTAAGTCAGTCACGCATATCTACAACTACTTCAAAAAGCACGGCTACGACACGATTGTAATGGGCGCAAGCTTCCGTAACATCGGTGAAATCCAAGAACTAGCAGGTTGTGACCGTTTAACTATCAGCCCTAAATTACTTGCTGAACTAGCTGCAACTGACGCACCATTAACTCAAAAGCTATTACCAGCAACAGAAAAAGCAGACGCGCCAGCAGCCATGACCGAGCAGGCTTTCCGCTGGGAAATGAATGAAGATGCCATGGCAACTGAAAAGCTAAGCCAAGGTATTCGTCAGTTCGCAATTGACCAAGAGAAACTAGAGTCAATCTTAAGCGAATTAGTTTAAACCGATTGTTTAAGCAGCAAAAAGCCCGCAAACCAAAGTTTGCGGGCTTTTTTATTGCCTGCACATCATCACAAAGGCAGGCTTATCGTGTTGCGATTACGATAATTTTTAGCCAGTCACATTATTCAGCAAGTAATGCGTTTGCTTTTGCAACTAGGTTTGCCACTGTGAAACCAAAGTGCTCAAGCAGTACTGCGCCAGGCGCTGACTCACCAAATGTGTCCATACCTAGTACATCACCATCTTGGCCAACATACTTGAACCAGAAGTCACGGTGTGCAGCTTCAACAGCAATCTTTGGTGTACCCGCTGGTAGCACGCTTTGACGGTATGCTTTGTCTTGGCTGTCAAACTGATTCGTTGATGGCATAGATACCACGCGAACTTGCTTGCCTTGTGCTGTTAATTCAGCAGCAGCATTCACAGCTAGTTCTACCTCAGAACCCGTTGCAATAAGGATAAGCTCTGCAGCTTGTTCGCTATCAACAAGTACATAACCCCCTTTAGCAATGTCAGCAACTTGCTGTGCATCACGTGCCATCGCTTTTGTACCCTGACGGCTGAAGATCAGTGAACTTGGGCCTGTTTCTTTTAATAACGCTTGGCGCCAAGCTACCGCAGCTTCAGTTTCATCACACGGACGCCATGCAGTCATATTTGGTGTCATGCGAAGGTTAGCGATTTGCTCGATTGGCTGGTGAGTTGGACCATCTTCACCTTGACCGATTGAGTCATGGGTATACACAAAAATGCTCTGTGCTTTCATCAATGCTGCCATACGTACAGCATTACGTGCGTATTCCATAAACATTAAGAAGGTTGCGCCAAATGGAATGAAACCACCATGTAATGCAATACCATTCATGATTGCGCTCATACCAAACTCACGTACGCCATAGAATACGTAGTTACCATCAGCTGCATCTTGTAAACCTTTTGCTTCTGGCCATAAGGTCAAGTTAGAACCGGCAAGGTCAGCAGAGCCACCCATTAATTCTGGAAGCTGGTTAGCAAAGAAAGTGATCGCATTTTGTGATGCTTTACGTGTCGCAATGTTTTGCATGTCGGCTTGGCATTTAGCAATGTACTCATCAGCTAATTCAGCGAAGTTAGCTGGTAATGCTTTTTCAAGAACACGACGTGTGTATTCTTTTGCTAGTTCAGGGTGTGCTTTGCTATAAGCTGCAAACTTTTGCTGCCATGCACCTTCAAGCTCTTGGCCTTTCGCTTGATTATTCCACTCGTTATAAACCTCTTGAGGAACTTCAAATGCTGGGTGTGGCCAATTTAGCTGCTCACGTACTGCAGCGATTTCGTCGTGACCCAGTGGTGCACCGTGACAGTCGTGGCTGCCTGATTTGTTTGGCGAGCCAAAACCAATCACTGTTTTACAACAGATTAGTGTTGGTTGCGTAGTATTGCTTTGTGCCGCTTCGATTGCACCCGCAATTGCATTCATATCGTGACCATCAACATCACGGATAACTTGCCAACCGTAAGATTCAAAACGTGCAGGTGTATCGTCGGTAAACCACCCTTCTACTTCACCATCGATAGAGATGCCATTGTCATCCCAAAATGCGATTAGCTTGCCTAGGCCTAATGTACCTGCCAGCGAACATGCTTCGTGCGAGATACCTTCCATTAAACAGCCATCACCCATAAAGCAGTAAGTAAAGTGATCAACAATATCAAATTGTGGCTTATTGAATTGCGCTGCTAAGGTTTTTTCAGCGATTGCCATACCAACTGCGTTAGCAATACCAGAACCTAATGGGCCTGTCGTTGTTTCAACACCCGGTGTGTAACCATATTCTGGGTGACCCGGTGTTTTAGAGTGAAGCTGACGGAATTGCTTAATATCTTCAATACTTACGTCGTAACCGCTAAGGTGTAACAATGCATATTGCAGCATTGAACCATGGCCATTCGATAACACAAAGCGGTCACGGTTAGACCAGTCTGGGTTTAATGGGTTATGACGGTGAAAGTTTTGCCACAATACAGCTGCAATATCAGCCATACCCATCGGCGCACCAGGGTGGCCTGAGTTAGCTTGTTGAACGGCATCGACAGCAAGTATGCGAATAGCATTTGCAGATTGAGAACTAGGCAGAGTCATCTTATTAGCTTCCTGTTAATATTATAATATAAATAATATCGCAAAAACTCACCCAAATAGCAACTTAATAAAGCGCTATGCCAGTAATGACGTGTATTTAGGCCCATTTTGTACCGCTAAGCGCAGGTTTTAACACCATTTTATTGTTAATAACTTTTTCTAACTAAAGAAATGAAAACACCGCTCAAAATAACCAAGCAAAAGTAGTGAAATATGCTTATTTATCAAGTAATTCCCTTAACTAATTTAGATTACAAGAGCCAGACCTTGCTACAATTTGGTACATTATTTCATTGTTCAAGCCATTAATAACGACTTAATGTTAACGAGACTTTTCATTTAGGTTGTTTATTTGTGACTGTTCTAGGTAGTTGCTCGCTTGGGCTACGAGTTTTATTTCTAATTAGTGCATTTTTCCTTTCACCAACGGCAAGTAGCACTGATTCTGCGTATTTAGCAGATGAAGGAGTAAGCCTTGGTGTAAGCTTAGGCTATGGTCAGCTCGCCAACCCGGTTTATAAAAAAGACGACATTCCTCTTTATGCCCTACCGCGTATTGAGGTATTCGCCGGTGACTTTTCATTTGCAAATACTCAGTTTGCTTGGACCCCCGTGTGGGGCAATAACTATCAAGTGTCGTTATTCACCCAACTTAATGAGGATGGCCTATATTTTACTAAGCATTCAGCTATATTAGCCGCGGTTAGAACAGCTAGCGGTCGCCCCTCAATGACGCCACCACCACCCGGTTCAGGTGTCGAAACACCAGTGGTGATAAAACGCCGCGGTGATATTACTAAAATATCAAAACGTAAACTGTCGGCCATGAGCGGTATTGAAGCAATCGTTGACTGGCAAAACTGGCGTTTTAGCGCGTATTGGTCAATGGAACTCACCAACTATCACAAAGGGTTACAAGGCGCATTGTCTGCACAGCGCTTGTTTTTATTTGATCAACATCTGGTTTTGCTCGGCGTAGAGTTACAGCATTTAAGTGCTGGTTTAGTGGATTACTACTATGGTAGTGCGTTGCAAGAAATGGGCGCTGGATTTAGCCCTTATTTAGGTCGCTCTAGTCAAAAATATAGCCTTAAAGCCAGTTACCAATATCAATTTAATCAACAATGGCAATTTATAAGCGATATAAAATACCAACGCTTATCATCAGGTATCGCCGATAGCCCCCTTATCAATGACAGCAACTTACTGTCTTTTTATGCTGGCTTTGCATGGAATTTCTAATGATGTTACTTAGCAAGCTTCTCTCATTTTTACTCATCTGTAGCCTCGTATATATCGACAGCACATTCGCAAAAGCAGGCTACATTGAAGTATCACCAGAAAACTGTGTGACGGCAGAGCAAGACTGTGTGATGGATGTCTCGATTAATTGGTACACCGAAGTCAGCAAAACAGTGTGCATTCGCGTTACTGATCAACAAATTAGACTATTCTGCCATAAACCAAGCCAAGGACAGAACTTTGCAATCACAGTGCAAAACAATCGCAACATTGTGTTAGAGCTACTCAGCGAACAGCTCGAACCCTTAGAAAGCACTGAAATTAGTTTATTCCACCAGCACGTAAAAAAACGTCGTCGTGATATCGCATGGAGTATTTTTTGATGAGCCAGCATACTATTTTATACATTGAAGATGATTTAAAACTTGCCCAGCTAGTTTCTAATTATTTAAGTAATCATGGTTATATCATTGAACATTTTGACAGTGGTTGCCATGCTTGTTACCAAGCAAGCAGTAAGAAATACGATTTAATTTTGCTAGATATTGGATTAGGTTCAGAAGATGGTTTTGAGGTATTTAAAGAACTAAAACAAGTCCAAGATACGCCAATTATTTTTATGACTGCAAGGCAGAGCCAAGTCGATCATATCACTGGCCTTGAACTAGGCGCCGATGATTACCTAACCAAACCCGTTTCCCCGTCAATTTTATTAGCGCGAATTAACAATACCATTCGCCGCAGCCTAGCTGTAAAGCCAACAAGTACCACTCACAACGCCCATAACATTCGCTTTGGTTCTTTAAGCATTAATACCATTCAGCGCGAGGCTTACTTGTATAGCCAACCACTTGAACTAACCAGTGCAGAGTTCGAAATACTGATCCAACTAGCTCAATCAGCTGGTCAGTTGGTCAGTCGAGACCAATTATTTGATGGCACCATTGGCCGTAAATACGATGGTCAAAGCCGCACTATCGATGGCCGCATTAGCCGCTTACGCAAAAAGCTCGGTGACGAAGCGGTGCCAGCACAAAAAATTGTAACTGTTTGGGGTAAAGGATATATTTTTTCTCCACAAGCATGGGGGTAATGCAGTTTGCTACGCCTATTTTGCTATTTGTATTTAACGCTAGCAGTTTGTCTAGGGAGTGCCGCTTGGTTACTAGAAACCTATTTTCCAAGCCCACCGAGCTACAGTACAGAACAGCAATTAGCAGAAAGCATCTTAAGCCTTACGCCCAATAATCCTGCTATTAAACACACACCTCTTGCAAACTTTTACCTTGGTGAACAACTACAGGCATCACTTTTAGCAGGTCAGGTAATTAGTGTTAACGATGCCAATAGCAACCTTTACTTTCATAAGTTAGCTGATGACAGGCACACCTTATTAAGCATTGGCCCCTACAGCCAGCCTGCTGATCAGGGTTATCAGTCTTTAGTGAGCCTACTGTTTTACTCTAGCCTTGCCTTAGCTGTGGTGATTTTTACAGGTCCACTGCTGTTTGACTTAAATAAGCTACGCAAAGCCAGTAGTAAAATATCTAACGCCGACTTTACAGCACAAGTGCACTTCACACGTTTTAGCCTGCTAAAGAGCATTGGCGATACTTTCGATAACATGGCATTAGCGCTTCATAACCGTAATCAAAGCCAGCGTGAATTAATCAATGCTGTTTCCCATGACTTTTTAACGCCTATATCGCGAGCTAAATTCGCCCTCGAAGCAGTCGTTGATAACAATGCTTATCGGCACAGTGTGTTGCAAGACATTATTGAACTTGAGCTATTAGTCGAAGAGTTTTTAACCTATGCCGAGCTTGAACAATGTGAACCCGCCTTGCTAGTGAAAGACTACTGCCCAGACGAACTATTACAGCCCTGCATTACTAAGTTTCAAAGCTATAGCCCTTTGGCTATTCGCCTTGACTGCGAATTAACAGCCATTTGCGTTGATAAACAAAGCTTTCAACGCTTATTGCAAAACTTACTCGGCAACGCGGTTCGCTTTGCTAAAACGCAAATTCATATCAGGCTTTCACAATGCGAAAACGGCACTTTGTTAGTGATTGAAGATGATGGTCCAGGGATCCCAGAACACATGCGCGCCAGCCTCATGCAGCCATTTTCAAAAACCGCTTCGGTGCACCAAACAGGCTACCAAGGTGTTGGCCTAGGCTTATCAATCGTTAAGCAGCTATGCCTGTGGAATAACGCAAAATTTAGCTTAGATAACGCACAAACCTTAAGCGGAGCAAGAGCGAGTATCCTATTTAGGCCCATCTCTCCTTTATAGAAATGTATCAATCTGTATCAAAGTGAACCATTTATTCACGTTTTATTGATGAAAACACATACATATTTAACCATTCAGCAAGGTTTTTAAGCGAAAAACCCAATGTTTATAGCTTTTCGCCAAAACCGCTCGTTTGTTGGCTAAAAAAGATTTGTTATACCATAACATTTAGTTTGTATTTCAATTCATATAACTACAAGCCAACTTGCTATTCCGCTAGGAATTGCCCCAAAAAAATAAAATCCATGGGAAGTTAGATCACATGTTCAATATGAAAAAAGTATCAGTGATGGTCGCATCTGCACTTTACTTAGGTGTAGGTACGTCTGCTGCTGCGCTAAATGACCAAGCATGGCCAGAACAGCCAGCAGGCTATGCGCCAAAGCAAACCGTTACCAATGAATTTGTGTGGGAAGACAAGGTTAATAACACAGTTAAAAAGCAAAGCCGCGTTTTCACACCAGAGAAAGATATTAGTGGTATTCAAACTTATATCGTGCAACTGGACGATGCACCAATTTCAACTTACCAAGGTGGTGTTAAAGGGCTTGCGAGCACTAAAGATGTGGTAATGCAGACGCAACAAGCAGCAACGCGCTCAACGCTTAATATGGCGCAGCCTGCTATCGCAACTTACGCTAACCACCTAGCAAGTAAGCGCCAATCAGTACTGAGTACTGCGATGAGTCAGCAAGGCTTACAGCTAAATGTTGAGCGCACATTTAATGTGACATTAAACGGTTTCACCACCCAAATGACACAAGATGAAGCGAAGCGCCTTGCTAAAGTGGCTGGTGTTAAGAAGATCACTCGCTCAAAAATCTACAGCCTAAATACGTTTAATACCATTGAGCAAACCGGTGCTTCTGCACTGTGGAGCACAAGTGCTAGCAACCCGAGCAGCAACAAAGGTGAAGGCACGGTTGTCGGTATCATCGATACGGGTATCAATACCGATCACCCATCATTCGCAGCAGTAGGCGGCGATGGCTACACTCACACCAACCCTCTAGGAGACAAGTACCTAGGTGACTGTGCAACCGCTGAATTTGCTGATCTGTGTAACGACAAGCTAATTGGTGTTTATTCTTATCCCGAGATCACCGCAGCTTATGTGGATTCGGTATTTGAAGAGACTCGCCCAGAAAATGGTGAAGACTATCATAGCCATGGCTCACACGTTGCTGGTACAGCAGCGGGTAATATCCTATACGATATTCCTTACAAACTGACTGAGTATGAAAGCCAATCACCAGGTTTAGAAACCAATGTAACTTTCCCGCAAGTATCAGGTATGGCACCCCATGCCAATATCATTTCATATCAAGTATGTTGGCCGGGTAATTCTGGCGACCCATACGCAGGCTGTCCAACAAGCGCTATTTTAGCTGCCGTTGAACAAGCTGCTATTGATAATGTTGATGTACTTAATGCTTCATTAGGCGGTCTTGAAGAAGATCCATGGAGCGATCCAATTGAGCAAGCGTTCATGAATGCAGCCGAAAGTGGTGTATTTGTCGCTGTAGCGGCAGGTAACAGCGGCCCTGAGTATTCAACAGCCGATCACTCTTCTCCTTGGGTTACCACTGTTGCAGCATATAGTCCTGCAAGCAAAGTTAACTTTGGCAATAAACAACTTAAAAACTTAACTGGTGGTGATAATTCAGCGCCTGGTCCTTTTGAAGGTGCTGGTGTCAACTTTAACGAGTTAACAGGTTTAATTGTTGCTGCGACTGATTTTGAAAATCCGAATGAAAGTTCTAGCTATGCACTTGCTAACTGTGACAAACCATTCCCTGAAGGTACATTTGATTTAGTTGATGATCCTGCAACCGCTATTGACGAAAGCGCACAAGATGTCATTGTGGTATGTAAGCGCAGCTCTTATCCGTTATATTCTAAATCATTAAATGTACAAGCGGGCGGTGCTGAAGGCCTCATCGTGTATAACCAAAGTGCCTTTTATGATCGCTATACTATTCCTTCTATTTCCTACCCAATCCCTACAATACATATAAAAAATGTTGATGGTACAAGCTTACTAGAATGGTTGAGCGTAGGCGACAGCCACGTAGGCACCATTGAAGCAACCGAGGGCACCGTAGACGCTGTGGATAAAGACCGCATTGCTTATTTCTCTGGTCGTGGTCCATCATACTTTGGCTTTGATACTTTACTCGTTGATGTAGCAGCCCCTGGGGTCGATATTTACGCACCATCATCAGACGATCAACCGTTTACAAATAATCCTGCAACTTCAGATTGGCAATCTATGTCTGGTACATCAATGGCGAGCCCACACGTTGCAGGCGCGGCAGCATTGTTAAAACAATCTCATCCTGACTGGTCGCCAATGCAAATTCAATCTGCATTGATGTTAACTGCAAATAATCAGCTAGGAGTTGCTCAATACTTAAACAACTATGCAGACGATGGCTTTGATGCGGCACTTGCTGAAATGGGTGCGGGTAAAATGCAAGTTGAGCGAGCAGATAAAACAGGCTTATTGCTTGATGAAAGTATTGCTAACATGGCTGCTGCAAACCCAAGTCTTGGTGGCCGCGAAAAAGCATTAAACACGGCTTACATGGTTGATAATGACTGCGGCTTTAAATGTACATTTATCAGAACCTTTACAGCAACTGAAGACGCAAGCTGGACTCTACATACCGAAAATTGGATTGGTAACAGCAAAATAACGGTGGAGCCAAGCAGCTTTGATATCAGGGCTGGCGAAACACAAAGTATCATTGTTACTGTGGAAGCAAGCCAACAAGCAACGCCGCAAGAGTTAATTGATTACACGGGCAATCAAGGTCAAGTCATCATGACTTCTAATAACCCTGAGTCACCGATTCTAGAGATGCCAGTGTGGACATTTGCCGGTGACACCGGTTTACCTGAATTTATTCAAATTGACGCACACCGACGCTCTGCGACAATGAAAGTAGGACCTTTCAATACGGGTGAAATCAGCAACCTAACCACACAATCGTACGGCTTAGTAAAAGGCCAAGTTGAAACCGTACACCTATTCAACGACACCACACCAGGCGACCCATTCGATAGCGTTGATGTCGACGGTGAAGCTGTAAACAACAACCACATTCAGTGGACCAATGTACCAGAAGACGCAAAAATGCTGAGCGCCAGTGTTATGAATGAACAATCTCGCGTATTGGTATTTATGGGTAAAGATAGTAATGGTGATGGCATTGCGTCTTTTGAAGAAACGCTATGTATGTCAACTAGCTACACCCTAACTAACTTCTGTAACATTGTAGACCCTGAAGCAGGTGAATATTTTACTCTGTATATGAACTTGCAAAACTACGATTACGATGAAGTAGATGAAGGAATAGAAGTTTCATTTGCAACCGCAATTACAACCTCTGACAATGGCTCACTTACTGTTACAGGACCAAGTAGCGTAGCAGGTTACGATAACTTTGAGCTTGACCTTGCATACAATTTACCTGATATGGAAGTAGGAGATATCTACTTCGGTGGCTTTGATATCGGTAGTAATCCAGAAGATATTGGCAATCTTGGTTTTGTACCAGTGATCATCGAGCAAGTTGATAAGGACGTTACTTTTAAGGCGAGCAAAGAAAAAACATTTGTCGGTGATTTAGTCGACTTTGAAATTAGTGTCATTGCCAATAATGAGGATGAAGCACGTCAATTTGCGCTCAATACAGAATTCCCTAATGGGATCAATATTATACCTGATAGCCTTGTTGCAACACACTCAACGCCTGTTGAACCAGTGTTAGATAACAATATGCTTTCGTTAGTAGGCATACAAGAAACCACTAAAGATGTAGGCCGAAATTATAATATTACTACCAATATCACCGATGAAATGTGCTCATTAACCGCGGCTCATTCGCCTGATCCTCACTATTTAGAGCTAAGAGAACTTGGCTGGCGAACACTTGAGGGAGTTGAAGGTCAATATTACAATGAGTTTGAGTACTCGTTTAAAGAACTAATGAACACAGATCTAGATGTGTCATTTCCATTTTTTAATAAGTATCACTTTGATGCTATAAAGCTCAACCCCGCAGGCTTAGTAACATTTGGTTCGCAAGGTCGCACATCACCATTTCATGTTGACCTACCAGAAGGTTACACTCAGCCGCCTCCGCCGCCATACCTTATCGCTCCTTTCTGGGTTGGTGACAACATGATCCCAGAGCGTGTGGACGGTGGTTATGGTAACTATGATGCCAATGCAGGTATTACCCCTACTTACACAGTTTCACGTGAGTGGTTAGTACTTGAATGGGATAACATTCAACGCAGCAACACCGAAGGTCAACTTATTGATGTAGAGATGTTTATGCGAATGGGGATTGATTATGAACCAGGTGAGTATGAGCTACTATTTGCGTATGACAATATTAATCTAGCCGATGCTCAGGGCTCTATTGGCCTAAAAGCCGCTGATGGCAGAGCCTTCATAAGTGGTGACATACCCATCGATTTAAATATCGGTAACAAGCTAGGCTTTAATAATATGGATGAAGTCTTACACGACGACCTAGTTGTGTGTCTTGACTACACAGGCCCTGAAATCTCTAAGTTTGACGTAAAATTCCAGGCTTATATTGGTGAACAAGCAGCAAACCAAACTCACCAACTAACCTTAGTGAACGGCTTAGAAGGTGCAGATGATGAAACCATCACCCTTGAGCTTGAAGTTATCGGTAACCTAGAAATGGCAGGCTTAACTAATATGTCGGTCGCAGAGAACGAAACGATTAGTTTTGACGTGCTTTATGCTGACGAAAACCAAGTGAGCAACCAAATCGAGGTGTTAGGTGAAAACTTCACTTATGAAGTATCTGGTCACACTTCAGGTAGCACTGTGACTATTACACCTGCGGCGCACTTCCATGGTGATATTGATGTAACAGTAAAGGTTAGCGACAACGTTAGCCCAACTGATGCAGCAATGAGCTCATTTGTATTATCAGTGATGTCTGATGGTGAAGAGCTTGGCTGTACTGATAGCTCAGCAACTAACTATGATGAAAACGCCAATACTGACAATGGTAGCTGTACTTTCCCTGAGGCAGTAATCCCAGAGACAGAAATTGAAAAAGACAAGAAATCATCAAGCGGTTCATTCGGCTGGTTACTACTAGCAGTTGCACCACTGATGGCACTTCGTCGTAAAAGATCTCAGATTAACTAAGGACGAGTTAATTAGGATAGTTAAGTAATGCCGATATGTTTAACATATCGGCATTTTTCGTTATAAATACTTTAACCAAGGCTTGTTAGCCTTACGCTTGTATTCACTAAACTTCTTGGTTGGCCAATAAAGCCCTATTGCCAACAATAAAGTAATAAACCAAATACCAGATATATCACTGACTCCTAAATATTGCCCTTGATTTGCCCCCCAGATCAGCATGCCTATTTGATACATAAATAGCAGTACATAGAGGTGGAAAATATAAAAGAACATAGGCACAGAGCCATATACACGTAGCGCATTAGTAAAGCGGTTGAGTGGTCTTTCAAATAACCACAAGCCTACAAACATGCCTGCTAACGTGATCAACAAAAAGCTCAGTGACGGTGGGTACTTAGTCACATTAAACACCGACATCACGGTTTCGGTTGTGGTGCTAAACGTTTGCCATGGCAAAGTTTCACCATAGATATTAAACCCACGCAGCAGCGCAAATAACCCCACACATAACAGCGCTAACATCAGCAATGCTCGTTTACGTGAATCCGCCGATTGAGTATGCGCATATAAAGGACCTGCACAGTAACCCAATAAGATAACACCAATCCAAGGCAGCACTGGGTAGCTAATTTTGACGTCAATTAAACCACCTTGTGATAGATAGCCTCGGTCATGCAAAATCGTCCACAGCGAATAACCAAACTCATCGGGCGTAAAGCTGATTGGCGTCAGTAAGTTGTGACCAAATACAATAACCAAACCAAGTACCAGCAATAGATTGCGTGGCAGCTTAATCAATACTGCTAACACCAGCATACACAGGCCTATCGCCCACATCACTTGCAGCCAAATAGTGTGGTAGTAACCCATCCACGAAAAACAAATTAGGGTCACTTCAAGGGCGATTAAAAAAAGCCCTCGCTTGATTAAAAAGCTGCGTGCTGAACGCGCCACGCCACTTGCTGGGTGACTATAAAGCCACGCCGACAAACCAGTTAAGAAGATAAAGGTTGGCGCACAAAAGTGTGCAGCAAAGCGGCTCCAAAAAAGCCCCGGCGAAGTGGTATCAACCACCATGGGATCGGCCACCTGCATGTGCAAGAAAAACCGCTCTCGCACATGATCAAGTAACATCAGCAGAATAACGACACCACGCATGATGTCGATACTATGAATACGGCTTTTAACTTGCTCAGAAGTCATAGCTTACGCCAAGTTTAAATTGCGTCGGCGCACCCGGGTAGGCCCACAATGCATTGTAAGAACTGGCAATATACTGCTCATCAAACACGTTATCGACATTCAGTGATACTGTCGTACGTTCTGTCGCTCGCCATTTAGCAAATAAACCAACCGTTTGGTAACTCGGTAATCGGAAGGTGAGATCAGCTGGGTCGCCCAAACGGTCAGACACATATTGATAATGACCACCAATCTTTATTTCTTGTGCGAATATACTCAGATCATGGTTTAAGCCAATCGAAAGGTTATTCTTTGGTACGTTCACAAGTGGACTGCCCTTAGGAATTGGCACTAACCAATCAACATTTAGGCTGTCTGTTGCAGTCTCGGCATCCACATAGGCATAAGATAGGGTGTACTCGGTATTGTCACCCAATGAACCTGTTAAATCTAACTCAAAGCCTGTGCTATTTGCTTTACCTACAGGTGTTGAATAACCCACATTTACTGGATCTGCCACCAGCATGTTGCTCTTGCTTGCATCAAAATAAGCAAGCGTACCGCTGATATTGGCGTAGCTAAATTTAACACCCACTTCAAACGAGTCACTTTCTTCAAAACCGAATGGATTACCTTCGGCATCAGTGCCACTCAGTGGTAAAAAGCCTTCTGAATAGCTTGAGTAAAGGTTAATGTCGTCATTAAGTGCGTAAACCACACCAAAACGTGGACTAATGCGGTTTTCTTTGCTGTTTGATGCCACACCAGACTTAGTCTCAAAAATATCTTGTTCAATTTCATCAAAACGCAGACCTAACATCACTTTTAAGTTATCGGTTAGATCTAGTTGGTCTTGCAGGTAAATACCGTACGCATTTTGCTGTTCGTTATTTTCGTACTGCATGCCCACTTCAGGGCCTTCAGTAGTGCTGTACTCTGGCTCATAAATATCAATAGTGTAAGTGCCATTACCACCACGGTAGCGATAAAGCCCAGTGCGCAGCTCATAGTCGTAACCATCAACACCAATCAGTACATGGTTAGTAATACCGGCAACATCAAAGTGACCGCTTAATTCAAAGCGCAACGATAAATCATCAGATTCATAGTCACGGTATCTGTGTTGGCGAGTTAAGGTTCTGCCATCATCAAATAATGACTGGCGCGATGGTGACAGCTCAGCATCTGACGAATAACCCGTTAACGTTGCAGTACGATAACTCGCACCTAATAACACGCTCCAATCTTGGTTTAGATCGTTGCTGTAATTTAATTGATGGCCGCGCGAGTGCACCTTAGTTGGTGCATCATTTGGGTTACCTAAAAAACGTGACTCAGGCACGGTATCAAAATCACCATTTAACACCACAATACCGCGGTCATACATTTGCTGTTGGTCAACATACTCAAACTCATAAGTCAGCGATGAGTTATCGTTGATTTGATAATAAAACGAAGGCGTAATCACGAATTTGTCGTGGTGTACATAGTCTCTGAAGCTGTCGCTATCTTGCCATGCACCATTAATACGAAACGCTAAATCATCGCTTAGACCGTTAGTGAAATCACCTTGAATACGCTTGTGATCATCGCTACCGAACTCAGCTTGAAGTTGCCCTTGCTGATAAAACTGTGGCTTTTTAGTAATAATGTTTACGGTACCGCCCGGCTCTGAGCGGCCATAGAGTGCTGAGCCAGGTCCTTTTAATACTTCAATGTATTCAATATTTGATACATCACGCGGACCTGCAAAGCCGCGACCACCACTAAAACCGTTAACTAAATACCCAGACGGCATATTTTCGTTACCTGATAAACCACGGATTGAATAGCTATCCCACAGCGCGCCACCATTATTCTTGCGAGTAATGCTGGCAGAAAAATCCAGTGCATCACGAAACTTAGTAATACCGTTATCAGTCATCATGTCTTTACTTAATGTGGTGATCGACTGCGGTAAATCTTTTGTTGGAATATCACCACGAAACGCCTGTTTGTGTTCAATGGTGATTGTTTCGATATCGCTGTTATCAGCTGCATGTGTATTCGCTGCAAACGCCGCAGCTAAGGCTAAACTTAGTGTTGAGTACTTCATAAGGTCTGATTGTAGAAATTAAGCAAAATGATTTGTTATAAAATAACACAAATAAAAAATGGGTTATAGTATAACAATGCATTTTATTGCTAATTTTTAACCCGTCATTTTGACTACTGCTCAACATACGACTTCGACAAAAGAGTGAAGCCATAGCCATGCGTGAAGAGCATTCAGAACAAGCCTGCGAGTAAACAATAAAATTGCCATGTAGATACTTGAGCCAATGCCAGCTATTGCCTACAATGGCGCACAATTTATTCAATGCAGATCGCGACTATGACTGATACACAAAAACCAGAATTACCAAACCAACTTTCTATCAACCCACGTAGTAAATTTTATGTGGAAGAAGTTTTCGAGCATGAAATTGGTGTAAAACTTAACGGCAAAGAGCGTTTTGACGTTGAAGAATACAATATCAGCGAAGGCTGGATCAAAATCGCTTCACCAAAAGCGCTTGATCGCCGTGGCCAACCTTTACTATTAAAAGTAAAAGGGACTGTAGAAGTATTCTACAAGTAAATCAGTTTTACTGAACAAGCGTGTTGGTCAATCACTTATTGGCCGACAAGCTTGTATGTAGGGCCTGCTTATAAGCTTCTATTGCGGGAATAAAGGCGGTGATCACCGCTGCAATCGTTATCATCAGCACTAATTCAAGTATCTGCCGATTAAAAAGCTCTCCAATTAAAGTCATCAGTTAAACACTCATTACTCAATTTTATTCTGCAACCTATCACTGTTCGCTAGGACAAGGGCAGTGTTCATCTACTTTTGTATTACATAAACGAAAGTTAAGCCAATGCCCTGCAATCACAAATAACGACCCTAATAAAGTTAACACTTTCTCGCCTGCTTCACCGATAACATTTTCACCTAACAATACAGCCGACAATAATAATGCCAGACCCACAACGCCTAATATAAGTAATCGGTAACGCTTGTGCTTTTTGCATCCTAAAAATAGAGCAAGCAAACTACTTGGGATCACCGCCGCTAACATCCAAAAATGAAATTGCTCGTTACCTAAACCCAGTGCAGCGGCACTTGGTAATAAAACTAATAATACTGGCACAGCTAAGCAGTGAATCGCACACATAGCTGATAACCCTATGGCAAACTTATCCATCATTAATTGTAATTTCACTGAAAAATTCCTAAAAAAATAGAACACATGAATTATAAAAAGTGCATCAAGCAAGTTTAGCTTGGCACTCACTGCATACTCCCATCATTTCAAATTGCTTTGTTTGTGAGGTAAAGCCCACATCAGCAAAGTGAGGGAAAAGCTTTGCAACATCACTTTGTGAAACCGCTAAAGTCTCAACTTTTTGGCAATGACGGCAAATCAAAAATAAAGAAATCTCACGCTTAAAAACCTCACTGTCGGTACCGTAAGCGATATATTTGTTAGCACTATTAAGCCTGCGAACAAGGTTTACCGACTCCAAAAAGCTCAAGATTCGATAAACAGACATAACAGATACACTAGAGCTTGTGCGCAGCTTGTAACAACTAGCCAATTCATAGGCCGATAACGGCACGTCTGTGGTTAGTAATATTTGCAGTATTTGCTTGCGCTGAATGGTGAACTTTCTGCCATTCTCAAGGCATACCTGCTTTGCTTTATTAAGTGTGCTGGTTAATCGCTGTTTATTCATAGCGGCCACTCAATATAAGGTTTTGTTGCTGTCAGCTCTGCTATCCCTTGCGCTTGCTCTGTGATCCACTGCGCTTCGATAACAGATATCGCTTCAGCCCATGCAAATAAAGTAACAGTGACTTTAGAAACGGGCTTATCACAGCTAAATGAGTATTCAACTTCTAAATCTTGATGTGCATGATGAGTGTGATGCTCAAATGGGTTTTCAAATTTAGCATGAATAAGCTTACATTCGGCGTTAAATGTCACTAGCTGCTGTGAATTTGCTAATTGGGCTAACGTTTGTTTAATGACCTGCTTTTGTTCAGCTGTTTCGGGTTGATGTTCAAAGCCAAAAATATCTCCAGCCGGTAAAATGAACTTAACCTGCCACTTGTCTTGATCATGAACCACAAAAAGCACTCCCTCACCATGTGAATGATGATGGTGTTGATGCCCTTGAGCTGAAAAAATACATCCAACCATAAAGCATATCACTGCCAACTTTGCTGCTTTCATAACCCGAACCACTCCATTTACCTCACTATAAATATGCTGTTACAAAAAAGAATAAAACTCATTCATCGATTCACACTTGATACATTATAACAATTAAAGCACAATTGATACATTATAACGTACTAAAAGAGTGGTAACTAATGAATAACATATCAAAAATAGCTGTCGTCATAGCGACGTTATTACCAGCCAGTGTCTTGGCGCAATCAATCAAAGGCGTTGTGTTAAATAACCAAGGTAAAGCGGTTGCAAATGCCACAGTTGACCTTGAAGGCTCTGATCAAAAAGTAACAACTAACGACAAAGGTGAGTTTGAAATCAGCGGCTTAAATAACGGCTTAAAAGAGCTACATATTTCAGCGCCAGGTTATGCTCACTTACATCGAGATATCACACTTGCCAATGACCAAGACCACAGCGCAACCTTTAATCTAAAGCGCTCACCGATTGAAGTGATTGATGTTGAAGCAACGCCGATTCATATGTCGGCAATGGAATCTGCCTCACCTGTTAGTGTGTTATCTGGCGAACAATTAAGACGCCAACAAGCATCAACGCTTGGCGATAGCCTCGAAAAGCTGCCGGGCGTTAACACAAACTTTCATGCCAAGGTTGCCAGTACGCCTGTGATCCGTGGTTTGAGCGGCCCACGTGTTTTAATTACGCAAAATGGCTTAGATGTAAGTGATGTGTCACGTGTTGGCCCTGATCACTCAGTGGCATCTGAAGCATCAACGGCACAGCAAATTGAAGTATTACGTGGCCCAGCAACTCTATTTTATGGCAGCGGTGCAATTGGTGGTGTCGTCAACGTAGTTGATAGTCGCGTACCAACAGATAGCACAACACGCGGTGAGTGGAACCTAGAACATAACTCTGTAGATGAGCAAAAAGTTGCTTCGTTTAATGCCACCACAGGGACAGAGTCATTTGCCTTTTATGCTGATGCATTCTGGCGTGAATCAGACGATTACGAAGTACCTGTTGCCGCCGATATTGACGACACAGAGCGCAGCTCAAAGTACGTAGTAGAAAACAGTAATGAAGACTCAGATGGCTTTACTTTAGGCACTAGCTATTTATTTAAGCAAGGTTACCTTGGTGTTGCGGTTGAGCAATTTAACCGCCAATACGGTATTCCTGGCCATACTCATGGTGAAGAAGAAGAGCATGAAGGACATGACCATGAAGAGGAGCACAGCGAAGAAGAAGCCGTTTTTGCTGATCTTGAACAAACCAAAGTTCAGCTGCTTGGTGAATACAATATCGACAGTGAATGGCTAAGCAAAATTAACTTACGTGCGGGCCACACTGACTACGAACACGCTGAAATCGAACACGGCGCAGTAGGCACAACTTTCAAAAATGAAACCAATGAGCTGCGCGTTGACATTCTGCATAGCCAATTTGATGAGTGGAATGGTGGCGTTAGCTTTCATTACAAAAAAAGTGATGTAGAAGCACAAGGCTCTGAAGCCTTCACTCCTCCGTCGGTTACTGAAAGTATTGCTTTTGCAATTATGGAAGAAAAGCATTTTGGCGATTTTTTAGTGCAATTAGGTGGCCGTGTTGAGCGAGTTACTATTGATGCTAATAATGTGCTGTTACCTGAGATCGACGCCCATGCACATGATGAAGACGGTGATGACCACGACCATGATCATGACCACGAAGAATCAAACTACACACGTGTATTTGATGTTGCCCAAGAGTTTACACCGGTAAGCTTATCAACAGGGGTGGTATGGGATTTTACACCGGGTTATAACCTAGGTATATCGGTATCGCGTTCTGAGCGTGCTCCATCTGCTTCTGAGCTGTTATCTTTTGGCCCACACATTGGTACTGCAACTTATGAAGTTGGTGCGCTATTCGACACTCATGATGGTCATTTTGAGCTTTCAGAAGACGCTATCGATTTAGAAACGGCAAATAATATCGACCTGACATTCCGTAAAACCGAAGGTGATATTGGCTTTATCTTCAATGCGTTTTACAACCAAGTAGATAACTATTATTACCAGATCAACACAGGTCTATACGCAGAAAGTGGCCATGATCACGACCATGGCGATGAACATGCTCACGAAGATGAGCACGATCATTCATCTGAGCTACCTGTTTATTTATTTAAAACAGATGACGTGGTTTTACATGGTTTTGAAGCGCAAGTTGCGTGGCAGTTAACCGACGAATTTAAAGTCGACTTATTCTCTGATTATGTACGCGCTCGCCTAAAAGACGGCGGAGATTTACCGCGTACTCCACCACTGCGTTTTGGTACTGAGTTTAGCTATCAAACCGAAAACCTAACGGCAAATATTCACGTTACGCGCTACCAAGAGCAAGACCGCATAGCACAAGAAGAAACCACAACAGACGGCTACACCCTTGTTGATGCCAGTATTTCTTATGACTTATCTGTATTGAACCAAGACGTCTCACTTTACCTAAAAGGCACT
Source organism: Pseudoalteromonas sp. BZK2 (assembly GCF_014349195.1). NCBI lineage: Bacteria > Pseudomonadati > Pseudomonadota > Gammaproteobacteria > Alteromonadales > Pseudoalteromonadaceae > Pseudoalteromonas > Pseudoalteromonas sp. BZK2. The sequence goes on along the minus strand of NZ_JACSOG010000021.1, from coordinate 5,093 downwards.
AACTTAACGGACACAGAAGCCCGCGTTCATAGCTCATTCTTAAAAGATATTGCACCACGTCCTGGGCGCAGTTTTGCGCTTGGTGTTCGCGGCTACTTCTAAAACAAAATTACAAATAAAGGAAACCTACATGACACACTTATTTAGATTAAAACTATTAGCACTGGCAATTAGTAGCACTCTGATCACCGCATGTGGTGATGCAGAAACAAATATTGTTGAGAAAGACCCTATCGAGGTTCCAGACGACGGTGGTGATGACCATGATCACGATCATGACGATGGCTATACCATTGACTCAATGGGTCGTTTAGCGGTTTTAGCAGCAGATAGCAACGAAGCGAATATTTTTGATTTAGATGACGACTCGTTACTAGAAACGTTTTCGCTTACTCATGAATCAAGCTCACTAAATGTTTCACCAAGCTACCGTTATGCGGTTATTGCTAACCGTAACCAAGATTACTTAGGTTTTATTGATGGCGGTTTATGGCGTGAAGATCATGGCGAACATTTACATGACTATAAACAAGGCCCTGCATTTAGTGACTACGAGCTAACAACTGGCAGCCGCCCTACTCACATCGTTAAACATGATGGCCAAATGGCCGTGTTTTACGATGGTAATGCCGACGCAGGTACAGTTGCCTCTGTAGAAGTGTTAACCGATAACGATATTACAAACGAAACAGAGACGCTTGCAGGTATTCAGTACGACATCAATATGCATGGTGTTGCAGAGCCTCGTGGCGAGCACCTAGTTGCAACATTGCGTCGTGCTGATAGCGAAAGCACTTCAAACGCTAAAATCCTGCCAGATCAAGTGGGTGTTTTTCACCTTCATGACGGTGAATATGAGCTTGAACAAACATTTGAAGTTACCTGCCCTGACTTACACGGTGCAGCGCAAAACCATGATTATGTAGCATTTGGTTGTGGCGACGGTGTACTAATAGCTCACCAGCATGATGATGAATACCATGCAGAAAAAATCGCAAATATTGATGCGCTAGGTGATACACGTATCGGCACATTATATGGCCATGAGGGTAGCGAAAGCTTCATTGCAATTGCATCGGGTGTATTTGTAAGTATCAACCCAAGTGAAGCTGAAATGGAAGTACTTGAGTGGCAACTTGATGAAGGCGCAAGTGCTGTATCTTACTCATTCTCAGCAAGCGGTGAGCACTTTTTAGTACTTGATAGCTTAGGCTTTTTAAACGTGCTTGAAGCCCATGAGCACGACGGCCACATGCACTGGGAACTTGCCGGTAAAGTAGATATCACTGAAGAAGACGTAACAACGATGCCAGAAGGCATGAACTTCAGCATGACTGTGTCACAAAATAGTGAGTTTGCTTACGTTGCTGACCCTATCGCTCAGCACGTACTAAAAGTACATATCGAAGATCTTGAAATTGAAGGTGATCTTGAACTGACTTTTGCACCAAGCGCTATCACTTGGTTAGGTATTGCAGAAGAAACTGACGATCACGACCACTAAGAAGTTATGTTTTATGGTATGACATAGCTCGCAAAGGTTGGCATTTAGTGCCAACCTTTTTTTATTCATATTTTGTAACAGACTTTCATCGCAACTGCATCGCTATTTAAAACTGAATAGTTATGATGTAACAGTTCCCAAAATAGGATGTAATCCCATGAAAAAACTAACAACGTTGGCACTGGCCATGGCTGCGACACTGGCACCTTGGGCATCAGCTTACGAAACAAAAGACACGCGCTTACTGCGCTTTCCAGATATTCATAACCAAAACGTTACATTTGTGTATGGTGGCGATATTTACATTGCTAATACGCAAACAGGCGAGAGCAAACGCTTAACCGACCATATTGGCTTTGAAACCTTCCCTAAGTTTTCACCTGATGGTAAACGCATTGCCTTTGCAGCCGAGTACAATGGCAGCCGCCAAATTTATGTAATTAACAGCGATGGTTCTGGCTTAAAGCAACTGACTTACTACAACGATGTTGGCCCAATGCCACCACGCGGCGGTTTTGATTATCGTGTTCTCGATTGGACACCAGATGGCAAAAATGTGGTATTTCGTGCTAACCGCACACCGTGGGGTAAACGTATGGGTCGTCCATACATGGTGCCTGCTGACGGTGGCCTTGAGCAACCTCTGGCTATTCCAGAAACCGGTGGCGGCATGCTTTCGCCAGATGGTAGTAAATATGTTTACACGCCAATTGACCGTGAATTTCGTACTTGGAAGCGCACCCGTGGCGGTCGCGCACAAGATGTCTGGGTTTACGATCTAAAAAACAATACCTCAGAGCAGCTAACCACTAACCGCGCTACCGATCAGCAACCAACTTGGGTTGGCGACAACATTTACTTTGTATCTGACCGTGATTACACCCTTAACTTGTATCAATACCAAAAAGGCGCTGAGCCTAAGAAGCTGACCAACCATAAAGACTTTGATGTACTGTGGCCATCAGCTGGCCCAAATGCCGTTGTTTATGAAAACGGTGGTTACCTTTACCGCTTTGATCCAAAAACTCAAAAAAGCAGCAAGCTGAGCATTAACATTGCTGGTGTGCGTCAATACGCAATGCCGTACACAAAAAATGTGAGTGACTTTATCGACTCAATGTCGATTTCTCATGATGGTAAGCGTGCACTCTTTACTGCCCGCGGTGAGCTATTTAGCGTACCGGTTAAACAAGGCCCAACACGTAACTTATCTTACACAGCAAAAGGCCGCGAAATTGACGCAAGTTGGTCGCCAAATGGCCGTTATATTGCTTATATGAGCGATGAAAGTGGCGAATACGAAATTTACTTAAAAGACCGCAGTAAAAATAATGCCACCAAGCAGCTAACCAGCAACGGCACTATTTGGCGTTTTACACCTATTTGGTCACCAGATAGCTCAAAACTATTATTTGCAGATAAAAACCACACACTTTGGTGGATAGATGCAAAGTCAGGAAAACAACACAAAATTGATACCAGCATCTACGATGAAGAAGGCATTCGCCAATATGCTTGGTCGCCAAATAGCGAAGACATTGTGTATGTGAAAAACAATGAAAACCGCTATGCCTCACTGTGGCACTACAATGTTGATAAAAAGAAAGTGACTCGCTTAACGGATGAAATGACCAATGAGCAAAACCCAACTTTCTCTCCTGATGGTCAATACCTGTATTTTAGTTCTGAGCGCGACTTTAACTTAGCCTTTAGCAGCTACGAGTTTGACTACATGTTTAATCGTGCAACGCGTATTTATGCCGCAGCCGTAAATGACAGCATCAAACCACTTATCGCACTACAAAGTGATGAAACAGCGATCGTCAGCGATAAACAAAAAGATGACGACAAGAAAGCGAAAAATAGCCTGCAAAGCAGTGACTTTATGCAGCGTGTAACCGCTTTAAATGCGCCAGCTGGAGATTATCGTGGTTTAACGGCAGTAAAAGGTGGCGTGCTAACACTGGCTAATGGTGGCCTACAATTGATAGGCACAGCTCACGACAGCGAGCTTGAAACCGTGGCTAAAGGGGTTCGTAGTTATACTATTTCGAGCAACGGTGAGCACCTGTTAGTGCATGCGGGTAACGATTACAGCTTAATTGAGCCTAAAGCAAAACAAGACCTAGCAGCGAATAAGCTTGATCTTAGTAACATGACCTTAAAAATTGAGCCACAAATTGAATGGCAGCAAATGTATGTTGAAGGCTGGCGTACATTACGTGATTGGTTCTACGACGAAAACCATCACGGCCAAGATTGGGACGCTATTTTAGCCAAGTATCAACCTATGGCTGACGCTATCTCACACCGTAGTGACCTAGATTACATTCTCAGTGAAATCGCAGGTGAAATTAACGCAGGCCACATTTATGTGCAGTCGGGTGATATGCCAAAAGCAGAGCGTAAAAAGCACGGCTTATTGGGTGCAAAACTTGCCAGCGATCCATCTGGATACGTAAAAATTGAGAAAATATTCCAAGGTGAAAACTGGCATGAAGACTTCCGCTCACCACTTGGCACAACAGGGGTAAAAGCACATAACGGCGACTACATCATTGCCGTAAATGGCCGCTCAGTAAAAGACGTCGCTAACTTCTACGAATTACTAGAGAACACTCAAGGTGAGCAAGTTGAGCTAGTCCTTAACAGTAAACCGCGCAGCAAAGGTGCATGGCAAGTTACCGTTAAGCCTGTCTCCAGCGAGCAAGGTTTGCGTTATTTAGACTGGGTTAACTCTCGTGCAGCCTACGTTGATAAGCTATCAAATGGCCGTATTGGTTATGTTCACTTACCAAATACAGCGTTTGAGGGTAACCGCGCCATGTTCAAAAACTACATGCCGCAAACCACCAAAGACGCCATGATTATTGATGACCGATACAATGGCGGCGGCTTTATTCCTGAGCACATGATCACTTGGCTTGCTCGTAAGCCGCTTAACTATTGGAAGCGTCGCGGTGTTGAGCCAACGAAAACACCACAATTTGCTCATGATGGTCCAAAAGCCATGCTGATCAATGGTTACTCAAGTTCAGGCGGTGACGCTATTCCTTACTACTTCCGCCAAGCAGGGTTAGGTAAGCTTATTGGTACCCGTACTTGGGGTGGATTAATTGGTATTTCAGGTAACCCAAGCCTTGTCGATGGCGGCCAAGTTATCGCGGCAACATTCCGCATTTTAGATAACGATGGCAACTGGATCATCGAAAACGAAGGTGTAACCCCAGATATCAAGGTGGTTGATCGCCCAGAGTTAATCTACCAAGGTAAAGATCCATCGATTGAACGTGCCGTAGAAGAGCTTTTAAAAGAGCTAAAAGACAACCCGAAAAAGCCACTCACCGTGCCACCAGCACCGACTGACTTTTAATACTTAACTGGTTGTTAAAAAACAAAAAACTCCGCAGCAATGCGGGGTTTATTTTTAATTAAAAGAACTACCTTTTTACTTGTATATACAAATAATACCAATTAGCTTAATTAAGTGGTCTATTTTGAGGCAATAAAACCTCGTTGATAACAAGGCAAAAATTTCGTTATTTAGTTGTTCTAAATCAGAAATTTTTAACGCAGGTAGCGACAGGTT
>NZ_JACSOG010000020.1:0-84452 GCF_014349195.1 Pseudoalteromonas sp. BZK2 | reverse complement strand
AAGGGCGGTGTCCTAGGCCTCTAGACGATGGGGACACAAAATGTGTCACTAGGACAACTGAATAGTTAGACTCGATTCAGACGAGCTTTTAATAACACATCACTTAAAGTAAGTGGCGTCCCCAAGGGGATTCGAACCCCTGTTACCGCCGTGAAAGGGCGGTGTCCTAGGCCTCTAGACGATGGGGACACAGTGTGTGTCACTAGGACATTAAATGATAGTTTTACTCATATCGGAGTTAAGGTTACTAAAATAACATGTAAGTACTCGAGACTAACATATTTATTTTCTTGGCAATTGCTCACTTACTTAAAGTAAGTGGCGTCCCCAAGGGGATTCGAACCCCTGTTACCGCCGTGAAAGGGCGGTGTCCTAGGCCTCTAGACGATGGGGACGCAGAAAACTGCAACCCTAGGACAAACACTATGCAAATCTGGTGGAGCTATGCGGGATCGAACCGCAGACCTCTTCGCTGCCAGCGAAGCGCTCTCCCAGCTGAGCTATAGCCCCGACTTGCATACACACCACCAATTAATGTTGGTTGTGTATCGCTGAGTGCGGGGCGCATTCTATGCAGCCCCCCAAATAAAGTCAACAGTTTTTTATCTAAGTTTATTTAAATGATTTAAATTTCAACAAGCTGACTAAATATCAATCCGTTGCGGAGGTATTTTATACAAAGTGCTATCAAATTAGTTATTTTGGGCTAATTTCATTGCTGGTTTGTTATCAAAGGCTCTTTGCTTTTTTAATTTACTCCCTTAAAAAGGTATACATTTATATGCAAAATAAAATTCATTACCTAAAGCTTTAAATAAAACGACTTCACCCTACCCTGCTTTGTTTTTAATAGTGCTAAGTAGAGTGCAATTAACTGATGCAAATTTATTGATATGAAAAACCGTTTTAAAGATTTGCTGTATTCATATCATTTTAGAATGATTTACCTAGGTCATAGAGCTATAGATCAAGCTCTGAATATAAGCTTATGAATGTAAATTGCATATTTGTTCGCCAAAAAATGCTTAAATGCCATGTCATTGTTTATAAAAGCTGCATCTAACACATTTTTACTCATTCAAGTGTTGACACATTTACAACTCTATCTATAATAGCGCCCCACAACAACGCAGCAATGAGTTGTTTTAGATATGGGTCGTTAGCTCAGTTGGGAGAGCATCGCCCTTACAAGGCGAGGGTCACTGGTTCAAGTCCAGTACGACCCACCATTATTCCCTAATGGTGTTCATATCTAAATTCTTAATGGGTCGTTAGCTCAGTTGGGAGAGCATCGCCCTTACAAGGCGAGGGTCACTGGTTCAAGTCCAGTACGACCCACCATTAAGAAAATTTGCTGTATGTAATATGGGTCGTTAGCTCAGTTGGGAGAGCATCGCCCTTACAAGGCGAGGGTCACTGGTTCAAGTCCAGTACGACCCACCATTTTTTAAAGTGGTGTTCATATTACAAAAATCTAAATGGGTCGTTAGCTCAGTTGGGAGAGCATCGCCCTTACAAGGCGAGGGTCACTGGTTCAAGTCCAGTACGACCCACCATTAAATAAACTTTGATGGTGTTTTCATTTAGATTATTCTTCGCGGGTCGTTAGCTCAGTTGGGAGAGCATCGCCCTTACAAGGCGAGGGTCACTGGTTCAAGTCCAGTACGACCCACCATTTACTTTTTAAAGCAAAAAGTTAAAAATGGTAGCGAAGAAAAAGATTATATGGGTCGTTAGCTCAGTTGGGAGAGCATCGCCCTTACAAGGCGAGGGTCACTGGTTCAAGTCCAGTACGACCCACCATTACTTTTTGGAGCAAAGAGCATCGCAACTCTTTACAACGAAAAGGCTCGGTGGTTAAGTTCAGTAAGACCAACCATTTAATCTTAAAAATTTATATGTGGGTCGTTAGCTCAGTTGGGAGAGCATCGCCCTTACAAGGCGAGGGTCACTGGTTCAAGTCCAGTACGACCCACCACATATAAACACTTCATAAATACTTTCTTTAAATCTTCTTTATTTTATCTCTAATTTTCAAAAGCATCGCCACTCTTTACAAAACACAGGCTCGATGATTCAGATCCAGTACGACCCACCACTTATAAATACTTCATTAAATACTTCCTTGTTTTCTATCTAAATTAAAAAAGCATCGCCATTCTTTACAAAAAACAGGCTCGATGATTCAAGTCCAGTACGACCCACCACATATAACAACCGCTTCTACTATCTAACTTCTACTATCTAACTTCTACTATCTAACTTCTACTATCTAACTTCTAATATCTAACTTCTAAAGTCTATTACTCATCACTTCTCACTTTATTGATATAGCCCAAAGCTAAACTTTAAATCGTTGCAAAAGCTGTAATTTGCCTTGTCAGCAGCTAGACTGTTTATTATAGTCACTGTTAACAATACTCGGTCGCAAGTCTAATGCCCGCAAAGATTTTTTCGAAAGCCAAAATATTAATAGTCGAAGAGCAAGCACTTGCTCAAAGCTATATGAAGCAGTCTCTAGAGGGATTGGGGTTTCGTCAGTTGCGATTTGCAGAACACGCTATTGCAGCCAAAGAACAGTGTCAAATAGAACAGTTTGATCTCATTGTTTGTTCTTTTAATCTAAGTAAACACCAGGATGGCTATCAGCTTTATGAAGAACTTAAAGTTAAACGCCTAATTAAAAACTCCACAGGTTTTATATTTATATCTGCAGAAACCAGTGGTTCTTTGGTTCATAGTGTTTTAGAGCTGCAGCCGGATGACTTTCTTGTTAAACCTTTTACTATTTACGACTTAAAAAATAGAATTGAAAAAGTTTTATTGCGAAAGCATCATCTAAAAAATATATACCAGTTGATTGATGATGAAAACGACTCAAAAGCTATAAAGAGCATTGATCAATTACTACAAAACAAATCGAATAGTTACAGTGCGATTTTATTGAGATTAAAAGGCGATGCCCTACTTCGTTTAAACAGAAATGAACAAGCCAAAGCATTTTTCAAATCTGTGCTCGATATTCAAAAATTTACATGGGCAAAAGTTGGTTTAGTGGAAGCTTTAATTGCAAATAATGAGCATACTCTCGCTCATAGAATGTTGAGGACTATGCTACAAAGGAGTGAAACACGCTTAGTAGCTCTGGATTTACTCGGAAAGTTAGAGATAAAGCTCAATAAATTTGATGATGCACAGCTTTTTTTCAGCCAAGCTGTTGAAATTGCACCTCGCAATATCGAGAGGCAAAAAACGCTTAGCCATGTTTCATTACTTAATCATGACTACGAGAAAAATTATTTAACCCAAAAAGATATAGCTAGTTATGCTAAACACTCAATTCACGACAACCCTGATGTGTACCTAAATGCGGCTCGTGCAGGGATTGATTTTGCCTTAACGACGGATCAAACCGATCAAGTTAATCGCATTTCAAGACAAACAAATCAATATTTGAGTGATTTAAAAAAACAATTTCCGAATAGTAATAATCAAACACAAATTGATGTTCTTAACGCACGTTTACATTATTTAAAAGATGAACATCAAAAAGCTAAAGCACTTATCAATCAACTTGATGAAAGTGACACTCAGATTCGCTCTGTAGATGGAGCGCTCGATAAAGCGAAAGCGTTTCATGAGCTTGGTTTTCACCATAAAGCACAGATGCTGTTTAACCAAATAATAACTCACTGTGAACGCCACCCGTCAGTAAGCGATCCGGTGTATTTACGTTATATTCAACAACAGCAAACTGAGCGACGTGATATTAAGCTTGGCCCGAAAGAGCTCAATAACCACGCTGTAACGCAGTTTAATAAAGGCCAGCTCAATACTGCGCTTGAGGCATTCACACAAGCATTTAGAATTATGCCTAAAAATGCCAGTATTGCGTTAAATCTGCTACAGTGTTTATTTGACACAAGCAGTCAAGGGCAGTCTTTCAACTTAATGCTTGCAAGAAAGTGCTACACCCTCTTAGCGTCTCAGTCTTTAGAAGATGAACAAGCTATGAGGTTTGATAAAATAAAAGCACAAGCTGCCAAGTTAAATATCAAGCTTTCTGAATAACCCTCTTCATGGAGCATCTTTTTGAAATTAATAAAGCATCTCCTTATTGCATCTTTCATAATTACAAGCCCTATTTGTTCAGCTTCTGCAATGTTGCAATATTGGCAGCAAGCCAAAATAAACTGGCAAAGTGAGTCTGGTACACATATCAACATATTAGCAGATGAGCAGCCTGCATTTTTGGCCCTAAAACCATATATCCCTCTATTTGAAGAGTTAACAGGGATATCTGTAGGTTTTCATGCCTTAGAACAATCTCAAATGCGTGTTCGTCGCCACCAAGATTTAAGTATGCATACAGGCCTCTATGATGTACTGCCAATGGGTATAACCTTTTTGGGTGAAGCACAAAGTCGAGGCTGGATAGATCCCCTACAACCCTATATTGATAACCCAAAACTCACAGACAAAGCTTGGTATCAGTTAGAAGATATTAGCGAACGTAGCTTGGCTCTTTGTAAAATCAATGGCGCTTTATACTCGTTACCATTTGATTTCTCTGCACCGATTTATTTTTATCGTAAAGATCTGTTCGAGCACTTTAACTTAGCGGTACCCGACACGTACGAGCAACTACAAGAGACTAAAATTAAGCTTCAAAAGGCAATTGACCGCACCCCATCTTTAAATGGCATGCACGCATTTGCCTCCCGAACTCTGCCAGGTGCAGGATTAAACACTTGGACAGTGTTACCCATTATGCGTGCTTATGGTGCTGAAGTAATTGACGCGCAAGGTCAGTCTGTTTTTGATAGCCCTCAAACAGCACAAAGTCTGCAAGCATACCGAGACCTTGTAACGGGATTCGGCAATCCTGATAACAGTCGCTTGCTGCACTTTTATGAAATTCGTCGACTATTTAAAGAAGGTCAACTTGCTTCGGCGTTTTTAGCCTCTCATTTTTATAATGAAATAGATACCGCTGAAGAATCAGATATTTGGAATAAATGGGAAGCCGCGCCGTTACCAGCCGGTCCAGTCGCCCGTGAAACATCTCCTTGGTCTTGGGCATTCGCAATTAATAACCAATCAAATCAAAAAAAAGCAGCGTGGTTATTTATTCAGTGGGCAACCAGTGAGCAAACAGCGGCATTATTAAGTACAGGCGGCTCACCGCCAAGACAAAAGGTGTGGCACGAGAAACTATTTACTCTCGTAAACAAACCAGGCTTTAATAAAGCCATGTTATGGGTATTTGAGCATGCTACTCCTGACCGTTTGCAAGCTGGGATGGTTGAGTTTCCAGTTGTCGGTGAGCTTATATCGCAAACATTTAGTCAAATTTTTTATGGAGCAGACATAAAGCAATCAATAAAAGCTACTGATGCAAAAATTAATGTTAATATGCGGGCATTACAAACAAGGAGTGAAAATAAACAATGAGAGTCAGTATTGCTCATAAAATCCTACTCATTATTGGGTTTACTATTACGTTGATTTTAGGGGTAAGTACAACTTTACATGTTATTGAGTTAAAAGAGCAAACCTTGCTGAATATGAGTGAAAAAGCTAATGCCATCGTTTCACCTATGCTCTCAGAGATAAAGACCCTTACAAAAGACAATACAGTAGGTAGTTGGGTTTTAAAAATTCAAGGCATCACTCTTAAAGGTATTCTGGCAAATAATACATTTGATGATTTAAAGACAATCTACTTTATCGATCAGAATAACTTTATTGCCGCTCACCCTGATTACAGCAAAGTCGATACCTTAGAAACAAATCAAACGATAATAAAGCAGCTCAATCCAAAACAAAATTCTATCATCACTTTAGATCAACAATATGCTGTAGCAGTTCCAATCAATAACGCCCAAGATGAAAATATTGGCTATGTTATTGTTAGTTTTTCAGATATTGATTTAACATTAAAAACTAAATCAATTATCAGCAATGCTGTATCACTGTTCGCAATTTACTTACTTACTGCATTACTCATTGCTTATATCATTATACGCCGAATTATTTTACAGCCTATTGAGCAATTAGTTGAGTTTTCGCATGCAGTTACCACTGGCGATCTAAATTGCCCAATAAATATTAAAAGTCGTGATGAAATTGGCACTCTTGCCAGTGGTTTTAAAATGATGCGTGCTGCAGTAAGACAACAAATAAACAGCATGCATGAGCAACATAGTCAATTAGAAGAAACCGTTGCAAAACGAACTCAAGAATACTTGGATGCCAAAGAGCAAGCCGAGCAGTCAAACCAAGCTAAGAGCAGGTTCTTAGCGAATATGTCACATGAGCTAAGAACACCGCTTAATGCAGTATTAGGCTTCAGCCAATTACTCCAAGACAGTGAAACTGATAAAAATAAACGCCGCTATTTAGAAGCCATTTCGATCTCTGGCAGCTCTTTGCTAAACGTCCTCAATGATATTCTTGATTTATCTAAAATTGATGCAGGAAAAATGCAGCTGGACATGGAAAGGGTCGAAATTCCGACGATGTGCCATGAACTAAGTATGATGTTTTTGCAGCTCAGCGCTCAAAAGGATCTAGATTTACAGATCACTTCACACCCTGAATTTAAAACCCCTGTTTTACTTGATAGCAATAAAGTTCGACAGGTACTGACAAACTTGATCAGTAATGCGATTAAATTTACCTCACATGGTAGCGTTAAAGTTCACTTTGACTTTGAAGAACGTGAAAATGATGGCCACATTAATATAAAAATTCATGTCAAAGATACTGGCAAGGGGATCCCAACCGATCAACAAGCGCTGATTTTTAATGATTTTGAGCAAGTTCAAGGGCAACGCAGTTCTGAATTTGGTGGCACTGGACTCGGTTTAGCTATATCTCATCGCTTTATAAAATTGATGGGTGGTGAACTATCTGTAATTAGTGAAAAAGATAAAGGTAGCGAGTTTATTGTATTGCTACCAAATATAGAATTTGCCGAATCAAAAACAGAGGTTAAACATCGAAATTACCCTGCTATTTCTAGCTATCATTTTAATCCAGCTCGTATATTGATAGTTGATGATATTCCATACAACCGTGAGTACTTGGAGTCATTTCTATCACGCTGGAGCTTTACAATAGATACAGCAATAAACGGTGAAGAGGCCTTGAAAAAGGTAGAAGAGAACCAACCTGATCTGATCATTATGGATCTAAAGATGCCAGTGATGGGTGGATTAGAAGCAAGTCAGCTAATTCGTAGTGATGATCGCTTTAAGCATATTCCAATCATTGCGGTTACAGCATCGGTATTAAAAGACGATAAGGCGCAATCCAGTATTTTGACAGACTACATAATTAGTAAGCCAATTCACCGTGAGCACCTTATTTTCATCATTGCCCAGTACCTAGATTAAGTATGGGTTAAACACGCATTAGTCGCGTTTTTTCATCGCTATGGCATTCATGCAATAGCGTAAACCACTTGGCGGCGGGCCATCGGGGAATACATGTCCTAAATGTGCATCGCAAACATTACAAATAGCTTCAATACGCTGCATACCATGGCTAGAGTCCGCGATATAGGCAATGCTTTCAACACTGCTTGGCTGAGTAAATGACGGCCAGCCGGTGCCACTATCGAACTTTTCATCACCGTCAAATAGTAAGTTGTCACAACATACACACGCATATTGACCAGGTTCAAATATCGTACATGAATCAGAGCTGTGAGGACGTTCGGTGCCTTTTAAGCGGGTAACATAGAATGCATCTTGTTCGAGCTCAGCTTGCCATTCAGATGGCGATTTTTCGACTCGACTTGGAGGTGTTGGGTTGCCGTTATGGGCAAACTCTAAAATATCTTGCCAAGTTAACATAGTGCTCCCTCAGGGTTGAATACAACAGTTGCACAGTACATCACAAGCCCTACTAAGGGCAAGCAACATGCGTCTAGTGATTAATGTTTTTGCAGCCGGATATCTATTTGTGCACGTTCACGCTCAGAAAGTAGCTGTACTAAATGGCTATTAATTTGGCTGCTAGCAACACTCAATACTGCAGTTATTTGCTGGTCGTTGACATCCGTTACATGGATTATACCTTCGCCGATTTCAATCTGCTTAATTTGGCCAATTAAAACAAACTCAGCTTTGCGTTTAAAATCGAATAAACCAGCCAGACTTATCAGCGCTAGCTGATTTACATCACGCTTTAGTAAATCAGTAATGGGATTACGCGCTACAAATAACGGAGTTACTCGATAAAGGCTTGATAAAGTAATAAAGCCCCACAGCATCACAAACAACGAAAATGCAGCACTGTGCCAAAGTGGCGTAAATACCCATAAAGCAATTAATACCAGCGCGATAGTGAGTGAAATTTTTGCTAAAAGCTTATTAATTGCCAACATAGTGTTACCCTATTTCTTTTCAATTGGATCCGGCCAATCATTAAAAAAGACCGACAAATATCTGCTTTTTAATAGATATAACAGTACCCATAATACCAGCACCATTTGGCACGCTAAGAAAAACGAAAACTGATAATGACTGTGTGCAGCCTGATAGGTTAACCAACTTAAATCCGTGATGGCACACAAAATTAATGGCCAGCGCATAAATCGCCAAATAGACGACAGACGTTTTGCACTTTCGGCGTTTTCTTGAGGTCGGCGTAAACAAAAGATCACCGCCGGTAATAAGGCGATTGCTGCTATAGCAATGGCTGTAAAGAAATCGCTTTTCGACTTAAAAAACAGCGACATGATATCTAAATCAGGGCGACGGCTGAGCGCCGCCATAATCCATATAAAGTAACTGCGTAACAATACTAACAAAGTTAAATGAAACGCTACTGGGGTTCGATAAGCGCCATGTTTATCCCAGTATTCTGGCCCGTAGCGATTCATATTTGGTTCTTCTTATCAGCAATGATGCCGAGTACCAAAAACGCAGCTGTAAGTGTAAGCGCCAGCCATTTAACACCGAGTAGCATTAGCAACTTACTTAAAAATGGAGTTACAAACACCACAAGTAAGCCCATACCAAACCCTGTGACCAGCACAAAGCAAAGCACGCGTATAATAAAGTGACGACGCGCGACAAAGCGCTTGGTCACTTTAATAATGTCGTTTGCATACAAGGATAAAAAGCACACCACCAGCAGTAATGAAATATTGTAAAGGTGTGGTTGCAGCCAGCTGCCGATTGTTAAAGCAACTGACGACAGTGCCTGCAATAGACTATCCATTGTGCTCACTTAAAAGCGCAATAAGATCAGCCTCAGTTAACACATCAATGCCTAGGTCTTGTGCTTTGGTTAATTTTGAGCCCGCTTTTTCACCTGCAATCAGCGCATCTGTTTTCGCCGATACACTACCCGATACTTTTACACCTAACGCTTGTAAACGCGCTTTTGCATCATTACGGTTAAGCTCGCTTAATGTGCCAGTCAGCACGTAAGTTAAGCCCGCTAATGGCTGCGCATCGGCACTTGGCGCGGTTAATTCTGGCCAGTGAATACCTTGCTCAACTAACGCATTTACAACTGCCATATTGTGTTCTTCGCTAAAGAAGCCACGTACATGCTTGGCAACGATCTCACCCACGTCACTTACTTCAGTTAACGCATCAACGCTTGCTTGAGTGATTTTTTCTAGTGTTAAAAAGTGGTTTGCTAAGTTTTGCGCGGTTGCTTCACCCACTTCGCGAATACCTAACGAGTATAGGAATTTAGCTAAGGTTGTTTGCTTAGCATCTTGCAGCGCATTAACTAAGTTCTTAGCAGACTTTGGACCCATTCGCTCTAGTGATTCAAAATGCCCTTGTTTAAGGATAAATAAATCAGCAGGCGTTTTGATAAGCTCACGATCAACGAGTTGATCAACAATTTTGTCGCCTAAACCATCAACATCAAGGGCTTTACGTGACGCAAAATGTTTAATTGCTTGCTTGCGCTGCGCTTGGCACACTAAACCACCAGTACAACGGGCAACCGCTTCACCTTCAATGCGCTCCACATGTGAGTCACAAATTGGGCAGGTAGCAGGAAATTCAATGTCTTTCGCATCGTCAGGGCGACGCTCAAGGACAACTTGGGTAATTTGTGGTATAACATCACCCGCACGGCGAATAATCACAGTATCGCCAATTTTAACGCCTAAACGGGCAATTTCATCACCATTATGCAGCGTTGCGTTAGATACCGTTACGCCCCCCACAAATACCGGCTCTAATCGTGCTACAGGGGTAATTGCGCCAGTGCGCCCTACCTGAAACTCAACATCAAGTAATTGGGTGATTTCTTCTTGCGCAGGGAATTTAAAAGCAATTGCCCAGCGCGGCGCACGTGCCACAAAGCCTAAACGCTCTTGGTGTTTTTTGTCGTTAACTTTTATTACCACACCGTCAATTTCGTAGGCAAGGCTACTTCGACGCGTCAATATATCTTGGTAATAATCAAGTGCAGCTTGCTGGCCTTCAACCAGTTTTGTTTCTGGGCAAAGAGGTAAACCCCAATCGGTCAGTTTAGCAAGCTGTTGATAGTGATCTTCTGGTAACTGCCCATCGGCAACAAGCCCAGTGCTGTAGGCATAAAACATCAGTGGACGTTTTGCTGTTACTTTAGAATCAAGCTGTCGTAAGCTACCAGCAGCAGCATTACGCGGGTTAACAAAGACTTTGTCGCCTCGTTTTTCGGCTTCACTGTTTAGTTTGGCAAAACCAGCGCTATCCATAAATACTTCACCGCGCACTTCAAGCTCTGCTGGAAAATCATCGCCACGTAACTTAAGCGGCACATTACGAATTGTTTTCACGTTTTGGGTGATGTTTTCACCTACCATGCCATCGCCACGGGTAGCTGCTTGAACTAAAACCCCATCACGGTAAATAATTGATACCGCTAAACCATCAAGCTTTGGCTCACAACAAAAAGTCAGCTCCTTGTTATCCATTAAACGCTCTTTGATACGGCGGTTAAAGGCGGCAAACTCTTCTTCTGAAAACGCATTATCAAGTGACAACATGGGCACTTGGTGAGTAACTTGCTCAAACTTATCAAGTGCAGCACCACCGACTTTTTGGCTTGGTGAGTCTGGGCTTTGAAACTCAGGATTAGCTTGCTCAAGGGCGCTTAATTCGCGCATTAAACGGTCATATTCAGCATCAGGAATGCTCGGTGCATCCAGCACATAATAATTATGGTTATGCTCTTCTAACTGGGCACGAAGTTGGCTAATTTGCTCAAAGATAGGGCTGGACATGAAAACCTCAAAAATCTACATAAAAAAGCCACTTAGACGACTTAACGCCAAGTGGCCTAATACTTATACTCTGTGTGTGCGATTATGATGAAAAGCTGCGAACTTTCTCAACATACTCACGAACGCTTTCAACCGTCATTTCTTCACGGTTGCTATCTAAAATCGTTGCACCAAATTCATCGGCTAGCTTTTTAGCTGCACTGTGCAACATGTTGAATGCACTTAGACCGTCGCCATCACATGGTAAGGTCATAAATAAACTAACACCTGCAGTGCTGAACTGTTCCATATTATCAATATCGAACGTGCCTGGGTTGTACATATTCACTAAACGGAATAACACCGGGCCTGTGCCTGCTGGGTCTAAGTGACGGTTAAAGAAACCTTCTTCAGAATACTTAAAGCCTAACATATTAACGGCTGGCAATAATTGGCTGCCATCCATTGTTAAGCCCTCTGGCATTTGTAAATGCACAATAATGAAATCGGTTGGAGCTTGTGCATCTGCTGGCTCTTCTTCAACTTCTTGTTGCTTAGCTTCAGGCTCTTCAACAACCTGTTCTGAAACAGCTGGTTCGTCGTGACTTTCTGCTGAAAAGCTTAAATCACCAAACTCTGGCTCATCACGTTCTTGCGGTTTTGCAGTTGCAGGCTCTTGAACCTCGCTGGTTGTTTCGTTCGGTTCAACCCGTTCAACTGAAGGCGTATCTGGGCTGTCCTTTTTACGCACCGACCATAAGCCGTGAATTAATAAACCACCAATGACAAATACACTGATTACGATTAAAGCCCATCTTAATTCTTCGGCCATCCCCTCACCTTTATTATTTGATATGCCTAAATTTTATGCATGTGCCATTTGCACAGCTTGTTCTATATCTACAGCGACCATACGTGATACACCTGGTTCAGCCATAGTTACACCGGTCAATCTGCCTGCCATTTCCATAGCAATCTTGTTATGACTGATATAAATAAATTGTACTGATTGTGACATCTCTTCTACCAAACGGCAAAAACGACCCACATTCGCATCATCCAATGGCGCATCCACTTCATCTAGCATACAGAATGGAGCTGGATTGAGCCTGAATATTGAAAACACCAATGATAATGCGGTCAGCGCTTTTTCTCCACCACTAAGCAGGTGAATTGTCGAATTTTTCTTGCCTGGTGGCCTTGCCATGATGCTCACCCCACTTTCAAGTAGATCATCACTGGTCAATTCAAGGTAAGCACTACCGCCACCAAACACTTTTGGGAATAACTCCCCAAAGTCTGTATTTACTTGTTCAAAGGTCGCCTTGAAACGATTTTTTGTTTCTCGGTCGATTTTTTGAATCGCCCCTTCAAGGGTATTTAACGCTTGTGTTAAATCATCAAGCTGCTGATTTAAATAATCGCTGCGCTGTTTAGCCTGCTCAAACTCATCTATTGCCGCTAAGTTCACCGCGCCAAGTTCATTTAATGCTTGCGTGGTTTTTGTAAGCCTCGTTTGCATGCTATTTAAATTGGCATTGTCAGGCAGTTCTTCAAGTACTGTTTTTAAATTTTGTTCCAGTTCTTCAAGTGGCTCTAACGCAGCTTGCGCCTTCACGATTAAACTTTGCTCATCCAGCGCTAATGCTTGCAACTGCTCTTGTAACGTCACCAACTCAGATTGCGATGATTTCAACGCTGTTTGCTTATCAGCAAGCTCCTTTTTAGCTTGACTCAAGGCCGCTTGCAAGTTTTTCAGCTCAACGTCACTTTGTTGATGCTTTTCAAGCAATAGCATAATTTGCTCTGCTACTTCTTCAAGCGGGATCACTAGCTCTTCTAGTTGCTCGTTGAGCTCTAATACAGCTTCACTGGCAGCACTTTGGGCGGCATTTGCATGCTGAAGTTTGGTTTCGCTAAGTTGACACTCACTGCGAGCTTTTTGTTCAGTCAAATTAGCTTGATGGGCTTGCGTTTTATATTGCTCAAGCATAGAAGCCACTTGGCGATAGCGGTTATTTGCCTCACCTTGTTGGTGTTTTGCTTGCTCTAACTCAGTTTCAAGTTCTAATTGCTGCTCTAACAATTGCTCAAGTAAACACTGCTGCGTTTGTTGCTGTTCGTCAGCATTTTGCTTTTGTTCAGCCAGTAAGGTTTGACGCTGTTGTAACTTAACAAGCTGGTTTTGCCACTGGGTTTGCTGCTCTAATAGCATATCGCGTCGAGTGCTGGCCGATGCAATCTGCTGAGCCGCTTGGTGAATTCGCTCTCTGTATTGCTCTTTATCGGCGATAAGCGTTTTCTTGTGAGCTAGATGCTCATTTAGCAATTGCTGCTTAGTTTCTAATTGCTCGTTGAGTTCTTCATCTAACTGCTGTGCATCACTTAGCTGAGCATGCTTTAAAAGCAAAGAATTGTCGGCGTCTTTATTGGCATCGGTATGAAAGTTACGACCATGCATACAGCCCTCTTCATCAATCACAGCCAGCCAATATGGATCCGCCAAAATAGCGTCATCAAAACAAGGTTGAAATGCAAACCGTGCTAATAAATCAGGGTAAGCACCCGATTCGATATAATTAGCTAATGACTCTTTTGGTAACTCATCATCAGCTGCAGGCCAAACACTGTTAGGCTCTTTATGTTGACTGACCTTTAGATGCTCAAGGCCAAGTAGGGCTTGTTCAATTAGCGGCTCAAAGCCAGAAGCCACCTTTAACTGCGC
Source organism: Pseudoalteromonas sp. BZK2 (assembly GCF_014349195.1). Lineage (NCBI taxonomy): Bacteria > Pseudomonadati > Pseudomonadota > Gammaproteobacteria > Alteromonadales > Pseudoalteromonadaceae > Pseudoalteromonas > Pseudoalteromonas sp. BZK2. The sequence goes on along the minus strand of NZ_JACSOG010000020.1, from coordinate 70,500 downwards.
CAATAGAGAGACACTTTCGTTGTCGGTTTGCTCTGATAACAAAGAGTTAAGCGCAGCTATGCTGGCTCTATTTTCATTACTGTGCTGCTGAACCCGCTTTAAATCCTGCTCTAAGTGCTGTTGTTCTTTATCCGCTTGTTCTAGGTTTTGAGTGAGCTTATTTAGCGCACTTTGTTGCTGCGCAAGCTCCTTCGTCAGTGTTTGAATATGCTGTTGTTGCTCTGCAATTTGCGCTGCAACTGGGGTCGCTTCGAGTTCACTAATTTCAGCGGCAAGTTGTGTCTGCTGAGACTCAAGTTGCGCAACAGTCTGGGCAAAGTGAGCCTGTTGATTCTTTGCAACATTAATATCACTGCTATGAGCTTGGCTTTTCTGTAAGGTACTTTGATATTGCTCATTGGCGCTTTGCGTTTGTTGCTGCTGTAGAGCAACTTGCTCTTCAACCTCTGCAACTTGCTCAGCGCACAGTAAACTTTGCTCAATCGCTTCTTGTAGCTGCTCTTGTAAAATGGCGGCTGAAGCGTGTTGCTCTTCTTGCAGCTCTTTATTTTGTAACTGCAGTTGTTGCTGTTTGATAAGGTTTTGGCTAAGTGTTTGCTGTTGCTGCTTTAAGCTGATCTGTTGCTGTTCTTTGCGGGTTAACTCTGTATGAGTTTGATGCTGAGCCTGCTGGGCGTCTTGCAGTTTTTGCTGCTCAAGTTGCACCTGATTTTCAAGACTTGCTAAAACATCATCGTGGCCAGAGTGCGCTTCTCTAAAGAACTGAATTTGCTCTTTAAGTTTATTGATTTGCTCAGCTTTATCGATTTGTTGTTGGTGTAACTTCTGCCATTTTAAAACCGCAATTTGCCCTTTTAAGGTGCGCTCAGTGGCTTTTAGCTCTCGGTATTTTTTTGCATCGACTGATTGCACTGCAAGTTTATCGAGCTGTGTTTGCAACTCCTGCCTTACATCAAGCAATCGCTCAAGGTTTTCGCGGGTACTTTTAATGCGGGTTTGAGTTTCACGACGACGCTCTTTGTATTTTGAAACCCCCGCTGCTTCTTCTAAAAAAACACGTAAATCAGCCGGTTTACTCTCAATTAAACGCGAGATCATGCCCTGCTCAATAATCGCATAACTGCGCGGGCCAAGACCTGTGCCTAAAAAGATGTCGGTAATATCACGCTTACGGCATTTGCTGCCATTTAGAAAATAAATTGACTGGCCATCTCGAGTCACTAAGCGTTTGATCGCCACTTGGTTTCGATCAGCAAAGGTATTCGGTAAATGACCACTGGTGTTATCAAACACCAACTCAACAGAGGCTTGTGAAATTGGCTTTCGATTAGTTGAGCCGTTAAAAATAACATCGGTCATGGCATCGCCACGTAAGTTTTTAGCTGAGCTTTCACCTAGCACCCAACGCACTGCATCAATGACATTTGATTTGCCACAGCCGTTCGGGCCGACAACACACGTCATCTGATCAGGGAATGGGATCTTAGTGGGTTCAACAAACGATTTGAAACCCGCTAATTTTATGGTGCTTAAGCGCATCTAATTGTTTTACCGATTTTTATTGTTATTCTTCAATTTAACCCATTTTAGGGTAAAAGGTTAAGCGTGGCGCTTAAAATTATCTAAAATAATACCCGTTGCCATTGCAACATTAAGCGATTCTGCTTGGCCATAAGCCGGAATGGTTATTTTATCAGTAACTAAGCTTTCGCAATCAGCACGAATACCATGCGATTCACTGCCCATGAGTAATACGGCATCTTGCTTAAGAGCAGTTTTATGGATGTTCTCACCTTCTAAAAATGCACCATACACAGGGAGCTTTAGGCTTGGTAAGTAACTGGTTAAATCAGTTTGTGAGACACACACGCGAGCAAATGAACCCATGGTTGCGCTAATAGTTTTCGGATTATAAGCATCCGCACTGTCTGTGCTGGTAACAATATGCTTAATACCATACCAATCAGCAACACGAATAATCGTGCCCAAATTCCCCGGATCCGACACGCCATCAAGGGCTAAAATAAGTCCTGATGTGGGTAATGCTTGCTGACTTGGCATATCAACAACAGCAATTGCGGCGTTGTTACTAACAAGTGTACTGGCTTTAGTTAGGCTGTCTTCATCTGCTTCAATGACTTTATGGGCTGCAAGCGCTGTTTGATGCGCAGCAATAAATGCAGGAGTCGCAAAAATATGAGCAATGCTTAAACCACTGTTTAGTAATTCAAGTACATTTTTTTCGCCTTGAACAAGGTACTGGTTATATTGCTTACGGTATTTCTTTTGACCTAATGCACGAATTAGTTTCAGTTGGTTTTTTGAAATCATAACAGCCTCATAAAATGATTCATTAGTATATCACCAAGGTCACAGATTCTGTACTCGAAAAACCAAGGGGAAAGTGCCAATTGCTTATTCAATCAGCACTTTTAAGAGACACTTGCCAATAAGAGGCATTAACTAATTTTCGTCAGCCACTCATTTAACCATGGATCAGTTACAGGCCAAGGCTCAAAATCTTCACAGGCATCAATTTCTAAACGATGACCGACAGGTTTTGCCTGTAAATCACGAAACAGCTCATCAAAACTGCGACCTGCACCACAGAACGTATCGCCATAGCTGCGGTCACCCATAGCAATAATGCCGTATTGCTTGCCTGTTAACAGTGGGAATTGATCATTTAATTGGCTATATAAAGCGATTAAGTTATCAGGAATATCGCCCTGACCCGTCGTTGAAGTGATCACTAAAATATGTGACGCAGCCAGCATGTCATCAACCGTGCCATTTTCAACTAATTGCGCTTGGTGCTCAGACTTTTCAATGACTTCAATAACTTGTTCGCTTAAACGCTCAGCACCGCCGTAAACACTGCCGACAAAAATACTAATGGTTGCCATAATAATCCTTTTCTTCTGTTGGCCAGCCAAGTTGCTGGCAAATCGTTAACATTGCATCGCCTAATGGCGCTCTAATTGTTATTGGTTGCTTGCTATAAGGGTGCACAAACTTTAATTCAGAGGCAAATAACATTAAACGACGAAGCTGAAAATGCTCTCTAAAAAATTGATTATGCTGATTATCACCATGATTTACATCACCAATAATTGGTAATGATAAATGTTTTAAATGACGACGAATTTGATGTTTGCGGCCAGTTTTTGGAAAACATTCCACCAGCGAGTAACGAACTGTTGGGTATTTACCAATTGGAATAGGCAAGCTTGCTTGGTGCAGGCAATGAAATTTCGTTTGTGCTTCTTGCGGTGCTTTATTTTGATCAGCAAACTTATCGGCAATTTTATCAAGCTCTTCTTTTAAAGGTTTATCTAAGAAGATTGATTCGTTTAAAAAGCCTCTTACTAAAGCTAAATAACGCTTTTCAATTTGCCCATCAATAAATAACTGATTCATATCACGGGCTGCTTCTGAACTTAACGCAAACAGTAATACGCCTGACGTTGGTCTATCTAAACGATGTACAGGAAACACGTGTTGACCAATTTGGTCACGCAGCATTTGCATCGCAAATTGGGTTTCGTGTTTGTCTAAAAACGAACGGTGAACCAATAAACCTGATGGTTTATCAATCGCAATGTAATTTTCATCGCGGTACAGAATCGTTAACTCATCAAATTGTGGCTTAACACTCTCTTGCATCTTAGTCATCACTCAAAAGTTGATCGAGTTTTTGTAAAACGTTAATCACATCATTACCGCCGTTGTGTTGTGCCAACATCATTTCAGCCATAGGTGCAATTGCAAAATTACGGGGTAAAGGCTGGGCATGTGCAATGAGGGTATGCATTTTTTCAAGAAAAACAAATTGCAGCCATTGCTCAAAAGCCATGGTGTCATGACAAAACGGTACACCAGAATTGAGTGCACTTGGGTCAATCGGTGTTGTTTGCCAAAGTGAATGGCGTTGTAATGTGGATTCTAATTCGCGCAGCAGCGCCAAAGTCTGTTGATGCATTGTAAAACTCTTAATACCTTTGTGCTTAGTATACCCTGTTCCAAGGCGCCATGGTATGGCGTATAATTCGCGGCTGATATAGATTAATTACGGTAATTGAGATTTTATGACTGAGCAGATCGCCACCTTAGGGCAACTTCTGGATGCAGCAGGTACCACTTGGCGTGCCTTCGATATTGGCAGACACATCACGAAATTAGACAAAAAACAATTTCTTGCCATTGAAGAAACAAAAATCCCTTACCCATACCCGCTTGCTGGTCATGCTTGGCTTGCTATTCAATTTTGGGATGTAAAAGCATCTAAAGAACCTTATGTATGGTTTTTAAAATTCCCCCTAGATGAGCAAAGCCGTCTTGTAAGCGCAAGCCGCGATCACTTCGCAAATATGGTAATTGAAGCGCTTGGTACAGAAATTACCGGTGAAAATGCCGAAGGCAAATTAGACAACAACCCGTATGTATTTACGCCAAACGCCAACAAGCTAGCAGCATTTAATGCACAGGTTAAATGTTTACTTAAACAAAGTGCTTCACAGTATTACGAATATGCGCAGCTGTATTTCTCAGGCAAACTAGGATTTGATAATTGGCAAAGTGTTGCAGTACAAGGTATTGCAGACTTTGCGATGCGTTTAGATAACGACAACAATTTAGCAAATCTACAAGCCGCTTGGGGGCAATTACCAGTCGAAGTATTACAGCCGCTAAGTGCAATGCTTGAACATGTTGCAATCGAACCCGTGTTTGCAGAGCAATTGTTAGCCTATGGTTTAAACGCCATAGAAAATAAAGACGACATCGCTCTTGTTGCAGCTCTTAGAAGCTTATCAAAAACACCAGCACAAGGTTTAACTGCGCAACTTGTTGATTTTGTATTATGCTCTGATATGAACACCCAGTCAGATGTACTATTAACGATTGCGGGACGCTGTTTTAGCACGCTTGAAGACCCAGAACGCTTACATGTGTTTATGGATTGCTGTGCGCACCACACTGAGATTGAGCAACTGTTTGTGAGTATTTTCACCGATTTAGTTGCAATTCCTAGTATTCGCCCTCACCTACTAGGTTTATTAAGAAAAGAAAATCGTAGCGAAACTCTCGCTCGCGCAATTGGAAGGTTATTCTCGTAAATGGCAGGCTTGTGGACACTCATCATCATTGGCAGCATCATCTATTTTTTTTGGTTAAACAGAAAAGTAGCCGAAGCAGCTAATCTTCATGCACAAAGACAAATTGAGCAATTAAATGTGCAATTGATGAGTGTTGCTTGCAATAAACGCCGACTTGGTATTTTAAAAAGCGGCAAACCAGGTATCAAAAGCGAATTTATTTTTGAGTTTTCAAGTGATGGACAAAACGTGTATCAAGGCGTTTTGATCATGGAAAATGAATTACTTAAAAGTGTCGTAATACCGCCACATAAGATTTAAGTTGCGAGTTGCGAGTTGCGAGTTGCGAGTTGCGAGTTGCGAGTTGCGAGTTGCGAGTTGCGAGTTGCGAGTTGCGAGTTGCGAGTTGCGAGTTATACAAGAATAATTGCAAGTGCGAGAAGTGCAACCTCCAGAAAGAACTAAGGCGTAGCTATTAGCCACGCCCCAATCTTGCTACTTCCATGATTAAGTATCCTTACTTATGCCGAAGCTGCCTTTTTATCTTTCCCCTGAACGGGTATACATCCTATACACCCACCATGCTACCTCATGTAACATTTAACACATCCTAGTGCCGTCCTCTTGCCGTCAATGGCTATCCACTTCGTTTTCCAAACGCTCCTTTAGCTTCCTGCTAAAATCATCCTTTGGTCAGTCCTTTTCAATCGCTCCGCGATTGTACTGCATCCTGGCAGTGTCCTTGTTCTTCCTTGCTTCCCTAGCTCTTGTCCCTTTGCTTCCTGCTAAGCTTCTTGCTTTGTTGCCACAATCCTAATCCTTGGCATCAGTTCAGTCGTTGAACCTGCGTCTTCTTGACATGATTAAGTTTAGAGAAATGCGGATATCTTGGTAGGCATAAAAAGTAATTTTTTCTAAGTCACAAAAATGACAAAAACAATAAATCCTTTAAAATCATTGCAATAAGCAATTATGGGTACAAATTTAAAGGCATTAAACTGATAAAACGCACAGCAATGTGAGATTTATCTCACATTGCTATTTCCAAAACGTCCTTTTGTCAATTTGCTGCTTTGAACATCAAGTCACCTTCAACTTGGTTAAAGCTTAATGCTTTGAACACTTCAAACCCTTCAGAGCTAAAGAATTCGCGCTGTTCAGAGCGAGTAACAAATACGGCTAAACCACTTGCTTGATTGCTTGACTCAACTAAATCATCAAGACCTCGTAGCAGATATCTGCCTAAACCTTGCCCCTGAAAATGTGGGTCAACGGCTATAAAGGCTAAAAACAGATAATGGCCTTTACTCGAGAGCGCTTCACGAATAGTGCGCTCTTTTTCTATAAGCTGATTGGTTTGCAAGTAACCCGCACTAAGCATCAGTTTTAAGCGCCAATGCCAGTATCGTTCAGCTTGCAGTTCACTTGCCGAATCAAATACACAGGCAATGGCTTTTAATCTACTTTGTGAGTAAAGACCTATTAGAGGCTGCTTTTCTTGCCAGAAACTTGCTAGCTCTTCACGTACTAAAGCACGTAATTTAGTTTCATATTTACTCGGGTTATCTTGTTGAAAACCTAATACATTCTGAAGAACGGGATCATCATGATAGGCTTGATAAATAAGGCTTGCGGCAGTGCTAATATCTTCAGCACTAAGGTATTGCACACTTAAGGTTTCGGGTTCAGCAACTGTCAAAATACTCATCCTTTTATTTGTTTTATTATTTTCGTACTAGACTATAAGGTATATACCCTACAGCGATTAAAGACAAATTCAGCGTAAGTTAAACTGCGGTTCATCATCATTAAGTTCAAGCAGTAATAATTATCGCCATACACAAGGAGCAGAACTATGGATACGACAAAACATGATATTTCGACCCTATTTGCACAACTTGGTTTACCGAGCAAAGAAAGTGAAATAGATGCTTTTATAGCATCCCATCAACTGTCTGATACAACCCTATTGCAGGAAGCGCCTTTTTGGGATGAAGCTCAGCAACACTTTTTAGCAGAATCACTTGCAGAAGATGGTGCTTGGAGCGAGGTGATTGATGAATTAGACGCAAGGTTACGCCAGTAACGCCTGCGACCTAATTTACGAGCTTAAATAACATTCTTTTAGCTCGTAAATTAGGAAAGTAATTTCACTCCACATCTATTATTGCTACCATACGCGCGCACTGCAGCCCATATACTGCGGTGCTTTTTAGTCTTTATAAAAGAGTTTATACAAAAATGAATGCCGTTGTATTTGATGCAATTAAAACCCTTCTTGATGAAGGTAAAACCCCGACAGTTGCCTTAACTAAAAGTAAGCTAGCCCAACCAATGCCGATGCCTGTGATCATCGCTGCGGTTAGCCAATATAAAAACAATCCGGATTCAATTAATAATTTCATCAATAACCCGTCAAATGAACAACTGAGTACACCAAAAGAAAGTCAATTGGATCGTATTGAAGCAAAATTAGATAGGTTATTAGCACTGCTTGAGAAAAAATAATGTTTGTTGTCGATCTGACTTTTGATTGCTACCAAGATACTACCCTAGAGCTTGCTGAACAGGCGATAAACCGCCTAGTGAATGCGCTTCGTTTTAACGGCCAAATTATTGGTGATGAATTTCCAACGGTTTTAAAAGATGGATTTTTCATTACTCGTGTAATGTGCCCAACCGAAGATGCGATGCATCCGCTCAACCATAGCCCGTTTGTAAAACATAGCATTGAGCAATTAAACACTGCAGGCTTACTGGCACCAAAAGTTAAAGTGGTCGGCCAAGACATTCACTCAAATGGCGCAGACATGTGTCATGATCCGTCATGCTATATTTTGTATACCACGTACGTGCACACCTGTAGCCCGCTTTATTGTGGTGATGACTTTTTGCCTGTACCGTTATTTCGCATTCCAGCAATTGCCAATGGCGATTACAAAACACTCATTAAATGGCAAGAAGACTGGCAAGCGTGCGATCAAATTCAGATCAATGGTGCAACCCGTTGTGAATTTCCTGCGCTTGAAGAGCTAACTAGCATCAAGAGTGACTTATACCGCCGTGGTCGTGATATCACGAAACGTATTAGTTTTCTAACCAAGAAGCCGGTTTATTACTATTTATACCGTGTAGGCGGCGTTGACAAAGAGTCAGAGCTTAAACGTCGCTGCCCAAGCTGCGATGGCGAGTGGAAATTACCAGAGCCATGGTTTGGCTTATTTGATTTTCGTTGCGAGCCCTGTGGCATTGTTTCGAATATCTCGTGGGACTTTCAATAACCTAATAAAGGTAATAACCAGATACACAAAAGGGGCAACCGCCCCTTTTTACTTATTGAATTTACACCGTTACTTTGTCTAAAAACTCACTGATGCTATTCGCTAGCACATGATGTGGTTTTTTACCCACATACTCTAAGCAAACCTCACCGCTTTCGACTAATACAGTGATCAGTAGATCATCTTGCTCTGTAAGACCAATAAATACGGTTTCTGGCTGCTTTAGCTTGCGCTTCATTAACACGTGACCGGTAATATTTTGCTGTAAGCGGCTAAAATCATCTTCATTCCATGCTTGTAGCAGTTCAATGTGATGATCATCAATACTCAATAACAAATTACCCGCATAGACATGACCAAACAATGGGCTTAAATCTTCAGGAAACGATAACTCTAGTGCCTTGGCTAAGTCTTCTAAACTGCCAGCAGGTTGTTGTGGGGTTGCACACCACTGAATAAGCCCCTGCTCATCTACTTCGCCCTGCTCACATGGACTTGGCCATGCTGTATCATGTTCAATAACAGGAAGCTTTCCTGTGCGTTCGAGGCATTTTTCACTAAATGCTTGATGTAACTTATCTAGTTTTGTAGAAACAGACATACTGCGAAACTCATTGGCTTTAGGTATAATGCCGCCATTGTAACTACAAAAGTGTAAAGATGACAGATTACAGCAACTCACCCGAACTAAAAAACAGTGTTCTTGGTAAAAGCACAGAGTATGTAGATACCTACACACCCAGTTTACTGTTTCCTATTGCCCGTAAATTAAACCGTGATGCATTAGGTGTTAGCGAAGATAACTTACCGTTTAAAGGGCAAGATATTTGGACTGGCTATGAATTATCGTGGCTAAATAGCAAGGGTAAGCCAATGGTCGCTGTGGCAACGTTTGTATTTCCTTGTCAAAGCAGTCACATCATTGAGTCAAAGTCATTCAAATTGTACCTAAACAGCTTTAATCAAACACGTTTTGAGACGCCGGATGACGTACATCAAGCACTGAGCAAAGACTTATCCGATGCGGTAAATGCACCGGTGATCATTACTTTATACCAAGCTGATGATTTCAATTGTTTGCCATTTTCAGCGTTACCGGGCGAATGTATTGATGATCTGGATATCGAAATCACTAGCTATGATATTGATGCCAGCTCACTTCGCCATAATGGTGATGAGATTGTCTCAGAAACCCTACATAGTCACTTACTAAAATCGAACTGTTTGATCACCTCACAGCCTGATTGGGCGAGTGTGATTATTCGTTATAAAGGCCAAGCGATTTGCCATGAAGCCTTATTAAAATATTTAATTTCGTTTAGAACTCACAACGAATTTCATGAGCAATGTGTGGAGCGTATTTACTGCGATTTAATGCAGCAGTTAAACCTCGAAGAGCTTGAAGTGTATGCCCGTTATACACGCCGTGGCGGTTTAGATATCAACCCTTATCGCTCAACGAATCAAGATGAAACACCTTTCAAGGTAAAAATTAATCGCCAATAACTTTGGTGGCGATAAAAAACCGAGTTGTGAAACTCGGTTTTTTATTGCCTGAAGATACGTTACAGGTAATTACTCGTCTTTAAAAATACCCACATACGTTGGTGATGTATTCGATTTACTCGCACGATACATACCAGCGGTGTTAAACGGCAAACTGATGTTACCTTTAGCATCAATGATGATCACACCACCAGTTCCCCCTACAGGCATTAATACATCGTGGATCACTTCGTTACCTGCTTCCACAATGGTTTTACCTTGGTATTTTACGCGAGCACAAATATCAGCTGCCACATTGTAGCGAATAAAATACTCACCATGACCTGTCGCAGATACTGCACATGATTCATTTTCAGCAAAGGTTCCTGCACCAATCACAGGTGAATCACCCACACGACCAAAACGTTTTGCTGTCATACCACCTGTAGAGGTACCTGCGGCGATATTACCGTTTTTATCAAGTGCAACCGCTCCAACAGTGCCCATTTTGTAATTAACTGGCAGGGCTTTGTGTGCAGCTTGGTAGTCTTTGCTGGTGACTTTTTGTTTATCGAGCTTTTCTTTTGCTTTTAATAACGCTTTGTAGCGATTTTCAGTATCGAAAAGATTGTTTTCAACCAGCGGCATACCTTGAGTTTTTGCAAACTCTTCGGCACCTTGACCGCTGAGCATAACATGCACTGATTTTTCCATCACTAAGCGCGCCAAGTTAATTGGGTTTTCAATGTGTTTAACCCCAGCAACAGCTCCTGCTTGGCGTGTACGACCATCCATAATCGATGCGTCAAGCTCATGTGCACCGTCATAAGTATATACAGCACCGCGACCAGCGTTGAAATACGGCGAGTTCTCAAGCACATTAATTGCCGCAGTAATGGCATCTAGGCTCTCACCGCCTTTTTCGAGCACGGCATAGCCTGTTTCAACGGCTTCTTTTAGTTTTGCACGGTAAGCTTTTTCTTGCTCTGGCGTGAAGCGGCTTTTTTCAATTGTTCCAGCACCACCATGAATAGCAATAGCGAAAGGTTGATCACTACTATGGCAGAAAGTACTAAATGATAATGCGCTAAGGGCAATGGCTGAGGTGAGTAATGTTTTTAACATAGGGGCACTTATATTTATTTTAGTTTGTAAGCCCAATGTGAATAATTCGTCGCTGGTTTTCAAGCTTTAACAGACGAAAGAAACAAAAAAAGCGCCTAATGGCGCTTTTTTTCAGCAGTTTAAAATTAAGCTTGAGCTGCTTTTAAACGTGCTAAACGTGCTACTTGGTGAGTAGACGTTAAGAAAGAGTAGATTGGTGCTAAATAGCCACGCTTACGAAGGTCTAAGAACTCTTCATCACTTAGTGAGTTAAGTTTTTTCTCGTCAACAAGGTAGATACCGTTGATGTCTTTTTTCTCACCTTTGATTTCTACAGTTAGCGTTTGAGCTACTAGTAGCTCTTTGTCTGCAAGGTACTTAGTGAATGCTTCAGTTACCTGAGAGAACTCGATGAAAGAAACAAGTGCTTCTTTACGACGCTTAAGGTATTCAGTTTCTTCACCGTTTTCGAAAAGTGCATTACCTGTTTCTTCGCTTACAAGTGGGCTTGCTTCGTCGATTACGATACCAAATTGGTCAGCTTCTGGATGCTTAACAAGACCAAGTGGGTAACGAGTCATAGACATAGGCGCAAATGCTGCTGTCCATTTGCCGTCTTGAATGAAAAGGTTTTCGCCTGGCTCTAGACCAAATAAAGCAACTGCTTGAAATTTACCTGATTCGTTGTTTTTAACAAATGCCATTGGGAATTCATTTGCGATGCGTGCAAATTCGTGTGCAACCACAGGTACTAAGTGCTGAGTTTTCATGAACTCAATGTTGATGCCATTTTGAATTTTAGTGTTGGCATGTTTTTCGTTATGTAAAGGCTGTACTTGTTGCTCCGCCATGATACTGCTCCGTTAATTTTATAATATGTTTTTGCTGTTAGTGCCCAAAGCCTATAGGTTTTGGCAACAAAAAGGAAGTGAAAATTTTGTGGCAGTTTGTACATTATAAATTAACAAATTTACTCATGTTGCTAATTAACCTTAAGTGATGAAAAAACAAGCTGCGATCAAGTAAATATTATCACGCATAAGCCACTATTTTTGTTAGTATATTCAACAAACACGGGATGACTGAGGCAAATAATGGAAGGCTATCAATTAAATAAAGACTATAAAGTAAGCCAAGTATTTATTGGTGAAATTAATGAAACCGTTATTATCGTTGATGGCTTTTTGCACAACCTTGAGCCAGTTTATCAATTTGCTACAGAAACAGCCTACTTCCAGCCTTTTGGCAGCGATGGCACACTCTACCCAGGCAAACGAGATGAAATGCCTGCGCCCTACTACCGAGCTTTTGAGCAGCTAGTTAACGAACTTTTAGAGCAAGGGATCATTACTAGCGGCGAAAATAATTTATATCTTCACCGCTGTAAACTTTCATTAGTTACTCAAAATGCGGATGAATTAAATACCTTGCAGCGTATGCCACATATTGATTCAACGGATGATAAAACATTTGCAGCAGTGCATTATTTGTCAGACAAAGAATGGGGTGGCACAGGCATATATAAATACCTACCTGAGAACATTATTAAAGTGACGGCTGATAACCAAAATAGCGTGCATAACATGATTGCTGATACAGAAAAACACAGCGCAACTCATCCTGGCTATTTAAATGAAACAACAGCGCTTTTTGAAAAAGTGGTGGATGTTGAAGCCAAGGTCAATAGGCTCGTAATTTATAAAAGTAATCTATTACATAGCGCAACTCTTTTAAATCACAAAAAGTACTGTAATGATTTAAATAACAGTCGTTTATCTATCTCCTCATTTTTTAGAATCGACTGAGTTGGCTAATACGTATTAGCCAGCTCAGTTAATAAAATTAGTACTTCTGTAAGCCAAATTTCTTTATTTTATCTAACAGTTCTCTGTGCTTAGGTAGCTCGCTTAATAGCTGATTGACGCGCTGCTGTTTAAGTTTAGCAACTTGTTGATTGTCGCTCTGCTTAGTTTGCTGTTTGGCAGGTACATAATGCATACCAAACAGTACGTATAAGTAGTTTTCTAAGTCGAACAAATCGAACTTACTGGCAAAGTCTTCGCGTACCGGTGTAAAGCGCTGCCAGCGTGCTAGGTTATTTTTTAGTTTTTCTGATAACTGGTCGGTTTTTTTGTTATCACGCCAAAAGGCTGAATCAGTTCTATCCGAAATACAGTAATGCATTTTTATAAAATCAAACGTTTGTTGCCATACATAATTCACCTGCTGATTGTATTCATCAGCAACTAAGTTAATGTCCTCTCGGGTACGCGGAAAACGTTTAGCTAATAACCCCGCAGAAAAGTCTGCAATTAAGATGGCAGTTGCTTCAAGTGGCTCAACAAAGCCTTGCGACAACCCTATAGCGACACAGTTTTTCTGCCACATTTTTTCTCTGTGCCCTACTTTCATCGGGATCTTTCTTGGGGTTAAGTGCTCAAATTTATTACCTAAATAATGATGCAATTTAGCGTGTGCTTGCTCATCGCTCATATACTTAGATGAATAAACAAACCCCACTCCTCTTCGCTCTGTGAGCGCAATATCCCAGATCCAACCAGCTTGGTGTGCCGTAGCAATAGTGTAAGGCGGTATTTCATCATCGCTTTGTGTCGGTACTTGCAAGGTGATTGCAGTGTCAGTTAATAAACTAGCTGACTTATCAACAAAACCCACCCCCAGTTTTTGCCCTATAAAGGCAGCCGAAAAACCAGAGCAATCGATAATAAAGTCAAATTCTAAGGCGTTACCTTCTGAGTCGATTAGGTGTGTAATAAAACCTTGCTCATCACAGCTGACATCTTTAATTTCTGCAAACAGGTGTTTTACAGCAAAATGTTGCGTGGCATGGCTTCCTAAGAATGCAGCAAACTTTTTAGCATCAAAATGATAGGCATAGCCATTGATACCTGCATATTGCGGTGTCGAAATTGTTTTCGGTGCTAGGTTATTTTCACAACACGCATGTTGCTTAGAAACAAACTCGGCGTAATCATTACCGTTACCCTCAGCAAGCCACTGCTGCGTTAAATCTTCACCAAATATATGTGGGTGATCAAATAAATGATGGTAAAAGTTAGCACCATGTTTGTGTTTATCTAGCCAATTTACAAACTTGATTGACTGCTTAAAAGTAACATCACATTCATTGATAAAGTCACTTTCGCTGATACCAAACTTTTGCAAAGAGTTGCGCATCGAAGGAACAGTGCCTTCACCGACACCTATGCTGGCAATATTAGGTGACTCGATTAATGTGATCTCAATACCGCTTTGCAAAAGCGCATGGCCTAAATGGTTTGCAGCTAACCAACCAGCTGTTCCGCCACCAACAATTGCGATTTTTTTTATCATTTTCACTCGCCCACTTTTTACTCACAAAAAAGCCCAGTGCGAGCTGGGCTTTCTTAATTTCGTTATCTAAATCAAATTAGAAACGTAGTGATACACCTAGCTTGTAGCGTGCTTCACCTTCAAAGCTCCACGCTGGGTAGCCGTTACGAAGCTCAGGAACTACTTCTGCATCAGAAGGAGCAACACCGATTTGTACGCTGTCTTCTTCAGTTAAGTTAACAGCTTCAAACGTTACGTCAATGTTATCAGTTACGCTGTAGTTAGCACTGAAATCAAGTGTACCGTATGATTGGTGCTCACGGTTACCGTAGAAACCAGGAAGCTCACGGATCATGTACTCTGAACGCCAGTTATAAGCTAAACGTGCTGAGTAAGTATCTGTTTCATAGTAACCCACTAAGTTCACAGTATGCTTAGACGAATCTGAGAATAATGGGATCATATCTGGGTAGTTTTCTGCTTCTGATGGTGCATCTACGAATGTGTAGTTTGCTGAGTAACCAAAGCCACTGTCAAAGCCATCTTGAATTTGTAGCTCGATACCTTCGATTTGGCCACCACTTGCATTAAGCTTAGTAGATAGCGTCCAGTTATCACCTTGAGTATCTGGGTCTACAACACCGATTTGTTGATTCAAGATTTGGCTTGAAGTAACAAATGATGTGATGTCTTTGAAGAAGTAAGTTGCACTTACCATACCGTCACCATCAAAGTACCACTCAATACCTAAATCAGCTTGAGTTGCTTTGAATGGGTTAAGGCCTACGTTACCTTTAGTTAGTACTTCGTTATTTGCTGTACCATCAGCGTAACCTGCAAAAGATGATGCAGAGAACATATCTGTGTAGTTAGGACGAGCAATTACTTGTGCTGCAGAGGTACGTAAAATTACATCTTCAGCTAAATCGAAAGCGATATTGATGCTAGGTAATACGTCGTTGTAGCTCGCTTTATCTGTGCTTAGAGAGCTTTCGTACTCACCGTTTGCAAAACCGTAGTAATCTGATTCTGCATCTGTAGAGATATAACGTAAACCGAAGTTACCGCGGATAGATTCTGCAGAGAACTCTGCCATTGCGTAAACTGCAAAGTTCTCCTCTTCAATTGTACCGTAACCTGAGCGGTATACAGCTGAATCATTATCGAAGCTTACAATTGCAGCACGTGCATCTGCTACCATTTTGTCAAAATCTGGCTTTGGTAAAGTGAAACCAGCACCTGATGACATAGTACCTGAGTAGTAAGTCTCACCATCACCAGTTGGTAATGTATCAACTAAAGTAGTTGAGTAAGTCTCTTGTTTTACTTCATGGTCAGCCCAACGGAAACCTGTTTTGATTGCTGTGATAGCACCAAAATCAACAGGGAAAGAAAGGTCTAACTGTGCGTAAGTTTCTTCATCTGTGTTAGGTTGCTTTTTAAGTGCCCAACCAGCTGGAGATAATGGACCTGCAAAATCTGATGCTTCAAAG
Source organism: Pseudoalteromonas sp. BZK2 (assembly GCF_014349195.1). Taxonomy (NCBI): domain Bacteria; kingdom Pseudomonadati; phylum Pseudomonadota; class Gammaproteobacteria; order Alteromonadales; family Pseudoalteromonadaceae; genus Pseudoalteromonas; species Pseudoalteromonas sp. BZK2. The sequence goes on along the minus strand of NZ_JACSOG010000020.1, from coordinate 54,708 downwards.
TATTTGTTATTGATATCAATTTTGATCACATCACCAGTTGCATCATAAGTACCCGCGTAATCAGATGGAACACCAATGAAGTTACCGTAGTTTGCAGTAAGGTCTGTACCACCTTCTGATTCAGTTGTACCGAAACGACCTTTTAATGTGAAGTTTTCACCTTCGTATTTAAGGCTGAAATCAGCTGTGTCAGATGACATGCTCGCAATACGTGCCCAAGTTTGAGTCCAACCTGGATTTACACCTTCACCAGTACGACGATAGAAAGTACATGTACCTGATGCATTTGTTTGCTCACAAGCTGCTTCTTTGTCGTCAGGGAACATTACGAAGTTTGAGGTATTTGCATTGTTTGCATCTAACTCAAGGCTCATGATGTTTAAACCTAGCTCTAGGTTTTCTGTAGGACGATACTGGAAAGTTGCATTTAATGCTGTACGTTCACGCTCTTGTTGGAACGTAGTAGGAACAATATCACCCCAACCGATCAGTGATTCGATACCGTTACGTTGGTAGTTTGTTTCAGCCCAAGATACTGAACCTAATAAACCGAATGTTTCTTCGTCATTTTTCCAGCTAAATAAGCCAGAAACTTGAGGGTCTGTTTCTTCAGAGATTGTGCCGTAGTCGGCTTTTGCACTTAAGAAAGTTGTACCAGCGTCAAGATCAAGTGGCTTACGAGTGTTAACAATAACAGTACCACCAACACCACCTTCTACAACGTCAGCTTGAGAAGATTTATAAACTTGGATTTCACCAACTAATTCAGGTGGTAAAAGCGTATAGTTGAAGCTACGGTCGATTGATTGTTGGTCATACCAACCTGTTGATGCAACAGTTTGACCGTTTAAAAGTGTGCGTGTTAATTGGCTTGAAGCACCACGGATAGACACTTGCTGACCTTGACCGAATTGACGGTTAACAGCAACACCTGAAATACGACCTAGTGCTTCACCTACATCGCCATCAGGAAACTTACCGATGTCTTCTGCAGATACAGCATCGACAACGCTGTCAGCAAAGCGCTTAGTATTCATTGAAGCTTCAAGTGAACGGCGAATACCGCGAACTTCAATTACTTCAACATCTTCTTGAACTTTAGTTTCATCTGCTGCGTATGCAGCGCCAGTGAACCCAGCACTCATTACGAGGCCGATATTAACTGCTAATAAGCTTTTCTTAAAATTTTTAGCTAACACAGGATTCCCCTTGAATCATTTTGTTGGTTTTTTATATCACTTCTGCCCAGTGATGATGACAACGCTGTCATCTAGTAACAAACCATACACTCTAAATTACATTTGTGCTACATCTTTTTGGTTAATTTGTGCAAAAAATTTACAACGAAATAATCAAGTTATTGATATAACTAATATTTAATATTGAGTTTTTAAGAATTGTTACAAATAAACGGCGCAAATATAGCATGAGTGATATTGCAGATGAAAAGACCAAAAGGATGAGTTTTTGAAATTAGCTAAAAATTACATGTATTTTTGTAAGCTTTAGTTTCCACTGGGCATTTATTAACCATAACTAAAAGTTATATAAAACCTGTTATCTAACAATAAATTAGCTTAAAAAACTAACGTGTTTCTAAAAGCGCGCTGTCATGTACAAATTATTTTTAACTTTTTCTGGGCAGAATGAGTTAAAGGGAATATTGAGAATAACAATCAATAACAATGACAGCGTTGTCATTTTTAATTATATAGAGCCCCTTTGTACTTGTCTAACACTTTATCGGCTATTTAAAGAAAGTGTATTTATTCAATACTGTTTGTTATACCAATTCGCTTAATTAAGTGACCTATTTTTAGGCAATAAAACCTCGTTGATAACAAGGCAAAATTTCGTTATTTAGTTGTTCTAAATCAGAAATTTTTAACGCCGTTAGCGACAGGTTTAATCCCTCAAAATGATTAAGTATTATTGCGGATTGGTATTCAAGGTAAGTATTTAAAAACAAAAAAGCGAGCATAATAGCTCGCTTTTGGCATAGAGTTTTATTGAGCGATTAAGGTGCCCAATAAACTTCAATATTGATATGTGGGTGATTCAATACTGCACGTAAAGGCATGTCAGCAACTGCACCGCCCTCTTTCGCTTGCTTGTAAACAGCGAGTTTTTCTTCACCACTAATTAAAAGCTTCACAACTTTAGAATCTGCAATCGCAGATAAAGTTAACGTCATACGCTCAGTGATTTTACCTGTTACATCGCTTTCAATGGCATTAATTGCACATACTAAATCATCTGTTGCTAGACCGTGTTCAAGACCTTCGGCATGAGGGAAAAGAGAAGCCGTATGACCATCAGGGCCCATGCCTAAAATCGTCACATCAAAAGGACGCTTTAATGCTTTGTATGCAGCTTCACATTCAGCTACACCGTTTTGCGCCGTTAATGCGTCATTTTTCATTGTCACGAAATTAGCAGCTGCGCCATGGTTTTGTAATAGCGTGCTTTTGATAAATGCTTCATTACTTTTTTCATGATCAGCATCAACCCAACGCTCATCAACCATAGCAACATCAATGCTTGCCCAATCAAGTTCAAGGTTTGATAAGTGCTTATAAGCAGGTGCTGGCGATGAGCCACCCGACACCATCAATACCGCACGGCCATCTTCTTTAATACCAGCAACAAGGCTTTGTTCAAGGCTTGAAGAAAGTTCAGCTGTTAATTCGTCTTTGTTTGCAAAGAATTTTTCAACAATTGTTGCCATCTTAATTACGCCTTATCGCCTGTGTTAAACCAAACGTGGTTGTTTTCTTCTAAAAGCTCATCTGCATCTTCAGGGCCCCACGTACCAGCGCGGTATAACGATGGTGCACCTTTTTCTTGCCAACGCTCGATGATTGGGTCAATCCATTTCCATGCTTGACGCACTTCATCACGGTGAATAAACAGCGACGGGTTGTTTGCTGCGGCATCTAACATTAAGCGCTTATAGGCATCTGAATGAAAACCATTACTGTACGCTTGCGATAACTCAATGTTCATGGTCACTGGTTCTAATTGCATCTCAAGGTTATCAAGGCGCTTAGACATCAGTGTTAATTGAATTGTTTCTTCTGGTTGCAGACGAATAACAAGACGATTTGGCTCAATGTTACCTACGTTGTCGGTATAAACGTTGTGAGATACTTTTTTGTATTCAACAACGATTTCAGCACAACGCTTTTTCATACGTTTACCAGTACGAAGATAGAAAGGCACGCCAGCCCAGCGCCAGTTATCGATGTGCGCACGAATAGCAACAAAAGTTTCTGTTTTACTCGCACCTTCGTTTAATTCTTCTAAGTAACCAGGGACGATTTTACCGTCTAAGTTACCTGGTACGTACTGACCACGTACAATGTTTGCATCAACATCTTCAGCCACTAACGGACGTAACGACTCAAGTACTTTTAGTTTTTCAGTACGGATGCTGTTTGCGTTTAGTTTATTTGGTGATTCCATTGCCACTAAACAAAGTAATTGTAGCAAGTGGTTTTGTACCATATCGCGTAATGCACCCGCTTTATCGTAGAAACCAGCACGGCTTTCTAGACCCACTGTTTCCGATAAGCTAATTTGGATGTTATCGATTGATTTTGCATCCCACAGGTTTTCAAACAATGAGTTTGAAAAACGTAGTGCCATTAAGTTTTGTACTGTTTCTTTACCTAAGTAATGGTCAATACGGAATACTTGCTCTTCTTTGAAGTATTCAGCAATTTTTGCATTGATTGCTTCAGCAGATTCACCACAGTAACCAATCGGTTTTTCAACAACAACACGAGATGTTTCTGTGATTAGACCTTTCTTTGATAAGATTTCACAGCAGCTACCATACACTGCAGGTGGTAAAGAAAGGTAAAAAACACGAGACTTGTCAGCGTCGTGTTCATCAAGAATATCTCTTAATTTGTCCCAGTCATCATCTGCTTCAGTCACATTTGATACAACTGGCACAAGGTAAGCTGAAAACGCTTTCCAATCTTTTGCGTTGTACTCACCTTTACCTAAAAAGTCTTGTAACGCTTTATGTGCTGTTTCGATGTATTCTTTACGTTTGCTTTCTTCACGTACCGTAGGAAGGATACGAGAACCTTGAGGAAGGTTGCCCTCTTGATAAGCGCGATACATTGCAGGAAGTAACTTACGTAACGCAAGATCCCCGCCGCCCCCAAAAATTACGATATCAAATGGATTTAACATATATCACTCTCTACATTGGCAATGCCATGTTCATCCAATTCATGCAATATGGCAGTGCGTGTTGTTATCTGGTTGATGTGGCCTGTTAGACAATATCCTTTAACAAAGCCTGTTGAATTTGTTTGTAAGTAGCTTACTCATTCTTTTTATGTTGGCTGAAGTAAATGAGTCTTAGGGGCTCTGTAAATCCTCTCACAAAAATACAGGCCCTAAGAACTCCAGCGCTACCCGTTCAAAGGTATTCGGTTTGCAGCTAATACTGCGAATTTTTTACTGCTTACGATGTGTCTTATAGTAAGCGATCAGTCCATTGGTTGAACTATCATGTGGATGACTGACTGCATCATCAAATAATTCAGCTTCAATTTTAGAGGCAAGTCCCTTACCTAGCTCTACACCCCATTGGTCAAATGAACAGATTTCTAAAATAATGCCTTGGCAGAAGATCTTGTGCTCATAAAGCGCAATTAATCGTCCTACCGTTTTCGCATCAACTTTATCTAATAACATTGACGTTGTTGGGCGATTGCCTTGGTGAATCTTGTGATTCAATAATTCTGAGATTTCTGCTTCAGATTTACCTTTCGCGGTTAAATCTGCAGTTACTTGCTCTGCATCAACACCGGCCATCATCGCTTCGGTTTGTGCAAAGAAGTTTGATAATAAAATATCATGATGCTTGCCTACATTGACTTGCGGCTCAATTGAAGCAATAAAGTCAGCAGGTACAATTACATTACCTTGGTGTAGACATTGGTAAAAAGCATGTTGACCATTGATACCTGTCATACCCCAAATAATTGGAACCGTCGTGTAAGGAACCGTTTCACCTGCAAAAGTAACATGCTTACCGTTACTTTCCATCTCACCTTGCTGTAAATACGCGGGTAACATGTGTAGTGCTTGATCATACGGTAAAATAGCTTGCGCTGTATAACCTAAAAAGCTTGTGTTCCAAACACTTAAAAGCGCCATTAATAATGGTACGTTATTTTCAAATTCAGCATTTTTAAAATGCTCATCAATTTCAAACGCACCTTCTAGGATTTCTTCGAACGCCTCGAAGCCTAGGTACAGGGCGATTGGTAATCCTATCGCACTCCATAAAGAAAAGCGACCGCCTACCCAATCCCACATTGTGAATACGTTTTCATCAGCGATACCAAAGGCCGCTGTTTTTTCTAAATTGGTGCTTACAGCTACAAAGTGCTTAGCTATGTGCTCTTGCGCTTGTGCCGTTTGTAAAAACCACTCAACAGCCGATTTAGCGTTAGTCATGGTTTCTGAGGTGGTAAACGTTTTTGACGAGATAACAAATAACGTTGTCTCAACGTCTAAACCTTGTAAAACAGATGCAATCTGAACACCATCAACATTTGATACATAGTGAACATTTAATGTGCCATCAGCATAAGCAGCAAGCGCTTCTGTTGCCATTTGTGGGCCTAGATTTGAACCACCGACACCAATTGCAACCACATCTTTTACTGCTTTTCCTGTGTAGCCTAACCACTCACCACTGCGTACCTTACCAACAAAGGCTTTCATTTTAGCAAGCTCAGCGTTAACAGCATCTGTTACGTTTTCGCCATCAACCATTACAGCTGTGTTAGCGCGGTTACGTAAAGCAGTATGAAGTACAGCACGGTCTTCAGTAATGTTAATTTTCTCACCACTGAACATTTTTTCGCGCCATGCGCTAATATCACACTCTTTCGCTAAAGCAATTAATTGTTCAAAAACAGTTTTATCAATTTGTTGTTTCGAGTAATCGAATAATACACCCGGGATCTGAGCAGAGAATTGCTCGAAACGCGTGCTATTTTTGGCAAATAAATCTTTAAGATGAATTTGTTTCATCTTCTTGGCACTTTCAGATAGTGCTTGCCAACTAGCTAATTGCGAACGGCTGCTCATATATTTAATCCCCTTCAAAACTTGCAACAAACTGATTCTTAACTATCTTTTTATTATATTGAATAAAGACAGCAATTAAAAACACGGTGTGAAATCAACACTAAGTTAAAATGACAACGCTGTCAATGTTCTACTTTTACATTTTATAGTCGAGATAATAGCGCAATTTTTCTCTTTTGACACCGGTATCATAAAAATTATCTCAATTATTTTACTGCTAATTTGGTAGAACATTAGATACACTAACTAACTTATATTAAATATAGATGTACATATAAGAAAAAGCGTCTGGTGAATACCTGAACGATAATATTATAATAAAAATATAACCAACTATAAAGCAACAGTATGAAAGTAACCATTAATGATGTAGCCAAGCTCGCAGGTGTTTCAATGAAAACCGTTTCACGAGTGATTAATAAAGAGCCATCGGTCAGAAAAAAAACGTACGATATAGTGATGGACGCTGTTAACACGTTAAACTATCAACCAAACCTTGCTGCTCGTAACCTAGCAGGCACATCGTCTTTTACTGTTGGTTTAGTTTATGACAACCCGAATGCTTATTATGTCATCGACATGCAAAACGGTGTGTTGTCGCGTTGTAAAGAAGAAGGCTATGAGCTGGTTATTCATCCATGTAACTATCTGGATGGCAACATGGAAGAAGACTTTAAAACCATGATCAAGCGATCTCGCTTAGCTGGCCTTGTATTAACGCCACCGCTGTCAGAGCAAAATAGCATTATTGATATGCTAGATGAGATGGGCATTCATTATGTTCGCGTACTCTCTGGCCGCCCTACTGAAGAAGACCAAGACACTTGTATCTATGTGAACGATTACGCAGCTGCGTACGAAATCACCGCTCACCTACTGTCGCTTGGCCATAAAAATATTGGTTTTTTATGCGGTGACAAAGAGCATAAATCAACAACTGAACGTTTAGAGGGTTATCAGGCCGCGTTAAAAGATCACAGCATTCCATTGCATGACGCGCTCATCTACGAAGGCCAGTATTCTTTTGAATCAGGTGTAGAAGGCGCAAAAGCATTGTTAGGTGAGAATAACCCGAAAAACATCACAGCCCTACTTGGCGGTAACGATGAAATGGCAGCGGGCGCGTTATTCGCCTCACGCTTAATGGGTATCGAAATTCCACAGCAGCTATCAATTACGGGCTTCGAAGACTCACCGTTCTCGCGTCAGACTTGGCCTAAACTAACCACAGCACATCAGGCGAATGATGTAATTTCGCAGCATGCAGCCCGTTTACTGTTTAGAAAAACCCGTGGTGCACGTAATCAAGATAAAGACATCATCACGACCTTTACCCCTTCATTAGTAGTACGGGAAAGCTCAGGCCCTACAACGGCCTAATTTATACAAGTTACGAAAAAGCCGCTCTATAGCGGCTTTTTTTAATTAAGCGAATTGGTATTGCTTGTTAAAGCAATGCTAAACCACCATTTAAGTTATAAACATTTTCAAACCCTAACTGCGACAAATTGTTAGCCGCTTGTTTTGAACGATTACCACTTCGGCAAACCAAAATGTAGCTATGCGCTTTATCAAGCTGCCCTTGCACGATGGCGTTTGCCATGCGACTGAGTGGAATGTTAATCACTTTGCTCTCAGCAACAGTGAATAACTCTGCTAAATTATTCGCTCCATGCTCATACGGTTCACGTGTATCAATTAGGTAAGTTGCCTTATCATCTAACATTGATTTCGCATCGGTTGCGACTAGCTGTTTCATCGGCGCACTTTCAAGTGTTTCAACATAGCCACATAGAGAATGACTTACAGTATGCTTTTGCTCATCAGCTTGTTGCTTTAATTCAACAAACTCATCATCTGATACTAGCTCACTTAATAGTTGTGCAAGTAACGGCGTCGTTGCTTTTTGCGCATGCCAATCCATAGCAAAACATTGTTGATAATCATGACCAGAACAAATCACCGTTGAATCTTGTACTACCATAGCAAGCTGCTTTAAAGACTGAGCCATTTTCGCAGCATCGCCACCAGTAATTGCTGTGTTACCTAAGCCACCTGGTAAGATTAAATCACCACAGAAGCAATAGCTGATATCACCGCTTTGCGTATCTGATAATAAATAGCTAACACTATCGTCACTGTGACCTGGTGTTGCTACTTTAGTTAAGCGCGCATCGCTTAATTCGATGGTTGCTGAATCTTTTGGCCAGCCAAGTTCGTCTATCTCATTAGCAACATAACGTTCTGCGAGCTCTTTTGATAATAAACAACGGGCCGATAAACGTTCTTGGTGGTTATGGGTATCGATAATCGCTTTTACTGTTAAACCTTGTGTCGCGACAATTTTCGCCATACGTGGAATAAGCTCAATGATAGGATCAATCACCACAGCGCTTTTATCACTGTCGACATAAAGCCAGCAGCACGCTGCTTGATGGCGAAGTTGTGTTAAGCCAATCGCACAAACTTCGTGTTGCGGCGATGTACTATCAGATACCACTAAGCAGTTTGCTTCTAGAATCGGTTTTAAAGAACGTATTTTGTCGCAAGCAAAATCAATCTCTTGTTGGTTAACAGCTGGGCCAAACGACATACGTATCGCGTTTTCACTTTGCCAATCACTGGCTCCCATCGCGTCTAAAACAAAACTACGATTTGCACCTGAGCTGCATGCCGAGCCGCCACTTACACGGATACCCGCAGCATCAAATAAGTCCATCACTTCTTTACTGGTTAATTCGTTCACCGCAAAGTTCAACGTTGTTGGCACCGAATGCTCAAAACTGTGATTGAACGTAATGCTACCAAAGGTGTCTGTTAATGCAGCTAATAATTGCTCGCGAAAAGCATGTAGCTGCTCAATTGGCTTAAAAGTCTGGTTTTGTTTATCAAGCAATAACGAGAACAACTTATTCAAACCGGCAATGCCCGGTAAATTTTCGGTACCAGATCGCATACCACTTTCTTGGCCGCCGCCAGCAATAAATGGCGTGTATGCACTGCCTTTACGAATATAAAGTACACCAATGCCTTTAGGCGCATACAATTTATGACCAGAGAATGGGGCGTAATCAATGGTTGTTTGGCTTAGCGCCAAGTTGGTTTTGCCTAATGCTTGTACACAGTCAACCATCCAAGCCACATTATTGTTTTCACTACGAATAAATTGCTCAATAGTGGTTAAGTCTTGGAAAACACCGGTTTCGTTGTTTACTGCCATAGTACAAATCATCAGTGCATTCGCAGCATGTTTACGAATAAACTCATGATCTAAAATACCGTTTTTATCTACTGGAATAGCTAATACCTGCGCGTTGATATCAAGTACACTGTTCCAATGTTTTAGCGTATTTGGCACCGCTTTATGCTCTGTTGCCCCATAAAGTAATACCGGATTCTCGATTTGATGATTTTTTGCAGCAATAAGCGTTGAAACAACCGCCGTTTGAATACCTTCTGTTGCACCCGAGGTAAATAAAATATCGCCGTCGGTAGCGCCAATGACTTCACGTGCTTTGTTACGTGTTTGTTCTAATAAGTGTTTTGCTTGAATACCCGTAATATGAGAGCTTGATGGATTACCAAAACAGACTTGCATCGTGTGCGAAACCACATCGGCAATTTCAGGAAGTACAGGAGTCGTTGCATTCGCATCTAAATAAATTTGCTGATTAGCATCGTCAGGAAGGTAAAAATTTGCCATGAAAAACGCACCATATTACTAAAAGGTATATCTTATAACCTATTTTACATTTTTCACGGCTAAATTATAATAATCAATTAGTCAGTAAAGTGCGTTTTCTATACTTTTTAAGACTAAGCTAATTTTCTATTAGCTCAACCTGCTTAGAAGACCAGGCATTGATAAGCGCTTTTACTAAAGAAGCCAGCGGTATTGCGAAAAACACGCCCCAAAAGCCCCATAAACCACCAAAAAACAATACCGCAACGATGATAAACACAGGGTTTAAATCTACCGCTTCAGAGAACAATAACGGCACTAACACATTGCCATCAAGTGCTTGGATCACGCCATAGATGATTAAAATAGTCCAAAATTGTGTTTCTAAACCAAACTGGAATAACGCCACTGCAGCGACAGGAATGGTCACCAATGCCGCCCCTACAAATGGAATAAGCACAGACAAGCCAACTAATACGCCGAGTAAAGCCGCATAGCGAAGGTCAAGCACTGCAAAAGCGATAAAAGATGCAGTACCAACAATTAAAATTTCAAATACCTTACCGCGAATATAATTCATGATTTGCTGATTCATTTCTTGCCAAACTTGAATGATCAAGCGACGTTGCTTAGGCAATAAACGCTCAGCACTTTGCGTGAGCTCTAATTTATCTTTAAGCATAAAGAACACTAAGAGCGGCACTAAAATAAGATAAATCAGCCAAGCTGCAACGTCTTTTATCGAAGTTAATGACACCGATAGCACCAACTGACCAAACTCAATAGCTTTGGTCTCAACACTGGTAACAATTGATTTAACCTGATCTTCAGTAATCAAACTTGGGTAATCTTCAGGAAGATGTAACAGCAGTGCTTTACCTTTTTCGATCATATAAGGCGTTTCTTGAACTAGATTGCTGGTTTGCTGCCAAAGCACAGGCCCCATGCCGACAATAATCATAATCATCAAGCCACTGAATACCAGCATAACTAGAATCGTTGCGGTAAACCGTTTCAAACCCAGCTTTTCTAAGTGAGCAACAGGCCAATCTAGTAAATAGGCAATTACCAAGGCAACTAAGACAGGCACGATTAACGAACCAAAAAAGTAGAAAAATGCAAAGGTTGCAATAAGCAATAACAACAAGGTTACTGAATGGGGATCAGAAAATTTATTTTCGTACCAGGCTTTTACATACTCAAACACGAATGGGCTCCACTGTTAGCACACCTAATTCTAGGTCAATTTTAAAATGGTAATGATGTTTTTCTAAAAATCGCTGCATATCGTCCGTTGCCTCAGCAGCATTAAATGTAAAAGTCACGGCTTGTTGAGCCGATACTGCCTTATTCAACCCTAATTTAAACTGAATAAATTGTTGAGGGCACTTATAGTCCCTTAAATCAACCGTTAACATAGCGAATCAACTGCGTTATTAATATGAATAATAAGTATAAGATGTAGGCACCTTGCTAAAATAAGTCTTTATAATGAGAAACAACTCATTTTTTTCTTAAAACACGCAAAACAATAGTTTATCCTTATTCAATAACTGGTAGTAAAGGAAACCTGATGCCTGGCTCGCATAATAAAGCGCAATTACCTGCGAATCCAACTCTTAAAGAGATAAACTGGTATAAAAAACAAATAAACTGGGGCGAGCTGCCGCCTTTTTATCATATGGTCGCATCATCGGTTAGCGAATCTGAAGGGATTTTAGACCACGGTTTTGATAATGCCGTTAAACAATTAATTGACCCACGCAACTGGAACCTTGATTTATTAGGTGGCCATGAAACCGACATGGGCGAAATTGTCTGTGAGCAAAAACCGCGCATTGCTTTGCATCAAAGCTTTACGGACCGAGGTTTCGAATTATGGGCCTACCCTTATGCAAAAGATGTGACGGTGGACCAATACATCAAAGACAACCGCTTTATGGAATTTAAGGTGTGGGATCCGCACACCATGAAAAACCTTATTCGTTTTAACCAGCTTCATAAATTCATCGCTTTTTACTTTGAAAGAGGTGACAAAGCTGACAAAGCCTTAATTCTGCATGCTCATAAAGTAGCGCATAAAATCATAACTTTTTTACAACGGGAGTTGAACGTTGTTAAGCTAGATGGAGTCACAATAAAAGATTTCTATCAATTGTGCGAAAAAGACAGCCGAGCATGCAGCGACGAAATAGATTTAGCAAAAGTCATGTTAGGTGAGCAAATCAACAAGGAATAAGATGCGACTAAAATTAGCCTTTATTACACTGTGTAGTGCATTACTGACATTTTCGATATTGCACAGTGAGCCGTTGAAGGCACAAACTAACTTTAAGCTGCCCGATTTAGGGACCTCGGCATTACAAGCCTTACCGATTGAAAAAGAACAAGCAATCGGTGAAGTGATGATGATGCAAATTCGTGGCTCATCACCCGTTGTCAATGACCCTGTTCTTGATGAGTATCTGACCACCTTGGGCCGCCGTTTAGTCGCAAACGCCAACGATGTTCGTTTTCCATTTTCTTTTTTCTGGGTTAATAACCCTGAAATCAACGCTTTTGCGTTCTATGGTGGTCATGTAGGTGTGCATACAGGGCTCATGGCACAAGCCGATAACGAAAGTCAATTTGCCTCAGTACTTGGGCACGAAATTGCCCACGTAACACAGCGCCATTTAGCGCGTCGTATTCAACAACAGCAAGATAACAGCGCGTTAACCATCGCTGGTATGATTGCTGGTATTTTAGCTACCGTTGTTGCACCTGATGCTGGTATTGCAATTATCTCAGCAAACCAGACACAAGCGGCGTTTAGTCAATTAACTCATAGTCGTGCTGCTGAACAAGAGGCAGACCGAATTGGCATGCAGACCTTAAATAATGCTGGGTTTGATCCTCGCCAATCGAGTGAATTTTTAACTAAACTTGCTGCACAAATTCGCTACAAATATAAGCCGCCCGCATTTTTGCTGACTCACCCATTGCCAGAAAGCCGTGTCTCTGATGTGCGCTTACGTGCCGAGCAGTATCCAAAAAGGCACTACTCCGATAGCCTAGAGTTTAACTTAGCTAAGAGCCGTGTTATTGCTCGTTATCAGCAGAAGTCAAAAGCCGCGGAAGATTTATTTCGTAAATTAATGCGTGAAAATACCGTTCATAACGACACTGCACTTAAATATGGTTTGGGTATTAGCTTGTTGGATCAAAAAAAGCTTGATGAAGCAGCCAGCATTTTGAACCCATTACTAGAGCAAGATCCAAAGAACTTATTTTATATAGACACACACACCGACTTACTCATTGCGCAAGGTAAAGCGAATGAAGCGGTGGAATTTTTAGCTAAATTAGATATCGATAGACCTAACAATCAGGTAATTGCCTTAAACTATGCAAATGCTGCGATGGAAGCAAAACAATTTGACCTTGCTGAACGTATTTTAAAATCTTACTTGTTAGCAAAACCTGAGAACAACCTTGCCAAAGAGCTGATTGCTGATGTCTACAAAAAGCAAGAGAATATGGCTTCTTATCATGAAGCGCATGCCAATGTACTGGCCCAGTATGGTGCTTATTTAAAGGCAGCTGATGAAATTCAAAAAGCACTAAACTTTGTTGAGCCTGAAGAATTAGTTAAGCAACAACGTTTAAAAGCCCTACTCACGCAATACCGTCAATTACAAAAAGAGCTTGCGAGACTTTAAGTCTCGCAGCGCTTGCCCTAAAATAAGCCAAATTATTAAATGTGAGAACACACCATGTCTGTGACTATTTATCATAATCCACGTTGTTCAAAATCGCGTGAAACACTTGCCCTATTAGAGAACAATAACGTACAACCAAGTGTTGTTGAATACCTAAAAACACCACTTAATGAGCAGCAAATTGCGACCTTAATTAGCCAATTGGGCTTTACTTCAGCGCGTGAATTAATGCGTACTAAAGAAGATATCTACAAAGAGCTTGAGCTTAAAAACGAGCAAAACGAAGACAAATTAATTGCTGCAATGGCTGCCAATCCAAAGCTAATCGAGCGCCCAATTGTTGAAAATAACGGCAAAGCTGCTCTAGGTCGTCCACCAGAAAACGTATTAAGCGTACTTTAATGACTACAAACATTGTTGTGCTATACCACTCAAGCCATGGCTCTGTAGAAGCAATGGCACATGAGATAGCCGAGTCGATTGAGCAACAAGGAACAACTGCTTTATTGCGCACGTTTATAAAGCGTCAGCCACACGATATTGTGATCAGCAAAGATGATCTAATTAATTGTGATGGCTTGGCCTTTGGCACCCCTACTCGATTTGGCATGATGGCCTCACAAGCAAAAAGCTTTTGGGAAACCACCAGTGATCTATGGCTTAAAGGTCAGCTAATAGATAAACCTGCTTGTGTATTTTCGTCATCGAGCAGTATGCACGGTGGTAACGAAGCTACCTTGTTGAATCTATCACTGCCGTTGTTACATCACGGTATGATGTTACTCGGTGTGCCTTATGAGGTACCTGAATTATTAGCAACAGAAACTGGTGGTACGCCATACGGTGCGACTCATGTGGCCGGTAGCAATAACAGCAATGTGTTAAGTAAAGACGAAATTAAAATTTGCCAAAGTGTTGGAAAACGCTTGGCACTGATTACGAGTAAATTACAATGAGCTTGGAACCAAAGCTAAATCAGCCTGTTGCCAAAAAGCCAATTACTAAACGATTCCAACGTTTTGCACTGATTGGTTATATCGGCTTATTAATTTTAATGCCAGTTTGGTTGTTTTTAATTGCCCCAAGAGAAGGCCACAGTAACGGCTTTATCTTTGTTATTTATATACTCCCTCTTCTATTACCACTAAAAGGGATTATTCAAGATAAGCCTTATACCTACGCGTGGGCAAACTTTATCGTGATGTTCTATTTTATCCATGGTTTTACATTACTATGGGTCGCACAAGAACAGCTGATTTGGGTATTACTTGAGTTAATCTTTGCCAGTCTGATGTTTATTGGTTGCACTTATTATGCTCGCCATCGCGGGCAAGAGCTTGGCCTTAAGATACGTAAATTAAAAGAAGAGCTGGCCGAAGAAAAAGCGGCACATGAGCACGATAAATAAGCACTTTCGTTTAGCTTAAGTAAAACAAAAAACGGCAACCAAGGTTGCCGTTTTTTTATGTCACTTTATTTAGTTTTTATGCGTTCACACCAACTCTGCTAAGGTGGCTAGCGCGACAATACTTGCTAGACCCACTTGGCCAATTAAGCTAAATAGTGAAAAAAGTCTTAAAATAAACAGCCCCCATGGATGACGAATATGCGGGTATAGCGCACAGCGTTTTAAACTTGTAGCAAAGAAAAAGCATAAGATAGAAACTAATGTAAAGCCCAGCGTTAACTCACTTTTAATAGCAATGCTATCGTCAAAAAAGAAGAACAACTGCACAGGTAGTAACACAGTTACAATCGCGTGGAGTAAGTGCACTTTTTTAACGCGATCAAACTGCCCTTCTGGCGAAAGCTCTTTAATGCCAAAGTCATGTTCAAGGCACTTCACTAAGTTATCTGCTTTAATGCTTACAGCTAATCGGTAGCAACTTAGACCATCGTTGTTACGAACTCTAAAGTCATAGCCCGCTTTTAAAAGCAACACCAGTAAAGGTCCATTCTCGGCTAATACAGCGTAATGTAATGCAGTATTCCCTTTATTGTCTTGGGCTTTTTTATCTTGATGTTCAAGTATTGTCTCAACCACATTCACATAGCCTTTTTCGGTTGCCCACATAAAGGCTGTTTTACCGTTTTCGTCTGCTAATGCACCTGTTGCGCCTTGCTCAATAAAACGCTTTGCCATGGTTTGTTTAGCATTTTCGTGGCTCAAGTGGGCAAGTAAAGCTTGTTCAAGTAACGATGCTGAGTCAACATCAGGTGATACAAGTTTTAGTAAAGTGAAGTAATCTTCACCGTGAGCAACTTTTTCAGCTGCAAGCGCCGTTAATGATTCAAGATCAGCCACTGAATCAGGGATAAAACCACTAAAACGCTCTCTAAAGTCAACTTCGGTCCACAGCTCTAATACATCGTCCGCAGACATTTTTGCACCGTGATTAAGCACATGTTCTATCACAGTAAAATAGCGACGATTAAATAACTGGTGAATCAAAGTTATAGGTGTTTTAACAGCCGATTGAGCAAATGCGCTAGCGTATTTCTCTAAGCGCTGGCATAACATTAAAACAAGACTCTCAGGGGTGTAGTCGTTTTCTAAAAAGTGCGCTTTCATAGCATTAATGTAATGCAGCGCAGCTTCATCAAATTCAGAGATGTGTTGGAAATAACACTCTTCAAACGGTTCAAGAGGAGTCAACCATGTAAGATAGTAAATAGGCGGAAGAACCGTCGTACACACACCGTCATCTTCATTAGTAGAACGACATGCCGGCCAAGCTTCTAAAGCGTCTAAAATATAAGCCCCGTTTTGCTCAGCTAATCCTTTGATCAGTAACGGGTATTCCTTTGGCCAAATCAGTACATTTTCCATTAAAAAAACACAACTCCGCTGCACATTATTCGATGTCTAATTAAGCACTTAGTTATAGCAAAATTTAACTGACAGTTTGCTTAATATTGTCATCAATAACACAGTATCTGACAGATACTCTGGTAAACAAGAAAAGTAGTATGATTCTACCACAGAGGGTTACAGGTGCTAGCGCAAAGTAGGTGATTTTTAAAGAAAATAGAAAAGCAGCGGCACATGGACGGTACTCACTGCTTGGTTGGAGACTGAAAGTAACTAAAAAGCCCGATGAGGTGAAGGTAATCGCGCTTTTTAGCTGACTTACTTACTTGCTAATTCGTGTGTCACTTCATCAATGCCAACTTGGCTAATGCGCTGCAGCACTTCTTTTTGCTTTGCGCTTAACAGTGAGATACCTTCAGCAACGATATCGTATACTTTCCATTGCTTATCTTTGCCTTGACGTAATTTAAAGTGCAAATCAATGGCTGGCGCATTGTCATCAACAATTTGTGTCTTAACAGTTGCATAATCATCGTCGATGAGTTGTGATTGATCAAAAATTACTTTTTGGCCTGTGTATTTCATTAGCGCGCCGGCATAAGTCACTGTTAAGTAATGCTCAACCGCAGCAATAAAATCAACGGCTTGTTCACGGCGCAGCCCTTTAATGTGCTTACCTAAAAGCTTATACGATACAAACTTAATATCCATGTGCGGCAATAAGCGTTTTTCTACAATATTCGCCATTGCTTCTGAGCTTGCATCGCCTTTCGCATTTACATTTGCGATATCAACAAATAAATCTGCTGTGACTGATTCTAATAGTTGCTTAGGCGAGCGGTCTTCACTGGCAAAAGCAGATGCAGCAAAAAATGCTGCAATTAATAAAAATGAGTTAATTAGTTTGGTCATCGTATTCACCTCTCAACGAAAATTTTCGCTAATATACCGATATTAAATCCGTAAAAAAAGAAACAATCTGACACCGTTTTAATGCCAATTAAGCACCAATCGATTTTTTCCATAGTTTTCAGCTAATTGCTAAGAAATATGAGAATGTGCACAGCTTCTGTGTTTTTTTGCACATTGAAAAGCCCCTAACACCGCCTTATTTACTTGCTCATCGACATAATGAGAAGTACCGAAATGAAATTTAAAAAGCCGTTAAAAGCACTTATTTTGAGTGCAGCTGCTCTTTTAGCAGCACCAAGTTATTCAGCTTCAAATCATGGTTATGCCATTGATTACATTCAAGGTGAAGGTGATGTAAAAGGTCTAAAACTGGCCTATCAGTACCATGTACCCAATGAAAAGTTGCCCTTACAACACGCCCGTTTGTACTTCGAATCTAGTTTTAATATTTGGCAGTATGGCAAAGACAACAAACATCAAACTAATATCGTGTTAGCTATGTCTCCGGTGATCCAATACCCTGTGTTTAATGTGAAAAACATGCCTGTTTATGTGGAGTTTGGAATTGGCGTTTCACTGTTGGACGACACCCGTTTTGCAGGCAAAAACGTTAGTACTCACTATCAGTTTGAAGATAGATTGGGTCTAGTTGCGGATTTAGGTGACGACTCAAGCTTAGCACTTAGATATTTACATTACTCAAATGCGGGTTTCAAGAGCCCTAACCCTGGCCTTGATTTTATTTCACTGTCTTATGCAAGACGATTTTAAGTGCTACTATATCGCTGTGTATATCGGCAGGATTTCAAGATGGAAACTTGGCAAATTATAGCCATTGTTGTTGCTGTGTTTGGTGTAGTAATTGGTAACCTTATGTTGCTAAAACATGCAGCAAAAATGGACTTCAAAGTGCCTAAAAGCGATGATAATGAAGATAAAAAAAGCCCTGATGAATAATCAGGGCTTTTCTATTTAATGCTTTAGCTAAGATTAAACTAACCAATGCGCCATTAAGACAATCACCGGTAATGTCACTAAAGTTCTTAAAATAAAGATGAAGAACAATTCGATAATATTAACCGGAATTTTACTACCTAAAAGCAGTGCTCCCACTTCCGACATATAAATCAATTGCGTCACACTCATTGCTGCGATAATAAACCGTGTTACATCACTTTCAATACTACCCGCTGCAAGAATTGACGGAATAAACATATCAGCAAATCCAACCATAATTGTTTGTGCTGCGGCCTCAGCTTCAGGTACTTGTAATAGCTCTAAAAATGGCACAAACGGCTTGCCCATATATTCAAAAATTGGCGTATATTCAGCAATAATCAAGGCAAATGTGCCCACAGCCATAACGACAGGTAACACAGCGAATACCATATCAAAGGCGTTATGTAGACCTTCTTTCACTGTACCAGCAAAACCCGGTGCAGTGCGTGCTTTGGCAAGCGCCACATCAAGTGAATGAGAGACTAATGTTTTACCTTCAGGCACTGATTCTGCGTCTTTATCTGGCTCTGAGCCATCAAAATATAGGTCTTTTTTGAAGCGTAATGGTGGTAAGCGAGGCACAATTAATGCCGCAACAAAACCCGCCAAACACACTGTTAAATAAAACGGTGCAAACAAGTGTTCAAGCTTTACTTGGCCAATAACAACTAAACAAAAGGTGATTGATACTGCAGAGAAAGTAGTACCAATAATGGCAGCTTCGCGTTGTGTATAATGTTTATCTTCATACTGACGAGCGGTCATCAAAATACCCACACTACCATCACCTAACCAAGATGCTACACAGTTAACCGCACTGCGACCTGGCACACCAAAAAGTGGACGCATCACTTTAGTTAATAAGGTACCGACTAGCTCTAACAAGCCGAAGTTTAATAATAACGGTAATAGTAAGCCCGCTAAAACAAACACAGAAAACAACACAGGCAACAAGTCGTTTAAAACCAGTGCACCGGTATTACCGGAAATAATCATTTCAGGCCCTTGTTTTGTGTAGGTCAAAACGATAAAAACCATACCCAGTAATCGAACACTCAGCCAAAGCCAACTAACATCAAATAAATGTTTAATTAAAAAGAACTTAAGTAATGGCTGCGGTTTAAACAACTTTATCACTAAAGATAAAATACCGGTAATGCAAACAATGCTCGTAATTAAACCAAGCGCGAAAGGAGCTATCCACGCCTGCACAGCTTTTGCCATAACAGCAATCGGAATGGTCATTGCCTCACCTATGGGTACCGGCGTCATAAACAAGAAGACACCTATAAGTGAGGGAACGAAAAAGGTAAACAAGGTTCGCAAGTCACTGCGATGGGCTGTGTTTAAGTTAGACATATTTTCAACCTGTAAAAACCACAAAAGAGCGGCTAAGCTCTTTTTGTGGTGGTTTTAACTATTATAATTATTAAATATTAATACCGCGCTGACGCAGTGCATTCTCTAATGCTTGCTGGAGATCATTCATTGTTCCTGGCTCAAGAATTGTGCCTGCAGAATCCATCCACGTTAAGCTTGTGCCACCTTCTTTAGTGCGACTAACAAGAATTTGATATTGGCCATCTTCAATTGGCAGCTCAGCTAACTCTTCACCCCAAATTGAGTCCCATACACTTGATTCTGGCTTTTTATAATCAGCCGTGATCAAGCCACGATCTTGGTCAATTTCTACAATAGTGAAAGATAAGCGCTCTAAGAAACCTGAAAAACGCTCAAACACAGCAAAGTAGTCCTGCTCAGTCACTAAAGCTGCATTCCCTTTGTCATCAAACCCCATCTCTAACGAGATAACACCTTGCTTTTTGCGCATTTCAACTTCAAGTTGACGATAGCGATAATCAAATTCAGCGACAACTTGGTTTAACGCACGCACTTCTAGCTGTTGCTGTAAAAGCGGTGTAAGTGGTTGACTATCACTTTTATAATCTACTAACTTAGCATTTAATGACGCAGTACGTTGGTGCGATTTTTCTTCAATAGTAAATAAGAAACGTTGTTGTGATACTTCGGTTTCGCTTTCCCAAAACCAACCATCTTCTGGTTTTATAATTGTGTACCAATCTGTTTCAACACTTCCTAAAAGCTTATCTTCTTTTATTGCAGAAGTATTTTTTTCGTTCAACACGGCGTGGATCGAGTCCCAAATAAACTCGTCTAAATCAACAATACCGTCGTTTTTATCAAAATAAACACGCGCATCTTTGTCACCCTCTTCTACCCAACTACCTTGAGCAATGGTAATAACCTGTGCTGGCGGACGGTAGTTTTTCGCTTCAGGGTTATTGTCGTATTG
Organism: Pseudoalteromonas sp. BZK2; assembly: GCF_014349195.1. Taxonomy (NCBI): domain Bacteria; kingdom Pseudomonadati; phylum Pseudomonadota; class Gammaproteobacteria; order Alteromonadales; family Pseudoalteromonadaceae; genus Pseudoalteromonas; species Pseudoalteromonas sp. BZK2. Next base: position 34,165 of record NZ_JACSOG010000020.1, on the reverse strand, counting down.
CGCAACGTCCATTTTATATGTCGGATCTTGAGCCGGTTGCGCTAAACCTTCAGGTGCTTTGACTGGTTGATTAGCACGATAATTGCGTTTGTGGTGCGCTTCGTCGGTAAATACACCGCACCCAGTTAAACTTACCATTACGCTTACAGCAAGCGCCTTTGAGATCCAATACTGCACAGATATTTCTCCTTAGCAAACCCTTAATTCTTTTAACAAATATATGAGTGGGTAATACCGATTTGGTTCACTGTAAAATCACTTTTAACTTTACATTTCTTGTTTTTATGCAAAAAACCCGAATAGATTGGGCTAGCGTAACGTGTTTGAATGCTTATCGCCTTGCAAAATTTTAACTATGGTACTTTCTGATGCCCCTAAAAACAAGAAAGAGCGCACTTTATTCACGGCTTAATTAATCGTCGCTATCGTTAACTAAGCAAATTATGTTAAACTTCGCCGCCGTGCGGTATTAAACTCACGTGAAATTAAAGCTTAATCAAGCTTATATCCATTGGTATTGTTAATTACTAGGTATTTAAAATTCCATGACTGCTTTTACAAATCATCAGATAGTACTCACTGCGATTGGCGAAGATAGACCCGGTATCGTCAGCGAATTAACTCAGTTAGTGAGTGATTGCCATTGCAATATAATTGACAGTCGCATTGCTATTTTGGGCAACGAGTTCACCTTTATCATGCTACTAGCAGGTGATATGTCGGCAATTAGCCGCATTGAACATACTTTGCCAACTAAAGGAATGGAACTAGGCCTTTTAACCATGATGAAACGCACTGCAAGTCATGTTGCATGTGAATTTTGTGCCGGTTACACCCTCGAATACACAGGTATTGATACACCAGGAACATTAAGTAAAGTTACGCGCTTTTTTGCTGATAACAACATCAGCATTTGTTCTCTTAAATCGGACACTTATGATGAAGATAACGAGCTTAAAATGCGCTGTGAACTTGAGTTTAATATTCCTGTTGAAGTCGATATTGATAACTTTAAAGTGAGCTTTGAAGATCTTTCTCGTAGTTTGAACGTAGATTATATTTTCAGACGCATTCGCTAAGGAGCAAAGCATGAAAACAATTAATCCATTACAAGCAGGCGACACAGCCCCAGCTTTTAGTTTACAAAATCAAAATGACGAAACTATCGTACTCGCTGATCTTTTAAAAGAGCAGCAAGTACTGGTTTATTTCTACCCTAAAGCATCAACACCAGGTTGCACTGTGCAAGCAGAAAACTTACGTAATGAAAAAGCTGAGCTAGCTAAATTAAATACACGTGTTGTAGGTATCAGCCCTGATCCAATCAAGCGTTTAAAGAATTTTGAAACCAAAAAAGAGCTTAACTTTGATTTATTAGCCGACGAAGATCACGCGATTGCTGATGCCTTTGGTATTTGGGGTTACAAGAAGTTTATGGGTAAAGAATACGAAGGAATTCATCGTATTAGCTTCCTTGTAGGCCAAGACGGTAAAATCAAACATGTGTTTGATAAGTTCAAAACCAAAGACCATCATCAGGTGGTGTTGGACTATTTAGCGCAGAATTGATAGTTACAAGAACATAGTATAAAAGCGTTGCCATGGTGCAACGCTTTTTTGTTTTTAACTGGAAATATTAAACCCCGTGTCTACTTTATCGGGGTCAGATCAGACGGCTAACGGCTAAACCCTAGCTAATTCCTAAATACTTATGTACTTGAACCGATAAACGCCAGTTCTTTGCAATACAAGTTTCAATAGCAAGTTTAGTTGCTGAGATCTTTTGGCTAATTGGTTGTAGATACACTAAACGTGGATTCACACCTGTTTTTAAGAATAAGTCTTCGAGCTCTTCCACATGCTTTTGCATTGCCACTGGGTGTTTAATCTCATCAGCGCGCTGCATTGCACTGCGTAATACTTTATAGCCACCACGCATATTAATTTTTGGTGATACAGTCACCCATGTCTGCTCAGGGACTAAAATTTCAAATGTACCGCTGGTTTCAATTTGAGTCGAATAGCCATTTGCATGTAATAATTCACACACTGGATTTAAGTCGTACATGCAAGGCTCACCACCGGTGATCACCACATGTTTTGCGTTGTAGCCACGTTCTTTAAATAGCGCTAACACTTGCTCTGCTGTTGCTTCTGCCCAATGATCTGAGTCTGCTTTTTTCTCAACGGTGTCATCAAGTGACACTTTATACACATTATCAACGTCCCATGTTTGTTTTGTATCACACCAAGCACAACCCACAGGGCAGCCTTGTAAACGTAAAAAGATTGAAGGTGTACCCGTAAAACTCGCTTCACCTTGAATTGTTTCAAACACTTCGTTAATTTTGTACAAAAGACATCTCACTTACGACGCAACGGTATAAAATACATACCATCAAAAAACCAAAAACACGCGCAAAAATTGTTATTTAGGCCCGAGCCGTGTAGTATATCGCGCCCTGAAGTAAACCTCTATCAAAAGTAAGAGCAAAACAGATATGACGCAAAAAGTAGTTGTGATTTATTCCGGCGGTATGGACTCATTTACCGTATTAAATAAAGCCCTGCAACAAGGCCACGAAGTGTATGCCCTGTCTTTCGACTACGGCCAGCGTCATGTTAAAGAGCTTAAAGTAGCTGCTCAAGTATGTGAAAAGTTAGGTGTTTCTCACAAGATTGTTGATATTTCAGCGATCAACCAATTGATTGGTGGCTCATCACTAACTGATGATATCGAAGTACCAGAAGGTCACTACGAAGAAGAAAGCATGAAGAGCACAATTGTGCCTAACCGCAATATGATTTTACTCTCACTGGCTGTGGGTTATGCGGTGTCTTTAAAGGCTAGTAAAGTTTATTACGGTGCCCACTCAGGCGATCATGCAATTTATCCAGACTGTCGCCCTGAGTTCGTACAAAAAATGGATGATGTTTGCCGTATTGCCAACTACGACGCTGTTGAAATTTTCAGCCCATACTTAAACAATACCAAAATCGACATTTTGACAGACGGTTTAAAAATGGGTCTTGACTACAGCCAAACGTGGACCTGTTACAACGGCCGCGACAAGGCCTGTGGTAAATGTGGTGCTTGCCAAGAGCGCTTAGAAGCCTTTGCATTAAACAAGGTTACCGACCCTATCGAATACGAATAACGACATAGCTAAGTGAAAAGGCGAGTTTAACTCGCCTTTTTTGATTGTGTTTGTTGAATCAGATTTAACAACTCTGCTGTGGCAGTTGCATCAGCTAACGCTCTATGGTGATTCGTTAAATTCAATTCAAAATGTGCCGCTAAGTTACCAAGCGAATATGACTTAAGCTTTGGAAATGCCTTTCGTGATTCAACTACAGTACATAGCTTTGGCATTTTAAAGCCTTGCCCAAGTGCACCATATTCTTTGCGAATAAAGCCGAAGTCAAAATTCACATTATGAGCAACAAATACACTGCCTTTTAATAGTGAGCGCAGTGTATCGGCAATCTCTTCAAAGCGTGGCGCATCACGAACCATAGCAGCGTTTATCCCCGTTAACTTGGTGATAAAAGCAGGAATACTGCGCTCAGGATTGATTAAACTCGCCCATTGATTGATTACTTCACCCGCTTGTAACTGCACAACCGCTATTTCGGTAATTTTATTATTACCTTGTACGCCGCCGGTGGTTTCTATATCCACCACACTGTAAATACGATTCGGATCATTAAACCAATTTACCGCAACGATATTTACTGCAAAGCCTTGTTGTTTTAACACCTCAATACTGACAAGTTGGTTGCGTCTTAATTTGTCGCCAGGGGCTTTCACTTCTTCAAAGGTGAGTGTATCCCCCTTTAACACCATCAAGTCTGGGTAGCCATCTTTGAGCTGCTTAAAGGTTTTTGTCATTTGTAGTAAATGCGCTTTTAAATTTGCAAGCGGGCTGTGTTTTATTAATACCTCTAGCGGCTCTAACATGTCGCTGTGCCACACAAACACGCTATTGGGGGCTTCATAAAACTGCCCTACGTTTTTGCAAACATATTTATATAAGGCTTCATTACTAGTGAATTTGGCAAGCTTTTGCTCAATTTGTGTTTGTTGCACTGTGTAAAAACAATCAGCCAGCAACACCTTTGGATAAAGATCAAATTCATTACACGGCGGGTGCGGAGTCTCTATAAAGAGCTCTTGCCAAAACGTTAAGGTAAAGAAGCTCAACCAAAGATTATTCTCGGTAAAAAAAACCGTATTACCCAGCTGTTGATAATGCTCACACACTCCTTGCTCTACATCGCCACGGTAAATATCATCAACCTCTAATTGATGCTCTGTATCAATGAGCATTTGTGTTAGGCGTGAGCGTTGTTGCTTATTATATTTACGCTGTAAAAAGTCCTCTGCAAAATATAAAATGCCATCATCAAGCGGGTCTTGAATAACTTGCTCAAGCTTTTGTTCAACCCAATTTTTATCACCTTGTTTGTAACGCTGACGAATTGCCAGCTCTTGCGCTTCACTACTGCCTTCACAGTGCTCAAGTAATTCAAATGCAAATGCTAAGTCATGCTCTTTAAGCTGCTTATACAAACGGATCAATAACTTGTTTTTGATACTCTGGGCTAATTCATCTTCACAGCTAATGGCTAAAAGCGCTTGGGCTAAATTTTGATACTGTGATTCTGAGTCACTTTCTTTGAACTGCATTCGCAGCTTATTTAATTGATAATGCGTTTGTGCTTCGGCTAGCGTTTGAAAACGAGAGATGCTCTCACTCACATCAGCTCGCACTTTTGCAATCCCTAAATCACGCATCACAAAACGATTTTGATGATTGATATCGCCGCCACTTAGTCGGCCGCTATGTAAAAACTCAAAGTATTCATAATACTGGCAACGGCTATTGACCACGAACTGACTAAACAACGCCTCTAATTCACTGTGGTTGCGATCAATATGCTCTTTACACAGTTGGGTCAAGCGCTGTTTACTGGCTGACTTTTTGTAATCAGGTTTAGTCGCCATTAACTCATCATTTGCTAATAAGGTTAACAGGGTTGGCTTGGTTAAATGCTCAAGCAATAGATCTAATTCGTCACTACTAGGATGTGCCACCAGCCCTTGCTGTTTTAGCTTAAAAATAGCACCGTGCAGGTTGGGGATCTCTTCATAATTTAAAGATGACAACGCAACGATTTTTGGCTTTCGAGAATATATACGTAGCAAAGTACATAAGCTTTGCTCATCAAGCTGAAGGAGTTTTTCAAGAAATAACTGCTGCTCTGCTAGAAGCAGATGCTTGCACTGAGATTGAATAAATTCAGCAAGCTCAAAGAAGTGACTTAAATAATATTTTGCTGGTAATTGTGTTTTCATAGCCAAACCCGACACTGTATATAAACACAGTATCAGGTATTAGCTAATTGATTTCAATGTTTGCGGTTATTTAACTTTTAAAATACCCACAATTGCGCAAATTGCGCCCCCGACCATACCGAGCCAAGCTTCAATTGGTGTATCACCACTAAAAGTACGGCTAATTTGCGCACTTGCAGAATCATAAACGTTATATCCCCATACGGCTAGCGCCACACCAATAACGATTAAAGCAATACCTATAATTTTTCCCATCGTGTTGTTCCTTATTGTTATTAATTTCTTTTTGATAACCTCAGTGTTGCACACATATTAAACGCCTGCAAAGCCTTAAGAAATAATCAAACTAAAGGTTATGTTTTGCCCACTTAACGACACCTGAAGTGCAGCATCAATTGCTTTACTTAACGATTTGGCAATAGATAAGCCTAACCCAAAGTTATCATTAGAGGTTCTGGCACTGTCTTTTTGCCAGAGTGGATCAAATAACTGGCTCAAATCATCTTCTGTTAATGGGACTTTTAATTCATTTGTAACAGAGAGATACAACTTATCATCTTTACTAAATAGCGTGCTTACAATCACGATGCTCTCATCGGGGCTGTATTGTTTCGCGTTATTTACAAGATTGGTGATAATTGATTCAAGGGCAAATAAGTTACTGACAACGGCGGGAATATCATCTTGAAACTCAAACTTAACCCGCTCTAAATCACACTTTTCTAAGGTGCGCAAAATAACCTGATTTAAATCACATGCATCTTGCTTTGGGAGTGCTTCATCACTGTACTTATGCAGTAGTAATAAGTTCGACACAATACTCTTTAAGCGCTGGCTAATTTTTAGCACTTCGGGTTTAAAGTCTTCCTCAAGCTCTTTTTCATTTGGGAAACGAATGGCCACTTCAGCCATATTTATAAGCTCAGCAATCGGCGTTTTTAACTCATGAGCAATATCTGAGGTTAAGCGTTTTTCTCGAAAATAAAGCTGGCGGTTTTCTTGGATAAAAGCATTTAAGCTATCAACAATGGGTTGCAACTCTTTGACAGGTTCTTCTATCGCGATTACAGCATTTTTATCAGCAATACTCAGCTGGCTAATATCCCGGTTTAGTTTATTCAGCGGCGCTAGAGAACTGTCGACTGATTTACGCACAAATAGACGAATGAATACAATTACCGACACAGTAGAAACAACAAAAATAACGTCGATTAGCCATAAAACAAAATCAACTTCTTCTGATGAAGCTGCATAAGCTAACGTGATGGGTTGTTGCAAAGAGGTGTTAACACCTTCAGTGAGGTCTTCATCATCATCTAGGTCTAAAGGCGGTATAAAGCGAGTATAAATAACTCGACCATTTCGACCATCAGGTAACTCGATATTGATGATTTTTGTCTCGCCCAGTTTAATTTTTTCTAAAGGTAAGCTCTTTTGTGAGAAAAGATCCAAACTTTCTGAACGCGCGAACACGCCAGACTGCGACCAAAGTTGAAAATACTCAGTTTCTGTATTTCCAGAAAACTCAGGCATAAACAGCCCTGAAAAATCAAAATCAATTCCTTCTTCGTCAATATCAATCAATGACATAAGCATACCGGCTTTGGATTTCATGCCACGATTAAATTCGTTATCAATCCAACTATCAACGGCGATATCAGTAGCAACTAAAATACTTAGTACCAGTCCAGTTATAGTAATCGATAATGTGGTTACTAACCTACTGCGAATTGACTTCATTATTTTCCTTGAATGATATAACCAAAACCACGCTTAGTTTGAATAGGTAGTTCACTACCTGCTGCCCTCACCTTTTTACGCGCTGAGGATAAATGCGCTTCAATAGAGTTCTTTGAAACTAGATCATATTGCCCTGCAATATAAGTACTTAACTTTTCAGCAGTGATCACTTTATTTTGGTTACTAAATAAACACTCGACTATTTTATATTCGTTGGGGGTTAAATCGATTACAGTCTCATCAACTTGCAAGAGTTTTAATTGTAAATTTAAAGCCAAGTTATCAATATAGATCACATCGCTAATTGTTTTCAGGCCGCCTCGACGCATTAAATTTAATAACCTTGCGTGCAGCTCATCAAACGAAAATGGCTTGGTCAGGTAATCATCGGCCCCGGTGAGTAACCCTTTCACTCTGTCTTCTGGTTCTTGCTTGGCAGATAAAATTAGCACACGCACATCAAGCTGTTTTGCTCTTATGGTTTGTAATAACGTAATACCATCAATACTGGGTAACATAATATCGAGTATGATTAATTCGTACTCACCTGTCATTGCCATACTCAAACCTTCAGCACCATCGCCGGTTTCATCAATAGTAAAACCTAGGTTCTCAAGGCCAATTCGTAGACTACGTCTTAATGACACCGAGTCTTCTATAATCAACAATTTCATAAGTTACTCATTTAGGCAAAAACCGCTTTAGCGTCATCAGGTTACGCTTTTAATCTTAAGGTTCACTTAAGATTTACTGAAGTTTTTCTAGTTTAGAAAATATTAAGATTACCATCAGGGTTTCTTAAGTTTCGACTCCTAGTATTGCCGTAGTTTCGATTAAGTAAGTACGACTATGACAGCAAAACTCTCTGTTTTAAAACCTTTGTTCCGTTTTTCATTAATTTTAATGTCAGTTTTTATACTGTCGAGAATAGCCTTGCTTGTATGGCAACACCAAAGGTTAGCTGATGGCGATAGCCTAGCCGTTTTATTTGGCGGCTTAAGAGTCGACTTAAGTAGTTTAGGCTACTTGTCAGCCTTGGCTGTTTTGATATTACTCGCTGATCTGCTTGTGCGCAGCAAAACCGCTTTTTTTCAGCATGTTTTTACTCTTTATAGCAGCATAGTTGTGACTTTAATCGTGGTTGTTGAGGCTTCGACCCCCGCGTTTATTACCCAATACGATGTACGACCAAATCGTTTATTTGTTGAATACCTAGACTACCCTCAAGAAGTCTTTTCTATGCTATTACATGGCCACCTGTTTGCCATGATAAGCACTTTAATTATTGCAACGCTTAGCTGTGTGTTTGCGTATCGTTATATTAATGCTGCATTTAGCAAACAGCAAAATGCTAAAACGGTTAGCCAAGTGGTGATACTCTTTACGACTTTATTAGTTTGCTTAATTAGCGCAAGAGGCACTGTAAGCCATCGCCCGTTAAACCCTGCATTAGTGTACTTTTCAAGTGACTCACTGGTTAACTCCTTAGCCCTTAATTCAACTTACAGTGTCGCATTTGCTATTAAGAATATGGGCAATGAAAAAAATGCCAGTAGTTTATACGGTACTATGCCACGTGATGAGATTTTACAAACAGTAAAGCAAGCAGCCTATAAACAGCAGTTTATCACTGGAACTATTCCTACTCTTGCCAACAACACACCTTTTAACACAGGCAAACAAAAGAATTTAGTGATTATTTTAGAAGAAAGCTTAGGCGCACGCTTTGTTGGCGAACTAGGTGGCATTGGAGTGACCCCTGAACTAGATAAGCTTTATCAACAAGGCTGGGGGTTTGATAACTTATATGCCACTGGCACACGCTCAGTGCGCGGTATCGAAGCGGTAACAACTGGGTTTACCCCATCACCTTCGCGCTCGGTGGTCAAACTTTCTAAATCTCAGCGTAACTTTTTCTCACTTGCTGATGTATTAAGCCGCACCGGCTATACCACCCAGTTTATTTACGGCGGTGAAAGCCATTTCGATAATATGAAAAGCTTTTTCTTAGGCAATGGCTTTAGCGATATTGTCGATATTAATGACATGCAAAGCCCAGAGTTTATTTCTTCATGGGGAGCAAGCGACGAAGACTTGTTTAATCAAGCTGATATAGAGCTAAGTGAGCTAAATAAATCAGGCAAACCATTTTTCAGCCTTGTGTTTACGTCAAGTAACCACGACCCATTCGATATTCCAGAAGATAAAGTAACACTGCCTGAAGGCCACGACCCAGAAAACTACAAACGCGATCTAGCAATCAAATATGCTGACTATGCACTCGGTAAATTCATCGCAAAAGCAAAAACGCAAGATTACTGGCAAGACACGGTATTTTTAGTGGTTGCTGATCATGATGTGCGCGTGTTTGGTTCAGAGCCTGTGCCGCTTAAATCTTTCCATATCCCTGCTGTGATCTTAAATAGTGAAATGGATGCAAAGCGCGATACTCGCTTAGTCAGCCAAATTGATTTACCTGTTACTTTGTTGTCGTTATTAGGCGTTGAGCAAGCAACCCCTATGCTTGGTTATGATTTAACGAAACAATACCCTGTAGAGCGCGCCATGATGCAGTACTACGACAACTTTGCTTACGTAGAAAATGGTGAGGCCGTGATCCTGATGCCAAACCAAAAAGTGAGCTATTGGCGCTATGACCCTACAAGTAAAACCCAAGTTGCCATCGATAACACAGGTAGCAGCGTTGGGCTTGCCAAAAAAGCCTTAGCGCACGTCTTATTTAGCAATTTAGCTTATACCGAACAGTTGTATCGCTTACCAAATAAATCGTAGCGATGAGGAATGATTATGAGCATGCAAATTAAACAACTCTTTACTCAAAAATGGCACGTTAGCTACAGCCAATTTGTCTGGTTGGTGTCGTTGTACTTGGTGATTGCATTTAATGGCCTGTTTTTATTTAACACGCTTGAAGCAGCCAGCAAACCTGAACATGTCAATTGGTTATTTATAGCAAGCGTACCGTTTTTCTTATTAGCACTGACGGCAATGGTGTTAAGTTGGTTATCGTTAATCACCTTCGTAAAACCTGTGCTTTTAACAAGCATCGTGGTTTCATCATTGTTGTTTTATGCAACCTTAAATTACGGTGTTATCTTTGATAAAAGCATGCTGCAAAATATCTTAGAGACAAATACAGGCGAAGCATTTTCATATCTTAATGTACAAGTTATCGCTTTTATTACTGTGCTAGGCGTACTGCCTGCTTACTTGTTTTCTCGCTTTAAAATTATCGGAAACTTTCGTATTCGTCTTAAAAGCTTTGCATTTCTTAACGTTACAGCGTTTATTGCTGTAGCTGTTATTGCCGTTCCTTTTTATAAAGATTACGCCTCTGTAGGGCGTAATAATCGCCAATTAACCAGCTACATTACCCCTTTTGCATTTTATACTGCGGGCTATAAGTACCTACGCGATAATTATTTTTACCCACCTTTACCATTTAAAGTCTTAGATAAAACACCGCACCTATTAGCTAAGCAACAAAGTTCACTGACGATTATGGTGGTAGGTGAAACAGCCCGTGCAGCAAATTTCTCACTGCAAGGTTACGACAAGCCAACTAATCAATATACCCCTAAACTTGGCGTTAAATATTTCAGTGATGTAAGTTCATGTGGCACCGCAACGGCCATTTCAGTAACTTGCATGTTCTCGCGCTTAGACCACAATCACTATGATTCGCGCATCGCGCAAAGCCAAGAAAATGCCCTAGATATCATTCAACGAAGTGGTGTCGAAGTAACGTGGATTGATAACAATAGCAGCTGTAAAGGGGTTTGCGCACGAGTAAACTCACAAACGGTAGAACCCACAAAGAGCAATCCACTTTGTGACGGACGCTATTGTTTTGATGAAGTATTGGTTGAAGCATTAGCTGCAAAGCTTGCCAAAAGTAGTGCAAAGCACCAACTAATAGTGTTACATATGATAGGTTCACACGGGCCAACCTACTATCGCCGCTATCCAGAAAAATACACTAAATTTTTGCCGGACTGCCCACGTAGCGATATTCAAAATTGTAGCACTGAGCAACTGACAAACACGTATGACAATACCATTGCTTATACCGACCTAGTGCTGAGTAAGCTTATTAAATTACTGCAAAACAGTCCGGCGGATGATAAAGCCCTGCTGTATGTTTCTGATCATGGTGAATCACTGGGTGAAAAAGGCTTGTACTTACATGGCTTCCCATATGCATTAGCGCCTAAAGAGCAAACCCATGTGCCTATGCTATTTTGGAGTAATAAACTGGCCGATACCCGCTTTAATCAATGTATCGAACAGCAGCGTAACCATGCTTTTTCGCACGATAACATTTTTGACACCCTACTTGGCTTAACTCATATACAAAGCACTGAATATCGCCCAGAGCAAGATATTTTTAATGCTTGCTCAACACAAAGCTAACGAAATAGAGATTTCAAACTATGCAATTTGATAGCACTAACAAACCCATTGGCATTAAACGTATCCTCCTCGCATTCAAAAACTCCCAACGAGCATTCACGTGGTTAGCAAAGCATGAGTCTGCTTTTAAACAAGAGCTGATACTGTTGGTCCTTGCCATAGCAGTGGTTTTTGTCTGGCAGATCAGCCTGTATGAGAAAATAATGCTGCTTGTATCAGTGCTATTTGTGATGTTTGCTGAAGTCGTCAATACGGCAATTGAAGCCGCCATAGACCGAATAGGCCTTGAAATTCATCCATTATCAGGCCTAGCTAAAGACTTAGGATCCGCAGCCGTACTGATTGCTCTAACAATTTGTGTGTTGGTCTGGGGCGGCGTGTTTATTAATAACCTAAGTTAGCTTACTTTTTTATCATCAGGGGTGTCATTACAAAGTGCACAGTGGCGCCCTTTTGATGAATGATATAAACGGGTTGCAATAAAAATGGCCGTGGCAATAAAAGACCAAAGTAGCGCAAAACCTAACGCGCTGAGTGTCTCGTGACCTTTTAGAATTTCTATCATAAATAATAAAATAGACACCAGCGTAAAAACTTTAGCGGCTCTGATCACCCAGAATTTTGTACCCATAACTTACTCCTTTAGAAAAACTCCTTTGGAAGAATAAGTGTAGTGCAAAATAAGAAGAACATACTAATAACTTAAAACAGGCTCAGACAATATTTGTACATTATTTTTAAACACCTCTAACAGCCCTGATGGCGAGTGTTCAGTACCAAGCGCTGTAACATGACAGACATAACGATAACCGTTGTTAGTAAAGGTATAAAAATGATTCCCTCCACTGCCATCAAAGCTTAATGTGCCCCCTGTGATCACCAGGCTTGGCTCATCTTGCATAGATTGATCCCTATTCCATGCCGCATAGCGGTATTGATGATCAGCCAGTTCATCAATACGAATTAAATGCTTTTTTGTTTGCCACGTTAATATCGACTTTGTGAATTCACGCAGGCTTTTGTGCAATGCTTGTTTTTGCTCGTCAATTAGCGCTTCGCGTTGTGCTTTTTCTGTCTCTGATTCATAGGGCACAGCCCAAATAGAGCCATCAAAATCCAGCCACAGTTTACCTGAATCAAACATAATGCCGCGCCAGCCCATCATTTCCCAATCATGGCGAATGTTGGAGTTAGCTATTTCTTCAACAAACTGTTTATCGAAAATTTGCTCAAATTTTTCTATAAACATTTGCTCATTTTCAATTGCTTGCAGCGGCGCTTTGCGCTTTAGCGGGTAATGGACTCTTTTAGCAATTGCAGCTTCATCACCCGCCTTAAACGCAGCAACCACAGGTTTGACAATACTTATGTGCTTTGTTGCGGCAGCTGTTGAAAATGAGATAAAGCAACCTAAGAAAATGACCGCAAAATACTTCATTGTATTCACTTTTATGGTTAAAAATTTGATTATCCAAAGCGTAACAAATTTTTGTATTTGCAGTACAGGTGCTATTGGAATAACAACTCAATCTCATCACTTTGGTTACCGAGCCTATCAATAGCAATTACCTTAATTGCCTCTAATGGTCGTTGTCCTTCAGAGGCCGCAACAGAAATTACACTCTCCTCACTTGAGTAGATATGATATTGCCACTGCTGTGCATATTTTAGATAGACAAGTAACTGTGATACTTGCTCAGAATTAGAATGACTCCAAGTAAGATGGATGTCTTCGCCAACATAATTCATATCAACATTAACAGCCGCTAAGTGCGGCGCAGCTATCCACGGAGTTTCTGGTATTAATGCTTGATGCTGATAAACGCCTTGTGCAATCACATCACTCATCAATTGGCTGCCATCAAGTGCTGCTACATTCCAAAACACTGTACCGGGTGATGTTGATAAAAAACCACGATTAATCATGATTTGATTCACGACTTCATCAACGCCGGCCTCATCAAATGAGCGTAACGCATTAATACCAGGCCACAGATGTCGTTCATGCGTATTCTGAGATTGCCACCAACTTAATAAGAGCGGGTAACTTTGTGCATACTGGTTTATTGGCCAATAAAGTTGCGGCGAAAAATAGTCAAGCCATCCTTCATTAAGCCAAAGCTTAGCATCAGCAAACAGCTTGTCATATTGATCCATCCCGCGAATAGTTTCAGGTTCACCAGGTCTATAGATACCAAATGGGCTTATGCCAACAAGTACATGAGGCTTCGATTGCTTTACTCGTTGATATAAGCGTTTAACGAACTGATTTACAGCTTCACGACGCCAATCACCTATCGAAAGTGCCCCGCCTTCAGCCACATATTGCCTGTATTGTTCAGCATCAGGAAAATCTTCATCGTTGTTGTAAGAAGGGTAAGGGTAAAAATAGTCATCGTAATGAATACCATCTAAATCATAGCTATCTACAAGTTCGGTTAATACATTTAATGTATGTGAAACCACGGCTTGATCGGTTGGTAAAAACCAATAGGTCTCATTTTTGAGTTTTACTACCTTTTCATTCATTTTTTCAACAACTGATTGTTCTGAAATTGGGCCCCCTATATGATGATGAGCACGATAAGGGTTTATCCATGCATGCAACTTTAAACCTCGTTTATGTGCTTGCTCTATCCAAAATTTTAATGGGTCATAAAACGGCTCAGGCGCTTTACCTTGCTCACCAGAAAGGTAATAAGACCAAGGTTCGTAAGAGCTTTGATACAAACTATCGGCTTGCGGTCGAACCTGAAAAATAACCGTATTAAAGTTATGTTTTTGAAGTGAATTAAGAATTTGAATAGCTTGTTCTTTTTGCTCTATCACTGACAGCCCTGGCTCATCAGGCCAGTTAATATTGGCAACAGTAGCAACCCATGCCGCACGAAACTCCCTTGCAACATGATCTTGATGGATGTTACCTAACAACTGCTTTTCAGTATTAGACATCTCCTTTATTTGTACGAAACTGCACGCACTCAAAACAAAGCATATTATCAAAGAGAAAACGTTTTTAAAGTACATTGTATACCCCACAAAAAAGGCACAACAAAGACTTGCTGTGCCTACATGTATCAAATTCAAAAGGAAAAATTAAAACTTCATTTGTGCGCCAAGTAAGAAACGACGACCATAATCGTGTATCGCTAATGGGCGATTAGCATCTGACATGCCAGTGCTATTGCCCGACGTTGCTTCTTGCTCTTCATCCGTGAGGTTAATTGCTTGGAATACAAGGTTTAAATCTTCAGTAACATTGTAACTAATATTAAGATCATACTGACCAAAACCATCTTTATATTGGTTCAAACCAAGATAGTTAGTGTAGAAATACTCTGAACGATAAGTATAAGAAACACGGGCACTAAAGGTTGTGTTTTCATAATATACTGTCGCGTTAAAGGTATCTTCTGAATTATTAGGTAAAACGGCTTCTTCACCTGCCTCTTTTTGCTCTGCAGTTTGTTTTAACTGTGCATCTGAATAGGTGTAGTTTGTCTGTACTCCAAAGCCGTAAGGGAGTTTCTGCGTGTAGTTAACTTCAAAACCTGAGTTCTCACCGCCTAAACCGTTCAGAGGCTGGGTCACTAAAAAATCACGAACTTCTTCCACGCCTGTATCAGGATCTGTCCAGGTCCATTGTTTTTCAATAGTGGCATTGGTTATGTATGAGTCGATATCTTTATAAAAATAAGCAAACGATAAAATAGATGATTCATTAAAGTACCACTCAGCAGATAAGTCATATTGAGTCGCACGGTAAGGCTTCAGGTTCGGGTTACCCTCAGAGCCTTTACAGCCTGTAGCTGCAGCACAATAACCACTTTTGCGGGCAGATAAGAAGTCATAATCCGGGCGAGACATGACTTTTGCCGCAGCAAAACGCACAACCACATCATCTGTAAAGTCGTAGTTGATATTCACACTCGGCAAGATATCATCGTAGCTATTAGAGCTATTGATATCTTGAATATTTTCAGGTGCAAAGCTGCGCCCTGTGTATTCAACAGAACGAGAATCTAGCTCTGTTTTCACAGCTCGAACCCCAAAATTACCGCGCCACTTATTATGATCGAACACCGCTTTTACATACCCTGCGGTGACGGTTTCTTCTAAATCGAATGTGTAATCAAGGTGTTCATATGGCGCTGTAGAAGGTGTTGTTGATGATATCCAATCAGCATATTTTGAATTATCAAACTGCCATAAAATTGCATTATCTGTCGAATCGCTTGCGAACATGCCTAAGTTAAATTGTTCACCATCTGATGATACTTTTGGATAATTCGCTTTTATTAAACTTGCAGCTTTTGAATGCTCTCGGTACTTAACCCCAGCCTTGATTGCTTTGAAGAAGTCACCATCTAATAGATACTCAAAATCTAGCTGCCCGTAAACTTCCTTTGAGTCGTTGTATATGTCATTTTTATGGTTGTAGTCTAAGCGATAATCATCAGCGCTTAAATCAGCGTCTAATGTTACATCTGGCGTTCCATTGTCTAATGTAAATGATGCGCTTGTATTTGCGTAATATTCTGAGTAAACATCACTTACTTCACCATCAGCCTTGCTATAACCTAGCTGACCTGTAACAGTGTAATTGTCTGCTTTATATGTCACTTTTAAATCGTGCGCTTGAGTTTTAAACTCCCCCTCATAACCTGCATTGCCATAATATCCTAAATTATTATGGGCCGGCAGATCTCCCGAAATCAAAGTGCCATCAACAATGACTGGATTTTCTACATTTGCAATGTTTTGCAAAATAAAGCCGCTTGAGTATGTTCCGTATGACTCATGCTCAGATTTTGAATATAAGTTATTAAAAACAAAATCTACGTTGTCATTAGCTGCATATTGAAACGTCAAAGTTGCGGTATCTAAATCACTATCACTTGCGTATCGGTTATAGCCTACCGCGCCAGGGTAAAACTCTGCGTTGCCATCTTGATCTGCATCGGTACTGCGATAGCCGAATCGAACTTCTTTGCTATCACGTTGGGTCGCAGTTTCTTTATGAACAAATCCTAGATTAAAACCAAAATCTTGTGCTTCATTTTTCCACGAATACAAACCAGAAAGGTACGGTTTAGTTTCTTCAGCATTTTCAAAATGATAAGCCTTAACAGAGAGCGCTGCGTAATTCGCTTCACTATCGAGCGGTTTACGAGTTTTTACAACAACGGTACCACCTATAGAACCCTCATCAATGTCTGCTTCTGCCGACTTATATACTTCAAGCGTATCTACTAATTCAGCTGGTAGCAGCGAGTAGTTAAACCCTCGTGAAGGACGCGTAATTGAAGCTGAAGCAGTTGCTGAAGCAACGTTTTGCCCGTTTAACAAGGTAATATTTAAATGCGGTGCAGTACCACGAATACTAACTCGGTCGCTTTCACCACCTAGGTCTTTTTCAACTTGTACACCCGGAATACGCTGTAGTGCATCAGCGACAGTTTGATCTGGAAATTTACCAATATCTTCAGCAGAAACGGCATCAACTACACTGTTTGAAAAGCGCTTCATATTAATGCTTTTCTCAACTGATGCAGCATAACTTCTTACTTCAATCTGCTCGATATCTTCTTTAGTTGCTTTTTTCTTTTCTGGCAGTTGATCAGCTGCATAAACAGATACTGATGTACTTAAAACTAAAGTAGGAATAAGTGCTTTTTTAACACCAGCCGCTAGCGCTGAGAATTTTTTATTCATGGAACTGTAACCTTATAGTTTTTGTAAAGTGAGAGATTTTGTGACTACAAACTACATAAATGCTCTTAAGAACAACAATTGGTAACAACTTTATTGTTACAATGCGGCTACAATATTAGTAATAAATTATAAAATCAAGATATTTTATTCTGAAAAACACACTTGGGGTAAAATATTTAATTCTCAACTTTTAAGCGTTCACCACCCATAAAGAGATAAACTAAATACAATCAATACCTTGTTAGCAATGAAAAGAGAAGAAACAAAATCAAAGCTGCTTTTAAAGATTCATAGGCTGCCTTGATGTTTTAAAAACAGGGAATTAATTATTCCAAAACTAAATCAAACACAACATTGACACTTGCTCTGAAGGTAATCGATTCTTGTAAATACTTACCTTCTGGGACTGTATTAATACGTGAGCCCGTTACCATGATTCGTTCAATATTTGTGTTGCTGCCATAGCCAAAGTGACTACCTACCTCTTGCGATTGAATACTATACACCCGACCAAGTTTCGCTTCGAATGCGCTAGCGAGGCTACTTCCCTGCTGTTTGGCATTCGCTACTGCTTTATCAAGAGCGGCTTGCTCGTAATCTGAGGCTTTGGTTGATAAAAGTTGAATTTGATCGATTTGATTGACACCCACTTTAAGCGCAAAGTTTAAAAAGCCATCCAAAAGGGAGAGTTGTTTAAGGCTGACTTTGACCTTTCGCGTGGCTCGAAAACCATCTTTAACTTGGTTATCGTTTTCGTCATAGCGCATGTTCGGCTCTACGAAAATTCGACCCGCAGAGATACTTTTTTCGTCTATTGAGAAATTATTTAAGCCCGCAAGGAGTTTATTTACTTGTTCATCGACTTGCTGCTTAGCCTGCACGCTTTCAGCTTTAACAGCTTCAAACTCTAACGTGATGTCAGCCCTGTCGGGGGCTGTACGCACAACAGCCTCACCTTTAACAACAATATGACGATTATCCGGCAGATTTGTTGCAGCTATTGCAGAACTGGTACATAAAACCAGTGGTAACAAAGATTTAAGCATCATAACCTCTCCTTAGAAAAAGTTATGATGCCTTGCTAGGGTGTGAATGTATAGCAATGTATGCTGTTTTTAAGTGTAAATAGTTGCGAAGAAAGGAAATTAATTAATGAAAAGCTAACACGGCATATTATGACAAGTTGCTAAAATATGCCGTCTTTTTGAAGATTTGCTTAGTGAGCTAGTACGCTTAGCCACTCATCTGGGTTTGCTAAAATGAACTCAAATATATCGTTATTATTTAAAGTTATGCGAATTCCATCTGCTGTGATTGGCAAAATACCCGCGCCTTTACCTGAACACTTACCAACGTTATTGATTTGCGCTCGGGAAAATGTGTATGGGCCTAAGCCTAGCTCTTTATTAAACGGTTCAAAAACAATGTCTTGTTCAGTAACTACAAGCTTACCATCCGCTTTTGCGACACCCGATTGAATAGTTGCTGCTGACTCTATAACTGTGTGTGCGTGCATATCCTTTACTCCACTTAACATATGAGTGTTAGTCTACACTCAATGAAACCTTAAAATTGCGTACCAACTTAAGATACAGCAAGTACAAAAAAAGTACAGTAGAGTTAGTTAATTTAAAGCATTATCTTTTGAAATAGTTATTGTTCACTGATCTGTAGTTTATTGTTAAATCGCACATAAACGATTGCTCCACCCTCAGTCTTTAGCTGATGTTTAAAACCGGCAACTGACGAGAAGTAACTACCAGCCTCAATTTGTTTTGCTTCACTATGTTCAACAGATCGGTAGTTAAGCTCGCCGCTGATCAAAACTGCGCGTAATGAACCTCTTTCACTTGTTAATTGCCCATTAAAACCCGCATCAAGTTTAACTAAAACACCTTGTTGATTTTGTTTTTGCCAAAGAGGGGTAAGGGTAACCTTTTTAGAGTCTAATGACGTTAACTCATCACTATTGAACCATACCATGTTGTCTGAATGAAGATTGAGTGAGTGCTCGCCATTATTAAACTGCGCCTTAGAAGGCTTAACCAAATAAGGCCCTTCATCGATTTCAAGGTATATGAGATTGGTCTCAGCCTTAGCAGCTGTTATGTGATTTTGCCCTGCAGGTTGCGTCCAAAATGACCCTGTTGCCATCCAATCCAATTCCGCATTTGGGTCATCATTATGCATCAGTCCTTTAATGACAATGCCACGGTATGAAATATTATGAATATGCGCAGGAGATGAAAAGCCCGGTTTAAAGCGCACTAGCATACCGGTTGCAGAATCTATTGTTCTGTCGCCCCATAAGTTTGCTGCGCCAGGGCTTTTGTCACCACGTAGAGGGTTTAAATATCCCCAGTTTACAGACTCTAAGGGGACAAGTTCAGACTTATCCAACCTTTTTTCATCAGCAGCGGCTGAAAATGCAGCAATAAGTACTACACTTGTTGTTAGTGATGATAGCTTTAACATATTAAATTTCCTCTAATAGCAAACCCAAGAGAACTCTCTTGGGGTTACAAATCTTGTTGTTAGCACAGTACTAATTTATTTCTTGTACCTTCATCACTAACTCCGGCCAATTACGCTGATTTTCTATGTCATGCTCAAGGCCTTGCTCATCGGCAATAGTGAAGCGCTTAATTGCAGGTGTTTTACTGGTTGCTTGATATAACCAATATGCTTCTGCTTTTAATGCCTCCGCAATTGGCTTATCAATTGATTCATATACCATTTGTTTGCATGCATTAATTGATTCAGCAGGAAACTGAGCAATTCGGTTTGCTAGCGTATCAACGTATTCATCAATCTCATCGGGGTTAAGCGCTTTATTAATGGTACCCATGCGCTCAGCCTCATCTGCATCAAAATCACGGGCACTCAAAATAATTTCTAAAGCACGACCTAAACCTGTCTGGCGAGCCATTCTTGAAGCACCGCCACCACAGGGTAAAATACCCATACCAACTTCCATTTGCATAAATTTAAACTTACCACGAGCTGCAAATCGCATATCAAGCGCTAGCGCTAGTTCATGGCCACCACCGCGTGCAAAACCTTCTAGTTTTGCTATTGTTGCCTGCGGCACTTTACTTAAGCGCTCACAAATTGATTGTAAGTCCAGCGGCTTCGCTTCATCGCGTGAAACAACTTCAACTGACATATCTTTCAATAGTTCAGTATCATAGTGGCAAACCCAAATTTCAGGGTTTGCTGATTGAAAAATAACAACTTTAGTGTTTTTATCTCGCTCTAAACGCATTGCTAAACTATTTAAATCAGCAAGCATTTCTTGGCCCTGAACATTAACTGGCCCAAAATCAAACGTAACAGTTAATACACCACCAGACTGAGTGGTCGTGAATGTTGTAAATCCTTCGTATTTCATAATTATCCCTAGTGTTTTTATTGGTTGCGGCTGTAAAAAAGCTATCGTAAAAATAAGCTCTAAATTTTTACATCTAGACGAGTTAAAACTTCGTCCATCGCCATAATCAAAGTAGTATTTTTTGCTGTATCAAACGCATCTGGATGTGGGTTCGAAAATGCACCAATATCATTATCAAAATAACGGCCAGTCATACCTGTAAATTGGTCACTTAACGCAGCCTTAACTAAAATATCAGCCCCGATAGCCAAATTTTTTCCTTGTGAACCATATGCTTCCTTAACCATTTTGCTTCCTAAAAAAGAGGCTGGATTAACTGCCACTAAAGAAGGAGTATTGTCTGCCCATTGTTTTGCCAATTGTAGCGTCCACATAGTTAGCGCTAATTTACTTTGCGCATAAGCACTGCTATCAGACAATGCTTGCAAGCCTTTAAGTGCTGCAATACTAACCGGTGCTTGCGCCGCTGAAGATAGGTTCACTATGCGACTATTTTCATTCATAAGAGCAGATAAAGTTTTGGTCAAAATATAAGGCGCAATCGTGTTCACTAAAAAGCGTACATCTAGACCACCCTCGCCTAGATTATTTGCTATTTTAAAAACGCCAGCATTATTGATCAGTACATCAATATGTGAATATTTAGCTTTGATCTGATTGGCTAATTCAACCACCTGTTTTAGCTCTGATAAGTCTGCTAAAAACGTATCAATTTTTGCACCGCTATAAAGCGCCTCTATCAACTCTTTTGCTTGTAAAAGCTTTTGCTGGCTACGACCATGAAGTAAAAGCGTATGACCTAATGAAGCAAGTTTTTTTGCCGTCTCTAGGCCAATGCCATCTGTAGCGCCTGTTAATAGAATTGTTTTAGGCATACATAATGATTCCTTTTAATAAGGGGTCAGTGAAGTTAGTCAAAGAAATAAATTCATCACTGCTATGCAGTTGATAAATACGGCTTACGTTCACATTTGAAACTCTCCCCTTTAGTTGCATTTGTCATGTTTAGTTTTACAAATAAAGCTTAAGGCTTTGGATAAAACGAATAAATAACGTATAAAAAGAATCAGAATTCTGATTTTCGAGATAATTGATGGACACTAATTGCATTAAACTATTTGTGTTAGCGGCTGAGACACTCAACATTAGTGCTGCAGGCGAGCAGCTGGGCCTTACTCCATCTGTAGCAAGTGCCTGGTTAGCCAAATTAGAAATGCAAGTTGGAGCAGACCTATTCCACAGAACGACAAGGAAAGTAACTTTATCACTTGCTGGCATGGAGTTTTTACCTTATGCCAAAGAGATCCTTGCTCAACAAGAAGCCGCGCTTGCAACCTTAGGACAAGGTAACCTTAATATTAGCGGAACATTGAGGTTTGCTGCATCAAGTACGTTTGCGCAGCGCTTTATCATGCCTATTTTGCCAGAATTCCTAGACCGCTACCCAGATATAAACCTTGAACTCATGCTCTCAGATGGCCAAGTTAAATTAATTGAAGGAGGGTTTGATCTAGCACTGAGAAACCTCGCTGTGGAAGATAGTAGCTTGATTTGCAGACGCCTTGCCAAAGACACTCGGATATTGTGTGCCTCACCAGACTACTTGGCTCGTAATGGCACACCGAGGAATCCTGAAGAGCTTATCCAACATCAATTATTAGTGTTTTTAAATACCAAACCCCGTAAGTTAATTACCCCTAATTGCAGCGATCATTTTAGTTTTCCACCTGAAAAAAGTAAGCCACGCATTTTGTGTGATGATGGCGCAAGTATGCGTATAGCAGCAAAAGCTGGCGTGGGTATCTGTATGAGTTCATTGTGGAATATTCATACTGAGCTAGAAGCAGGTTCTTTAATTCGAGTTTTACCTGATTATCAAATAAGTGATAACAGCGCTATCTGGCTTGTATACCCGAAATCAAATGTACTTACGGCTAAAGTAAGAGTTCTTATAGATTTCTTAGTCGAAAAAATAGGTAACTCGCCAGAGTGGGAAACGATAAATAAAAAATGATTACTCTATTATGAGCACCCTGCACGATTTAATAGCAAAAACTAATACCTATGCGCTTAATTAGGTAGACTATTTTGAGGCAATAAAACCTCGTTGATAACAAAGCAAAAATTTCATTATTTAGTTATTTTCGGCAATTGCTCCCGCATTGCTCTCCCTTCTGTATCCATGCAGTCGAAAATCAGAAACTCTTAACACAGGTAGCAATAGCCTTACATAAAACATAATTAAGTATTATTAAATAATGATATAGGTAAAACTTAAGTAATAAAAGTCACGGATTGTCTTTTTAAATGCTATGCTTAGAGTTACTAATTAGTAGGTACAAGACTCATGACTCAATCGCTAAAGAAAACTCAAACAAGGCTGAGAGTAAACGCGGTAATTGTGATTATATTAGTCATTCTGCTAACAGTGACTTCATTATTCTTTTACAAGCATGTTGATAACCAATGGCGTGATTATTCCAATACTGCAAGCAACGTTTATGTTTTACATGACACCTTGGTGCAAAGGTTAGGATATGGTGGCTTTATACACCACTTTAAAAATCTAATTTTAAGAAAAAATGTTGATCTTTACCTCCCTAGTATAAAAAAAGAAATTTACGAAATAAAAGTAATACTTGAAAAGCTAGAAGCTGTAGAAAATTACGACAAGCAAGCTCTCGGCGGTGTAAGAACGACCCTAGCTAATTATGAGGAAAAGCTTGATTTAGCGCTCAAAATGATTGAACAAGGCGCTTCTAGTGAAGCTATTGACGACATTGTAAAAGTTGATGATGCGAAAGCCCTTGCAGCTCTATCTGACTTTGAAAGCCACGTAAACACCATGCTTAAGAAAAAGAGTGTGGCGATTAATGAAAACTTTAAATTTGCATATACAGTTCATATTCTGACGATTGTACTTTTGGCTGGTATTTTGCTCTTTTACTTTAAAAAGCTATCTACCTCATATAAAGAGCAACAAGCTTTAACTGATCAAGCATTAGAAGGGGCAAGAATTAAATCAGAATTTCTTGCTAATATGAGTCATGAAATTAGAACCCCCTTAAATGGCATTATGGGTTTACTACAAATCCTGCAACCTAATGTTCAAAAGCCCCAAAACATAGAAATTGTCTCAAAAGCTCTTTTTTCATGCCGATCATTACTTACTATTATTAATGATATTTTAGACTTTTCTAAAATGGAAGCGAACGAGCTTACAATCGAAAATGTTAACTTTTCTTTGATAAAAATAGTTGAATCTATAAATTCTGATTTTTTACCTATCTGTAACGAAAAGTCTATCGAGCTAAACATTGATATAGACAAAAATGTCGAAAATATATGGATTGGTGATCCTGTTCGTATTAGGCAAATAATTTTAAACCTAGTTTCTAACGCTGTGAAATTCACAGAGCAAGGTGGTATACAAGTTATTGTAAAGAAAAAAGTAAAAAACTTAATCCCAGGTATCGAGTTACAAGTATTAGACACAGGAATAGGTATGAGTGAAGAAGGTTTGGCAAATCTTTTTCAACGCTTTCAACAGGCTGATAATAGTATTACACGCCGCTTTGGCGGCACAGGCCTTGGCATGTCAATAACAACAAACTTAATTAAACGGATGGGAGGTACTATAGACGTTGATAGTAAATTAGGCGAAGGCACACGCTTTACCATATTTTTACCGCTAGAAATAGCAGAGCAGCAGCAAATCATAGAAAGCCCCCATATAACTGATGTTCCCAATCTTGAAGGTAAAACAGTTCTAATTGCTGAAGATAACCCACTTAATACTATGGTCATTCAATCCTTAATGGCCGAAACAAATGCCAATGTTCAGTTTGCCAAAGATGGTTTAGAGGCTATAGATTTATTTAAAAAAATAAACCCTATGCTCGTTCTTATGGATATCCAAATGCCAAAAATGGGGGGGATTGAAGCCTGTGCACACATTCGAGCATTAAACCCTACGACTCCGGTAATCGCGTTAACAGCAAATGTCATGAAAGAAAATATTATAGAATACAAGAACTGTGGTTTTTACTGCCATGTTGGTAAGCCCATTGAAAAACATCTACTCTTTGAAGCCTTAAATAATGCCATTTCACAGCACAGCCAAAACTTATCTGATTAATAAAAACGGCCCCATAATTAGAGAACATGACTCCAGCACTAACAGTTTAAATCCCAACAGCTAGTGTCTGAGAAATGATAAAAAGACACCCATGTTTAAAGATAATTAATTGAGAAATGATAAAAAGACACCCATGTTTAAAGATAATTAATCACCTACTTTAGAGAGGACTAGAGACATCACGTAATTAGACACCCACTTTTGGTAAAATTAGCATATCAATTGCATTTGACTTAGCGAAAAAGATCGCTCATAGTCGAAAAAATCATCAATACACATAAAATCTAATAATAAACACATCTAATTTGCTTGTAATGAAACTATATAGAGGAAGCTTGCAATGCCTTTCCTCAACAAAACCAAGCTTTAACAAATTAGAGAGTAGCAATTTATTATAAAATGCTATGCAAATGTGGGGAGTGCATTATGAATCGCAAGTCAAAATTAATTTATCGTATTATGTTAGCCTCAAAAGTTAACAACTCTAATAAAGAAATTTCTATTGATAACCTAAAACAGAATTGCTGTCTTTCTGAAACCGAACTACTCAACATACTAAAAGAGCTAGAAATAAAGAAACTTATATGTTGGGATTCTAGCAAGTCAACATTTATGATTTCGAGTTAACTTACTAGTTTTTAAAGTATAATCAACCTAAGATTACTTGCGAAACAAATTGTCAATTGTTTAACAAAAAAGCGAATAAACTACTTTCTGTTTCTCACTCTTTAGAATTACAGCTAAGCTTATAGTGTTCAACTCATGGAGGAGAAGAGCATGGCAACCCCTCGTAGAAACTTAATTAGCGTTTCAAACACGCCTTACTATCACTGTATTTCACGCTGCGTTCGTCGCGCTTATTTGTGCGGGCAAGACCCACTAACAGGTCGTTCGTATGAACACCGGCGCGATTGGGTTGAAAAGAAACTACTTCAACTTGGTCGTATATTTTGTATTGATATTTGCGCTTACGCGGTTATGAGTAACCATACTCATCTAGTACTTCATATTGATATAGCAAAAGCAAAGCGTTTGAATAATAAAGCGATTCTGATTAAATGGCACAAGTTATTTAAAAGTACATTCCTTTGCCAACGATTCTTAAATGGCGAATTGCTAACACAAACCGAGCTCGCTGCGGTTAATGCCAGAGTAAATTTATATCGAGAACGGCTCAGCAGTATTAGTTGGTTTATGCGCGTTCTTAATGAGAGTATTGCACGACAAGCAAATCAAGAAGATGAGTGCAAAGGACGCTTTTGGGAAGGTCGCTTTAAATCACAAGCTTTACTTGATGAAGCAGCTCTTGCAGCTTGCCTTGCGTATGTTGACCTAAACCCTGTAAGAGCGAAAGCGGCTGATTTACCTGAGCAATCTGACTACACCAGTATTAAATCTAGAATTAATGCAGCTCAAAATAATAAGCAACCGAAATCACTTATGCGCTTTGCAGGTAAACCACGTAAACATATGCCTAAGGGACTACCATTTGAGCTCAAGACATATCTGCAACTTGTAGATTGGACAGGCCGTTCAATACGAGAAGATAAACCAGGGAAAATCCCTGAAGATGCATTACCAATACTTGAAAGACTAGATATTTGTACTGACAACTGGCTTACACTCACCACTTCCTTTACTCGCTCGTTTAAAAATACGGCTGGTAAAGAGCAAGCAATCACAGCTTACACAAATCACATGAAACGAAAACGAAGAAGCTCTATTAGCACTAGTCGTGCACTATTTACCTAAACCGAAACTCGAAAATGTTTAAAGTAGCCTGATTTGGACTAAGTTTGCCCAAATCAGGCGCTAATCAGACAATGTCTACAGAATCACCTAAACATTACATTTATCTGTAAATTAATTTAGAACGACTAAGCAAGCCGGCTTTAAAATTAGTTATTAAAATACCTACAAAAGTGGATGTCCGAATAACTTTATTACCTGTACCTAACCAGCTGTGTCATCTTCAATCAAATCATCAACATTGAGCCGGAATTTATATTGTTTAACTTGGGTGTCTAGATAACCTTAAAGTGGATGTCTTGATAACTTAAGAAATAAAAAGCTCAAAGAAAGTTAGATTAATACAAGAATAAAAGATTGGTTCTAAAAAAATTTAAAAGGAATTTAAATGAAATAAGTCACCCAAATAGAATTTTGGGTGGCAGTCTTACCAGCCGCATCTCGGCACACACGTCACACGCTGTGGCTGCTCCCTTCCGGGCCTGACCAGGTTCACCTGCTAGTGTTGCGAGAGGACCAATAAGACTACCATTGAGGGCCTTGTTTGGCGCGGGAGGGATTATCTCTACTTTTAGCCAGTTATTCAAGGGGTATTCGAAAAAGAAAGTGCGATTGCATACTTGGTATACAATCGCACTGTCATTAAGGGGGTTATCGCTTACTTTTCAAGTTCAGCTTTAATGTTGCGCAGCGCAGCTTTCACTTTCTTCATATTTTCTGGGCCCATACGCAGCAATTGTTTTTGCGCATCGGGTAAGTTTTCCCACTCAGAGTAAGCATATTGATACGTAACTGAGTTACGAACGAGTGGCATATCACCTTTAGGCTCTGGCGTATCAAGCAGTACATCAATCGCCTCTTCTAACGTGCCTGTGAATGCATCACCTTCGTAACCAATTTCTGCATAAGCTTCACTGATAAGGGGTTTATATTCATCATACATACGAATAACTTGAGCAGCGCTAAGGCTGGTAAATAATTTTACGTACGGCGTATAGCGCTCATAGCTATTTGGGTCGATTGTTAAAATATCGCCCTCGATAACTTTAAACGACTCTTTAGGGCGTTCTACAGGTGCATGGCTAACTGCCACTTTACCTTTTGCGATGTTATCAACGTACACAACACCACGGCGAATAATATCATCAGTCACCATTAAGCTCATCACTTGGTCGCTTAGTAACTCATCCATGCGAGCAACAACCACTTCATCGCTTTCATTTAACGTTGGTAGTTGCTCAACTTCTGGAACTGGCTCTGGAGTGCGCTCTGGTGCAGTATCTACAACAACGGGCTCTGGCTCAGGCTCTGTCACTTCAGGTTCTGGGTCAGGCTCTGGCTCTTGATACTCAACAACTGGCGCTTGTTCGCTAACAATGTCTTCAACAACTTGCACTGGTTTATCTTCAGGCTTCAATAAAATAAACGCTGCCACACCAGCAACAAGGATAAGCACAACCACCGCAAAAATCAGGTTGTTATTTGATGAACCCTTTTGTACTTCAGGCTCTGACGAATGCTCTGACATAGACACTCCCTTAAAAATAAAACAGATAAAAATACGAAAAAACCATTTAGCCTTGAGCTAATCTTTGCTTCTTCTAGCTTAAAGACTTACAGTTGATAAATAAAGTAAAGACGCACAACTATTTAAATGCAACCATGAGCAGTAAGTTAAAAAAAACACAACACTCTAAAATCGCTTTATTACTAACAGGTGGTGGCGCGCGAGCGGCTTATCAAGTTGGTGTGCTTAAAGCGATAACGCAAAGCATGCCTCGTACAGCACCGCTGCCCTTTACTATTATTAATGGGACATCAGCTGGGGCAATTAATTCCGCTGCATTAGCATGTTATGCATCGTGTGCACATTTAGCATGCAAAAAACTTGAATGGGTTTGGAAGAATTTTTCGACCTCTCAAGTTTATAAAAGCGACTTTTTAAGTGTGTTTTTGCATATTACCCGCAACATGCTTACAAGTTTTCAATCTGAACATATAAATCACCCACCAGCGAGTTTGCTGAACAATAAGCCGCTGCGAAAACTGCTACACGAAATACTCGATTTATCGCGTATCGAACGAAACCTGCATAAAAACTACCTAGATGCAGTGTCGATTACTGCTTCGAGCTATACAACTGGTGACTCTGTGGCATTTTTTCAGTCACTTACACAAAAGCCGTGGCGCAGAGCAAAACGTGAAGGACAAGCAACCCGCATAAATGTTGAGCACTTAATGGCGTCGAGTGCCATACCTATGGTGTTCCCAAGTGTGAATGTGTATAACCACTATTTCGGCGACGGCTCTATTCACCAACTTTCGCCACTGAGTCCGTCGGTTCATTTAGGTGCTGAAAAAATCTTTATTATTGGTGTTGATGAACCAAAAGAATTGCATCCGCCGGGTTATCAGCCTCATTACCCTGGTCTTTCGAATATTGCAGGCCACTTACTCGATAGCGTCTTTACCGACACGCTACAGTCTGATTTAGAGCGTTTACAACGTATCAATCGCACGCTGAGCCTATTACCTGCACGCGACAAACACCAAGAGCTTAAACAAATTGAAACTTGCGTGATCAATCCATCGCAAAACTTTAATGCAATCGCAGCTCAGTTTTATGATGACATGCCCATGGCAATTAAGGTGTTACTACGTATGATTGGTGTTAAGAAACGTTCGCAATCGAGTTTAACAAGCTACTTACTGTTTGAAAAACGTTATACCCAAAAGCTCATTGAAATTGGCTACCAAGATGGCCTTAAAAAGCTACCTGAAATTCGTAAATTCTTAGAGCTGGAGTAGCTAATAGCTACTCCATACCGTCGAGTAAAAACCTCTCTACCCGCTCTACTCGGCGAGGCTTACCTTGCAACACTAAAATATCGCCTGCTAATAAAATAGTTTGTGATGAAGGCGCGTCAATTTCACGGTCTTGTCGGCGCAGCGCTCTAACCGACACACGGCGCTGCTCAAGTTTAAGCTCACTAATTTTCTGATTAACCGCATAAGCGTGTTCTGGCAGAGCTATAACATGTAAATACTCAAGCCTATCTGAACTGGCCTCTTCACCATCGAGTTTATCGCCAGTGAAAAAGCCATTTAAGAACTTATAACGGTTGCGCCGCTCTTTACTAACACGGCGTATGATCCGTGTCATCGGCACACCAGACATATAAAGTACATGCGAAACTAACATTAAACTTGCTTCAAGGGTTTCTGGTACCACCTCAGTAACACCGAGTTCTTTAAGCGTTTCCATTTCGGTATCATCGCGCATTCGTACCAATATCTTTACATCAGGTGCTATTTGTTTGATGGCATCAACAACTATTTGCGTTTGCTCAAAATCGGTAAAGGTAATAATCACCAACCTTGCACGCTCAACGCCCGCTGATTTTAAAATATCTTTTTGATTCACATGGCCAAATATAACCGGTTCACCAGCCGCTTTCGCTTCTTGCAATAAGATAGGGTTACTTTCGACCGCGACGTATTCAATTGCTTCTGGCTTTAAAAAGCGCGCAACAGTTTGCCCTACACGGGAGAAACCACAAATAACGACATGATTTTGATACAAAGGGCTACTTGTCGCGGGCTGTTGCCAGTACTGTCCTGCATGGCTTAAAAGGCCAAGTTTTTTGAGAATAAGCGGTGTTTTTTCAATTAAGTAAGGCGTTAGCGCCATCGAAAGTACGCCAACTGCAATTAAAAACGAAGCTTGCTCTGAGCTTATCAGCAAATGCTGCGAAGCAAGTGCAATTAATACAAAGCCAAATTCTCCCATTTGCCAAAGCATAATACCCGCTGATACCGCATCTTGCTTTCGCTCCCCCATCACTTGCGCAGAAATAGCAAGCACCGCAATTTTAAATAGCAATAAGCCAATTAATACCGCGATGATCCAGTACCAACTATTAAGTACATAAAGCACATCTAACTGCATACCAACAGTCACAAAGAATAGCCCCATTAATATATCGCGAAACGGTCTAATATCGGCTTCTAGTTGGTGACGATAATGGCTTTCTCCTAACATCATGCCGGCTAAAAAGGCGCCTAACGCCATCGATAAACCAAATAGGTAAGTCAGGCCTGCGGCAAACAAGGCAACCAATAAAGTCGTTAGCATAAATAGCTCATCGGTTCTTACCAGCGCTATTTCGCTAAACACTTTAGGCAAAATCCATTTACCTATGCCGAACAATAAAATACACACTAAAGCACCTTTAGTAAGTGCAAAAGCCAATGCACCGGCAATTTCTTCAGAGCCACTTTGGGCTAGCAAGGGGTAAACAATGAGCAGAGGGACAACAGCAATATCTTGAAACAGCAACACCCCTATTGCCAACTGGCCGCGGCGCTGGTTTAAATCTCCAGATTCTTTAAGTAGCTTCACCACCACCGCCGTTGAAGACAGCGCCATTAAACTAGCAATAGTAAAACTGTTTAAAAGGCTGTGCTCTAGCAGCAGTAAAATTAGCATAAACACTATGCTGGTTACCACGACCTGTAAGGAGCCAAGACCAAATACAATATTGCGCATTGCCATTAAACGCGGCAATGAAAACTCAAGCCCTAAGCTAAACAGTAAAAACACAATGCCGAGCTCAGCAACAAAGTGCATTTCATGGCTTTGCGCCATCCAGCCAATACCATGACTCCCTGCCAGTACACCTGTCGCAAGATAAGCAAGAATGGGTGGTAAACCAATTCGCTTGAAAAACCAAACAAATAATACGGCAGCGACGAGCAAGCCAAACACTTGGATCAGCACATTTTGCAAGCAATCAACTCCCTAGACTTAGTGACAAAACTGGTTTCTCTTTTAAATATAGCAACCATCTGTTTTTCGGCCAGTTTAAAAATATGGCACAAATCTCGCTACATGGGAGTATCTAAACACTCCGGGGGGAGAATTATCATGGAAAATGTCCATATTTTGACGCAGCGGGTGTCTGCGCGAGGCGAGTTTCTGCCGTTTTCGGCAGAGCATTACCGAATAAATGAAACAAATAGTCCACACGATTTGGTCGCAAAGTTACAAACCACGTTATCAATCGAAGAAATTTTGACTATTTTTGCCGAGCACGCAAAGCAACTAATCAATTTATCTGGCTTACAGTTCCAATCTGCACTCGGAGTGTCACAAAGCGCAGGCAGCGATACCAGCCAAACACCGTACTCTTTTGATTTAGATATCGAAAGTGAACGCTTAGGGCAGCTAATTTACTTTAGTCAGTTCCCTATGGGTAAAGCGATTGAAGCAAAATTAAAGCAGCTCCATACAGCCCTCGTTTACCCATTACGTAATGCGCTTATGTACACCCGCGTATTACGTTTAGCGACTAAAGATGCGCTAACAGGCTTAAATAACCGTAGTCAATTTAATGACAGCTTGGCACAAAAGCTAGAACGTTGCCGCCGTCAACATCGCCCATTTAGCTTAATGTTGCTTGATTTAGATAACTTTAAACAAGTAAACGATAACTTTGGTCATAAAATTGGCGATGATGTGTTACAAGAATTTGCTAACGTACTGCGCAGTAGTGTGCGCGGCACTGACTCGATTTTCCGCTTTGGTGGAGATGAGTTTGCATTATTAATCGATGACCCTGAGTTTACCACCAATAAGGTGATAGCTGATCGCATTATGAGCTTAGTTGCTAACTCAGGGTTGATGGCTCAATATGATGTAACATCAAGCATTGGTTATACGCTAGCCAACAACCAAGACTGCGAAAACGAAGTGTTTGCCCGTGCTGACAAGGGCCTCTATAAGGCAAAAGCAGCAGGAAGAAACTGCGCAAGAGCTTACTAATTGAGTAAAAGCCTAGCATCCCCCGCTAGGCTTTTTTGTTTATAAGTTTATAACCAAATAATACTAACCAAAAACCAGCGAAGAAGCCGCTTAATAAGTAAAGCAAGGCAGCCATGGTGGTAAGGGGCGATACCATCACTAATGCCAGCGGCGTAAGTACGCCCAGAATAAAGAAAATACCGCCTTTGCCTGACCAGTAACCTAGCAGCAATAATGAGCATACTAGGCCGCCAGCTAGTGCATAAAAAAGTGTATTTATTGTCAGCTCTGTATAAGCAAAACCAGCAATTACAGCCACTAGCACCGACAACGCAAAGCCAAGTGGTGCTTTATTAACTAGTGATAAACCTACATGAGGTTGTTCACTCATAGAGTGTCTCCCAAAGAATTCCATCTTCAACACTGTGCTGTTCACTAACAAAGTAGCCAACAACTTGCACAAGTTGATCGTTATAAAAAATTAGTGGTGTCTGCGCACGTAACCAAGGAGCTACTTTGGCATCTTTAAACCAATGTTTTAAGGTGTTTGAGCCGGGTTTATGTAAAGGTTTGATACGTGCTTGCGGCTTATTAAATTCAACCCTTACTTGCTCATCGGGCTTTGGTTTTCTAATACCCTTACCCACTTTCACTATTAGTTTTCGGCCATCAATCAGTTCAACGCTTTGCAAAGCAATATCCATCGCCTCAGGTATTGCCTGCTCTTTCACAAAGTACCAATGCTGCTGATGCCGGCGAACATCACCGCTTTGCAAACAAATTTTTAGCTGGGCATCGGCTTTTGCCGTTAAACCTTGCTCAATAATTTGCTGAAGCTGATTCTCAGAAGGTAGTTGATGGGTAAACTGATTCAGCCACGCACGCACAAGGTTTGCTTGTCTGGGCTGGCTAAAGGGCGAAATTGCCTGACAACTTAAGCCACCCTGCGAATTTTGGCAATGCGCAAGGTCACTTTGCGTATATTCATCGAGCAGTGATTGCTGTTGCTGTAAAAGCCGAATACTGCGCGCTGCGCTTTTTTCAAACCCTTGAAAACGCTTCGTTAAAATAGGCAGAACCTGATGACGTAAAAAATTGCGATCAAAGCGCTCATCAACATTTGAATCATCGGTGATATGGGTAATAGCAAGTTCATCGGCAAATTGTTCAATTTGCTCACGCGAGATATTAATCAATGGTCTAAAACACACACGCCCAGACGCTAATAATCGTGTTTGTGGCATTGATGCTAAGCCCTGCAAGCCTGAGCCGCGTTTTAGACGAAGTAAGAAAGTCTCAAGTTGATCATTCAAGTGCTGGCCAAGCAGTATTACACTACCTAACATACAGTTTTCGTCGAGTGCTAGGTATCGTGCCTCTCGTGCTTGTGCCTCAAGTGATGTACGCGAGCGCTGATGAATTTCAACTTGCACCGCTTTAAATGAGACATCGAGCTCTTCACATAGCGATTGGCAAAACCCTTGCCACTCATCAGCATACTTGCTCAAACCATGATTAACATACACAGCTTCAATTTTAAGTTCTGAGTGCTGCTGTTGAGCTTGCTTCATTAAATGTAACAATACAACCGAATCAACACCGCCAGATAAGGCAACGCTAAAGCAACTTTGCTGAGCGTTCAGCAAAGGCAGCAATTGTGCTAAAAAATGGTGGTATAAATCTGATGTTTGCATTAAAAACCAATGAGTATACAAGCGTCTTTGTTATCGGCATTATAAAGTAAAAGATCCACCTTCTAAAGAAGGTGGCTTTGCATTAGCCCCCTAGAAGGGGGCGTTGTTTACTACAGTGTTAACTGCGCCTGCTCTTGCACCT